>PMAD01000327.1:12643-14982 GCA_003152415.1 Acidobacterium sp.
TACGTGTTCGTCATCGCTTTGCTCATGGCCAACACGATCAACATTGGCGCCGATCTCGCCGGAATGGCGGATGCCGCTGCCATGCTGTCCGGGATCGATTCACGCATATTTGTCGTGACTTTTGCTGTCCTGATCTCATGCGCCACGGTCTGGCTCCGTTATCAACAGATCGCGAACACGCTCAAGTGGCTGGTCCTTGTGCTCTTTGCCTACCCCGTCACCGCGTTCGTGGTTGGAGTTAACTGGCGCCAGGTCGCACGTTCTGCCTTCGTGCCCTCCATCCCGCACAGCGGAGCTGAATGGTCGATGTTGGTGGCGCTTCTCGGTACGACGATCAGTCCGTATCTTTTTTTCTGGCAGGCCAGCGAAGAAGTGGAAGAAGAGAAGGCCGCCGGCCAGAGCACCCTTGCCATGCGGAGGGGAGCATCGGGCGAGGAACTGGAGATGAGGAACATCGATGTAGGCGTCGGCTCGTTTTTCTCGAATATGGTGATGTTCTTCATCATTCTGACCACTGGGATCACGCTCAACCGCCACGGCCTTACCCATATTGAGACGACCCGCCAGGCCGCCGAAGCCCTTCAGCCTCTCGCCGGCAGGTTCGCAGCAACCCTGTTTACTGTGGGTATCGTCGGCGTCGGATTTCTCGCCATTCCGACTCTCGCCGGGTCGTCGGCATACGCCTTCGCGGAAACGCTGGGGTGGCGCCAGGGCCTGAGCCGAAAACTGAAACAGGCGCGTTGGTTCTACACGCTGATTCTGCTTTCGACCGCCGCGGGAGTCGTTTTGAATTTCGCAGGGGTCAACCCGGTGAAGGCGCTCTATTGGACGGCGGTTATCAATGGATTGCTTGCCCCTTTCCTGCTGGTTGCCATCCTGGTTGTGGCGACGGACAAGAAATTGATGCAGGGTCAGCCCAGCTCGCGCTTGAGTTTCGCGGCAGTCGCGATCACCACGGTCGCGATGTTTGCCGCCGGCATCGCCATGTTTGTTTTCTAGGTTGGACGCGCTCTTGCCAGTGATAACAACAGGCATGGGATGGCGTGCCTGTTATATCCAGCGCTGAACCATTCCTGGAAGTGAGCAGAATAGTACAGACTCCAGCGTCTGCCGGTGCGATGGTAGCAATTGCACGGGAGCGCAAGGACGTCGGCGTTCGGAGTTTTGAAGCCCGCTCAGATTGGTAAGCGAATTTCCCTCCCCCAGGACCCCAGTCGGAGTAATGGCCCAGCTGTAAAACGAAGTTGTCACAAGTTAGCAAGGTGAATCTATGAAGAAGTTCAATGTTTTCGCATTAGCCGCAGTTGCAGGAATCTGTCTCGCGGCAGCTACTCCCGCGGCAAAGGCTCAGGTGGTCGTCAACATCGGAGTCGCCCCCTCATGTCCCTATGGTTACTTTGACTACTCTCCTTATAGCTGCGCGCCCTACGGCTACTACGGCCCGGAGTGGTTCACGGGCGGTGCCTTCATCGGCGTCGGACCATGGTTTCATGGAGATGAACACTTCAATGGCCAGGTGAATAATCGTTACGATCCGCAGCACGGCTACCAGGGCTCACTGCCAAAGAGCGGCGATAAGGGCCGCTCCAAACCCGCACCCAAAAACTTCAAGTCAAACGAAACCCGGGATGGACGCGGTCACACTGCTGACGACAAAAAACCGTAGCCAGCCGCATNNCGGGCAGCCGTACTCTTACCCGAGCAATTCGCTTCAGGTCAGGGACACCATGCCGCAGAGCGTACACGATCGAGCCGCGGAACTGCACAACCTCGCAGCCCACGCCCATGCGGCTGCGGCCGCGGCCCATGGAACAGGGGATCATCTGACGGCTCACGAACTCACCAGGCGGGCTCACGAGCACTCCGTAAGTGCACATGAGTTTGCCCTGCAGCTCGCCGTCGAGGCGGCCGGAGATCACATAAATGGATGAGCAATTAAACACCGCATTCAGCGTCGATGACTTTCTGGCCAAAGCCGGACTGGGCCGCAGAATCGTCCAGTTGAAGCCAGAGCATGTCTTCTTTTCGCAGGGAACCCTTGCTGACTCCATTTTCTATCTGCAGAAGGGTCGCGCGAAGCTGACCGTCATTTCCAAGAATGGGAAAGAGGCTACGATTACTCTGCTCGGCGCCGGTGATTTCGTCGGCGAGGAGTCACTCGCCGGCGGCAGGGGCCTGCGCATGGCAACGGCCACCTCCATCACTGCCTGCACCGCACTCAGGATCGAACGCGAAGAAATGATCCAGGTGATGCACGAGGAGCACGCGTTCTCCGATCTGTTCCTGAAGTTTCTGCTGGCCCGCAGTATGCGGACCCAGGCCGATCTCGTCGATCAGCT
>PMAD01000081.1 GCA_003152415.1 Acidobacterium sp.
TGTCCTCGATGGGGAACTTCACGATCACGATGAGGAATGCAGTGCAGCCAGCAACAATATTGATTATCGCCCACCTAACAACGTGAGACTTTTGACCCCGAAAATGAATCTGGTGGGAGATAGAGCCCCAGATCGTGTCGATTAGAAGCACAAGCCCTATGCAGTAGAAGCTGACGAGCCCGGCTCGCAGCTACCAACCGGCGATCAGCAGAAAACTGGCTTCGATGAAGAAAACTGCGCAATCAAAGAGGAGGGCTCCATGAGCTACGTGGCCGCCTTTTTCTAAATAGGAGCGGTCCAAATGCCGATTCATGCCGTGCCAGAACGGCACGAGTGTGAAGAGAAATGCAACGAAGGCTGGCGTCCCAGTCAGAAGCCTAGCGCAGCTTAGGTCTACTGCTCCATTCGTACCGACGACAAGGGTCTGAACGGATACTGTCAGCGCAAGACCGATTACAATCGCATATATTTGTGCGACGCTGTCAACGGATCGCTCAATTGCCTTACTCCGGTCGATGCTCACGGCTAATCAGGTCCGGCATTTTGGCGCGACTCGAAATGCCTCACAAGACTATCAATCTCGGTAAATACCGGTATGCCAAGAGACTGAGCGAGATCAGTTTCTTTGTCTGCCCCGCTGGACTTTCCGGGAATCCGGAGCACGGCATCACAAAACGGTAGAAACTGGTTGTCCAGCTGGAGTCAAAACTCATAGGGTCGTGGAAACAACATATGCCAGAAGTGGGTCGCGTGCGGCACGAAGGGGGCGAAGCCGAGAGTCGCGAGACGATCCGCGGCTTCGTAGGCATTGCGCACGTTGATCGCGACATCGCCCTGCGTATAGGGTCCAGCGACGTAGATTCGTGCAATCATTTTCCCTCCGTGAATGAGGAGCTTGCGACTCCGGATATCTCGGATATCTAATGTTCTTTGCCGAAGCACTGGCAATTATATGATTTAACCGCAGGCGACTGACTCTGCAGCACTCTTGCCAAGCACAGGTCCTTCGAACTCACGGCTGAATTCTGGACTCATTATTGCCCCAGCAACGGGCGAGCTCAAGATGGGTATCCGGCCAGCTACCGTGTGGCAACCCTGCCGATGCGGACCACGTCTCCCTGGACGCAGGGTAAATCCGTCTGCGGCGAGTCGGTCCGGATGTGCAGATCGATCTCCTGTCCCTGGAGGCTGCGCGCCTGACGCTCCCGCGCCATGGCGCGATAGGCCGCGGTGCGCAGGACGAGTACCGCTGCGACGAAACCCGCCAGGCCGATGGCAAGGTTCATCATGGTCTGCGCCTTCCGATGCTCACCTCACCCCCCATAGTACTTGCGCCCCTACTTGGGTTTGCTGAGTTGCGCAACAGCCGAAGGCGTGAGCAGCAGAAAATCAGCCCCCGGATCATTGTCATCCTCAATATCTCCCCACCGCGGCTCCGGGTTCACAGTACTAAGGCCCTCCTGGATGCCGTCGAGAGTGATGTACCCCTTGCGGTCAGCCGCCTGATTGAGCGTCACGAGGAACGCCGAGATAAACGGCGAGTGGTGACCGGGCAGGCCGTCCGGCACGAAGTCCTTACCGCCCGAGGTAATGTAGCGGCGGGTGCGCTTCGGCTCCTTGCGGGCAAGCAGTTCCGGAAGGCTGGCGTGGGCGTAGGGGTCCGAGGATATGTCGCCCCGCAGGCCGCTGTCGGCGATCTTGCGATCGAGTGTGCCCGCGAAGCAGGCATCGAGCACCAGCACCACGTGCTTCGCCGGGATGCGGTTGACGTAATCCATCACCGTTTCGTGCGCGAGCAGCGAACGGTGGCCGATGTCGTCCTCGATGCGCAACGCGTTGGCCGGAACCAGAAATCCTTTCCCGAGGTCCGTGTCGAAATAGCCGTGCCCGGAGAAGAAGATCAGCAGCTGGTCCTGCGGTTCGAAGCTCCGGTGGAGATATTCCCTCAGTTTGCGAAGGATCTGGTCGTCCGTGGGGTTGCGAACTTCTTCGACGTGGAACCCGTAAAGCGAAGTCAGAGCCTGGTTCACGGCATCAGCGTCTGAGATCGGGTTGGTCAGCGCGGGCCAGTGGGTGTAGTCGTCCGTCGCGAAGATGAGGGCGTAATTGTGGGGAATGGCGACGGGAGATGCGGGGCTTAAGTCGGCAGCCTCGGCCACCACGCCCCGGGTGGGCATCGAGGGGGGAAGGTCCGGAGAAGGCTCGGAGCTGCTCAACGCGGCCGGCTGCGGCAGAGCTTCCGGATTCACCGCGGCCGCAGTGCGCATCTCGAGGCCAACCCACTGCGTGTCGGCTTCGTCGTCCGAGTGGCCGCTGGAAGCCTTGTTCGACCAATACTGCGCCTGCGCAGGGTTCTGGGCGACGCCCATTCCAGAGGCGTAGGCCTCGGCAAGGCTGCTTTGGGCCAGCCCATAGCCCTGGGCGGCCGCTTTCTGGTACCACCCCACCGCCTGCTTCGGGTCCTTGGCAACCCCCCAGCCATTCGCCAGCATATTGCCAAGGTAGTCTTCGGCCGGTGCGTAGCCCTGCTCCGCCGCTTTGCGAAACCACTCTGCGGCCTTCTTGTAATCCTGTGAGACGCCCCGCCCACTGGCCAGCATGTAGCCCGCATCGGTTTGCCCCTGCGGATTCCCCTGCTCGGCGGCTTTGGTGTACCAGGCCACCGCCTGCGCGTAATCCACCGAGACACCCATGCCATTGGCAAACAGGCTGCCCACATTGATTTGTGCGGGGGCATTGCCTTGTTGCGCCGCCTTGCCAAACCAGGCCAGCGCCTCCTTATAGTCTCCAGCGCTGTAATACTTCGTGCCCAGGGTGAATTCGGCCGTCACATCGCCTGCCTCGGCTTTCTGCCGCAGGGCGGCGAGAGAACGATCATTCCCGTCCCCCGCCTGCTGAGCAGCCAGGCGGAGAAGACCGAGGCACAGGATCAGAGTCGCGAGATACAGAATGAAAGTCGACGCGAGATGCTGACGAACGAGACGCATCGCAGTCCCCCGAATTCGATGACTGGGATAAATTGGTTGGTCGATTCTACCTCGAAGATAGGGTGATAGGCGTCCGTCAGGAATGACTCTCCGCCTTCATCAACGTCGGGGATAGACTCGGTCCGTACGTCCGGCGATCCCCGTTTTTCCCGGCCCGGCTTTCATTGTCGAGCAGGGTGGCCACCACCTGCCCGTCGTTGGCCGATGTGGGAAGGCACGATCTCCCCTTCCGCCTTACAATTTCAAACCAAGGTAGTAACGAGAGGCCCTCTTGTAAATGCAACCCTGCGCGGTGGCGCAGAATCCACCTGGCCGTAGAGGCGCATCCATGGCCGAGGACCCCAATCGCCAGATCGCTGAGCTGGAGACCTTCCTCGCGATTTCGAGGCAGCGGGAGCAACGGCTCAAAGCGACCATCCGGTCTCGCATTGCGGATCCCTGGGCAAAGGAGAAAGCCGAAAAGGAGCTGCCGGAAATCCTCAAGAGCATCGAAACGACCGAAAACGAACTGCGCCGGCTCCGCGCGGAATCATGAGTCGTTTCGCTCCCAGCTCCAAGCTCCCGGNNCCCGGCTCCCGGCTCCCAGCTCCCAGCTCCCAGCTCCCAGCTCCCAGCTCCCAGCTCCCAGCTCCCAGCTCCCAGCTCCCAGCTAGTTTTCGGCTGTTGTGGAAAACTTGTCAAGCTTTTCTCGTACGGTACGAAAGTTTTCTCCCTGATTCCACATGACTTCCATCCTTATACCCTCAAAGAATTTTGGCCGGTTTAGTCTCTCAATCTGCTATTCTGAACTTATAGGGTAAGAAAAGAAAAAAGGCTCGGCCTAACGGCTGAGCCTTTTCCTTTTCGGCACACATGAACGCGCTTCCGTCCAATCCGCTCCTGGATACAGGCCACAGGCTACAGGCTACCGGCTACCGGTACCCACCCCCTCCCCCGCCCAAAAGGCTGCGCCAAATCGTTTGGTTTCAGGAGGATGCCACAGTCCAAAACAGCCCTCCCAGAAGCCCCGCGGATGCAATAACTTGCCACAGCCCCGACCCAGGGGGGAGGGGGGTGCTTTTGTGCCCTGTGCAATGCGCCCTGTCCTCTGCTCGCCGTACTATGGTTGCCGAACCCGGAAGGAGAGAACGATGACCAGGCCGGCTGCACGATGGCTGGTTTCCCTGTCCGTTTTGACCCTCATGCTCGCCCAGGGCTGTCGACGCTCGATCGCCTTCAACAACCTCAGCGACTCGGATCATGCCCAGGTGATGGATCTGCTGCAGACCATCTACAAATCCGGCCTCGGCGACCACATCGTGGCCTGGTACAACACCGATGCGCGCGGCTATTACGACTTCAAGGCGAAGAAAAACATCGAGTTTCCAGCACCCATCTCCACCCTGACCGCTGCCGTACCGGAATACCTGACAGCCACCGAGCCGATCGAAGAGCGGCTTCGAACCGCGGCATCCACCACCATCGTGAATGGATGGAAGCTTTCAAAGTTTGCCGTTGAAGTCAGTCCCGGTGGTGGCGGCGGCACAATGGAAATGTCCTACGACACGGTCACCATCTATCCGTTCGAAGTCGAGAAGCATTAGGCGAAGAGCTGCAGGCCGGCTCAAAGCCACCGGAGCGCGCAGGCCGCCAGCGCTGCGGCAGCCAAAGTCGACAGCGCGTTCACCGCGTCGTTGTTGAGCCAGCCGCGGCGTTCGGGGAGCGCCCCGAGAAGACTGTCCAGCAGCGTTCCGGCGATTCCCGCAGCGAAGGCAATCATGCCGTCGCGACGATGCAACGGCAGCACGGCCAGTCCGGCCAGAACGACCACAGCAGCTGCAACGAATCCGAAAAGCGTTCCAACCAGGCTCACAGCTCCGTCAGTGCCGGCGGGAACGCGCTGCAGGTTAGTGATGAGGCGCGGCTCGCCGCCGAGAACCTGACCCAGTTCGGAAGAGACGGTATCCGCGGTTGCCTCAGCCATGGCGGCAAGCATGGGCACCAGCGTGAATCGTGGGGACAAGAAGACGAGATCGGAGAACTGCCCCATGATCTGCGGAATGCCAGCCAGCGTAGCGACGCCGAGATTAGCCGCAACCTGGGATGCGGTGCGTCCGCGCCGGGCTTCCGCAACACCGAGGGCTTCTTTGCGATGCCGGCCAAAGCGCGTGGCTCCGAAAGTGAGCAGAAGCAGCGCGAGCAACGGCCATAAAGCGGTGTGAAAACCAGGCGTCTGCAGATAAAGCGCTGCGGTGAAAATCGCGCCAGTAATGGCAGCGCCCAGAGTAGCCGCGCGTGTGAGGAAAACCAGCGCGGCAAGAACCACGCTGATGGCAGCCGCCGACCAAAGCACCAAAGACCGCGCGTACCACGCCTGTCCGCCTTCGAGCGTCACCCAGATCGCGGCCACCGGCACAATGGCCAGCAGCACCGCCTGCGACTGCCAACGCAGCGCTGATGGCCCTGCTCGACGATGCTCCCTGTTCTGCTCCGTCATTCGGCTTTCCGGCGCAAGACACGAACCCACTCGCGTACAGTACAATCATCTTTCTATCAGTAACCAGCAGAACCCGCGCCGAACGCTGGCCGGGCGGAGGAGTCGGGTACTTGCGAATGCGTAGCATGGCATGGCTGGATCGGCTTTCGCGCCGGTCAAGCGGCATTCTGAACCGGACCGTTCGCAGAGCCGGCAGCATCCTTCATCATCATCTGGCTACCGCGCATCGTTATCCAGCGGCCGCGGCCGCGATGGCGGCGGTGGTTCTCGGCGGGATTGCCGCTCTCGCCGCGGGCTGCGGCAATCAGTATCGGCCGGTGATCACGCCCATCAACCCAACCGGGCCTGCTGCCCTGCCTTCGGCCTACATCACCGTCGTTACGCAGCCTGGCTTCAGTCCTCTGCCGGCCGGAGCCACCGGGCCGTGCGGCGGCGCCACGTATTCGACGCCCAGCGTCTACACACTCATGGATTTCTCCGGGGATTCCGTGGTGGCGCAGGCCAACGGCGGACAGGGCCCGATCACCTTTTCCATGGAAGTCGGCGGCGCCGACGTGTATTCGCCGAACTGCGACGGTACCCTGACCACGGCGCAATCGACCACATCGTCTCTGGCGACGAAATTCGTGCTGACCAGCACGCTGCTGCCGGGATCGATGCCGACCAACACGCTGCTGGCCGACGGCAACCTCTACGTGACCGAAGTGGGGCTCCACGGACCCACCTGCCTGACGACCAACTGCATAGCGGAAATGACCGGCTCGCCATCGGCGCTCAAGCAGGAGATTCCGGTGGCGCCGTCGCTCATCAACCTGACCGGCTTCAGCACCAGCGAGCGCATGTACGCCATCAGCCAGGGCAATTCCAGCGGCGGCGCGCAACCGGCCTGGGGTGACTGCGCCACTCCGTCTGCGGTAACGGTGAACGGCGAGGCGGACGCGATCGAGACCACGACGAACACCATTTCAGCGCGGCTGCCGCTGGGGATTTGCCCGGTGTTCGGCTTCATGACCACGGACACGCTGCGCGACTTCATCATGAACCGCGGCAGCGGGACCGTGACCGTCATCAACTCGCAGCTCAACGCCATCGATTCCGCGCATCCGGCGATTACCGTGGGAGCGGGACCGGTTTACGCCGACTACTACCGGGTCGGGCAGCTTCTGGTCACCGCGAATTACGACGGCAACAGCATCAGCATCATCGACACCAGCCTCGATACGTACGGCAACGACAGCACGACCTTTGGGAACGTGCTGGCCACGGTGCCGGTCGGGCTGCATCCGGTGGAAGTGGCGGTCCTGCAGGATGGAAGCCGCGTGTATGTCGCCAATCAGGGAGACATCACGGCCGGGACACCGGGCAGCGTTTCCATTGTGAACCTCACGAATTACACCGTGGAAAAAACGATCCCGCTGACATCCAACCCGCATGCGATCGGAGCGATCTACAACTACCCGATCGGCAAGGTCTACGTGGCATCGCAGAACAGCCCGTACCTGACGATTATCCGCACCGACTCGGATATCGTGAGCGACACGCCGGAGATGGAAGGCAACATCGTCGAGATGCACGTCAACGCGCAGTATCCGGGGCAGTCGACGGCTGGGGCGCTGAATTACCAGACGGAGAGCCGGTCGGTGGGGAGCGGAGCACCTTAAGGCGCAGTCCCCGTTTCATAATTCAGGGTTGCGAGGGAGAGCCGGTACTGGTAGCGGGCGCTCGTGTCCTGAATTTGCGCGCTGGTTTGCTGGAGCTGCGCCTGGCTCAATTCGACAATGGAACTGAGGCCGAGTTTGTAGCGGGTCTGCGCCAGATCCATGGCGAGGTTGGCCTCTTTCACCAACTGCGCGGTCACGTTCATGCGCTGCCAGCCCATCGTCGCCTGCTGCCAGGACGTGCGCACGTCGCGGACGATGCGATCGCGCAGGTCACGGCCGTTTTCGGCGGCGGCCTGAGCGCGGTACTTCGCCTCTTTGGCCTCGGACGTGTAGAGAAACCCGTTAAAGATGGGGATATTCACGTTGCCGCCGATCGCGCCCCACCAGTTGGTGATGTAATACGTGCCCGGATGAACGGGGACGATGCCGGCGGTTCCGGCCGCGCTGACCGTGGGCAGGAGCTGGTCCCACTCCGCGCGAGCGAACTTCTGCGCGGATTGCGAATCGTAGGTGAGGGACTGCAGATCGGGCCGCTGCTGCAGAGCGGTCTGGATCAGCGGATCGGCGGTGGGTGGTGGAGGCTGCGGCTGCGTTCCATCCTCAACCAGCACGTACTGGACACTGTGGTCGAGGCCGAGGACCGCGTCGAGAGCGGCCATGGCGGCGTCGGCGTTGTTCTGCGCGTCGAGCAGGAAGAGCTGGCCCTGGGATAAATCGACGTCCGCGAAGCTGAGGTCGAGCGTGGATTTGAGTTTGTTGCGCGTCATCTCGGAGACCTGAGTCTCGGTGGTCTGGCGGGTGTTGACGGTCTGACGGGCGACGTTGAGTTCGGCCTGGGCGGTCAGCGCGTCGTAAAAGGCCTGATCGGCGGCGAGGACGATTTCCTCGGTGGTCGCGAGCGCGCTGGCGTTGCTGGCCTTCTCCTCGAGCTTGCGCGACAGCACGAGATTGTGGGTGTGGCCGAAGTCGTAGATGAGCTGGGTGAAGTTGGCGCCTCCACCCACGTGCTGCAAGAGGCGTGAGGCGGTCAGGGATCCCGCGGAGAGGCGGCTGGCTTCTTCAGCCTGCACGGCGCTCGCCGCAGCAGTCGCGGTAGGCAGCTCGGAAGATGTCGCCTCGCGCGTGACTTCGTGCTGGGCGAGCGCCAGCAACTTGCCGACGCTGACGCGCGGGTTGTTGCGAATCGCCATTTGCTCGGCCTGGGCGAGGGTGAGCTGGGGAAGGTTGGCGTCGGGTACGGCGGCCGCCGGGGCGGACGCCGGAGCCTGGGTTGCGGGGACGGTCTGCGGAGAGCCGGAGTTCTGCAACGCCGCAATAACGTGCGGATCCGGCGCGGCCGGCAGCGTCGACTGCGCGGCCACGAAGCCATGGCAGCAAAGCGCAGCAGTTATCACGGTCAGGGCGCTTTTCATGCCTCGGCTCCCTTCAGCTCATTGAGTTTCTGTTCCCGCCAGGAATGAATGGCCAGATAGACCGCGGGAACCAGGAACATGGTGGCCACCACGGAGACCGCGAGGCCGCCGATGACCGCGCGAGCCAGCGGCGCGTACTGCTCGCTGCCGGCCTCGGCGCCGATGGCCATCGGGATCATGCCAAGCAGCGTGGCCATCGAGGTCATCAGGATGGGGCGCAGACGCATCTTGCAGCCCTCGACCGTGGCATCGAGCAGGGGAAGGCCCTGGCCGTGGAGGATGTTCGAAAAGTCGACGATCAGGATGCTGTTGGAGACGACGATGCCGGTCATCATGATGGTGCCCATCAGCGACATGATGTTCAGCGTGCTCCCGGTCAACAGCAGGGTGAGGGCGACTCCGGCTATGCCGGGCGGAATGGCCATGAGGATGATGAAGGGATCGACAAAGGAGGTGAACTGGGCCATCAGCACCAGGTAGACCAGGGCGACCGCGACCAGCAGGCCGAAGCCGAAGTCGCGGAAGGCTTCGTTCATGCTGACGACCGCGCCGCGCAGGGTGATGCGGGTGTTCAAGTCGGTCGGGGTATCAGCGATAAGGTTGCGGATTTTTGCGCCGGTCTGACCGAGCGCCTCGGATTTGGTCGCAACGTAAACATCGATCACGCGCCGAATCTGGTAGTGATCCACTTCGGTCGGCGTATTGATCAGCCGGACACTGGCGACCGAACTCAGCGGCGTGTAGCCGGCCCGGTGTGAGCCGATCCACTGATCGGGATCCGCATCGGAGGCTTCGAGGGCGTCGTTGAGCGGACTGTAGCCCGCCGGGTGAACGCCGCGCAACGGGATGGACTCGAAATCTTGCATGGTCATGTTGTCGATCCAGCGATTTCCGTACTGGACGGTCACCATGTAGTTGTTGCCGCTTTGCGGATCGATCCAGTAGCTCGGCGCCACCATGCCGTCGGAGGTCATGGCGGTGATCACGTTGTCCACGATGTCCTTCGCCGAGAGACCGATGAGGCTGGCTTTTTCGCGGTCGATGTTGAGCTGGATGCCGGGGTAGTTCACGTCCTGGGGAATGTACGTGCCGCTGACGTTGGGGAAGGTGCGGATCTTCGCGGCCAGCTGTTCGGCGAGGGTGTAGGCGCCGTTCATGTCCATCGAACTAACCTGGAGATCGATGGGAGCGGGCAGTCCCTGGTTGATGACGCCGTCGACAAGGCCACCGGCCTGGAAGTACGTGGTCAACTCGGGCATCTCTCGCGAGAGGCGCTCGCGCACGTGCTGCATGTATTCATAGCTGCCGATGGAATGCTCCTCTTTGAGGCTGGTCTGCACAAAGGCGGTGTCCATCGAGGCGTTGGAGGTGAAGATGGAGGAGAGATCGGGATACACGCCGATGTTGGAGACAATCATGCCCAGTTCTTTAGGGCGGACTTCCTCGCGAATGATCTGCTCGACGCGGGCGATGTACTGATCGCTGATTTCGAGGCGGGTGCCCGACGGCATCCGTACGTTGATGATGAACTGACCGGGATCAGTGCGGGGAAAGTAAGCCCGCCCCAGGAAGGGGAAGGTGACGACGAGGAGAACGGCGACGACGCCGAGAATCCCCCATGTCGTGAGGCCGGGACGGAGCAGAGAGCGGCGGACGAGGCTTTCGTACCGGTTGACCATGCGCTGGAAGTACTCGTTGAACTTCGCAACGACCGGCTCCAGACCGAAGCGGCGTTTGGGCTTCGGCGGGTGCTGGTCGACGAGTTCGCCCGTCTCGTCCCGCTCGCCGTGGCTATGCCCGCGCAGGAACAACGCGCAGAACAGCGGGATCACGGTCATGGCGAAGGCGTACGACGCAAACATGGAAAGCACAACGCCCAGCGCCAGCGGGGTGAACAGGTACTTGCTGACCCCAGAGAGAGCGGCGACAGGGAGAAAGACGATTGAGGTGGTGACCGTGGCGGCCAGCACAGCGAGGGAGACTTCCGTGCCGCCCTTTTCGGCGGCGATGCGCGGCGGCTCTCCCATTTCCATGTAGCGGAAGATGTTTTCCAGAACGACGACGCCGTTGTCGATAAGGCGGGAGAAGGCCAGGGCGAGGCCGCCGAGGATCATCGTATTGATGGTTCCCCCGAACACATTGGTCATGAGCAAACAGGCGACCGCTGACAGCGGGACGGACAGCATCACGGCAATCGTGGCGCGCGGGCTGCCGAGGAAGAGCAGGATCATGATGCCGGTGAGCACCAGACCGATCCCAGCCTCATTGACGAGTTGTTTAAGGGCAAGCTTCACGAAGACGGACTGATCGAAAACGACGGCGGTTTTGAGCGAGGCCGGAATGTCGACGAGGTGCTTGATCGCCTCTTTCATGCCGTCGACGATGGTGATGGTGTTGCTGTTGCCGCCCTGCTTGAAAACCGGGACGTAGACAGACCGCTGGCCATCGATGCGGACAATGTTGTACTGCAGCGCGCCGGAGTCCACCGCGTGGCCGATGTCAGCCACAAGCACCGAGCCGTTGCCGACGGATTTCAGCGGCATCTGGTTCATCGCGTTAGCGTCCGGAAACTGGCTGTTGGCGTAAATATTGAAATCCTTGTTGCCGATGCGCACGTCACCCGCGGGAAGGATGAGGTTGGACTCGTTCACCGCCTTGACGACGTCGTTGAGGCTCAGGTTGCGGGCCTCCATCTTCAGCGGATCGACGTAGACCTGGATCTGGCGATACGTTCCCCCGTAGGGCTGCGGCACAGACGCGCCCTGGACATTGGAGATTTGGTTGCGGATCTGGAACTGCGCGAGGTCCTTGAGCTGGGTTTCGTTGAGGCCTTTGCCTTCGAGCGTCACCAGGCAGACCGGCTGGGTTGAGGCGGTGAGTCCGAGAACCACGGGCGGCAGGGTTCCGGGTGGCAGACGGCGCAGGTCGGCCATGGCGAGATTGGCGACGTTGCTGAGCGCGGCGTTCGGATCGGTTCCCGGCTTGAAGTAAATCTTGATGAGGCTGACGCCGGTAAGGGAGCGGGATTCGCTGTGGTCGACGTTCGCGGCAAGGGTAAAGAATCGCTCGAAGGTATTCGTGATGTCTGCTTCAATCTGCTCGGGCGGCATGCCGTTATAAAACGTGGCGACCACCACCACCGGCATGTCGATATCCGGGAACAAATCCACCGGCATCGAGAACAGATTCACGATGCCGATGAGGGACACCATGAGGCACAGCATGAGAACGAAATAGGGGAAGCGCAGCGCGAACTTTGGCATTTACTGCGTGCCCCCGTTCGCAGAGCCAGGCTCCGCGTTCATATCGATCACCCCGCCGGATTGCGGCGCGGTTTCCGAAGCAGGCGTCTTCTCCATCACCGGCGTGACGGCTTCGTCTTCCGCGTATTTGGCCTGGGCGGCGAGAATCACCCGATCGCCGGCGCTGAGGCCGGCTTTGATCTCCGCCAGCTGATTGCCCTCCATGCCAACCTGCACCGTGCGAATATGCACGTGATTGCCGCTGTCGAGCACGTACACCAGCGGCTGGTTGCCCCGCAGTACGATCGCTCCGACCGGCGCCGTAATCGCGCTGTCGGCGTGGTTGAGCCCCATCAGGACGTTGGCGTACATTCCGGAGTCGATCGACAGGTCGTTGTTGGCGACGTCGACCTCGGTCTCCATCGTGCGCGTCTCGAAGTTCAGCTCGCGAGTAAAGCGGACCACGGTGCCGGTGAAGGAGCGGCCCAGAGCGTCCACACGCACCTTGACGGTGTTGCCGAGGTGGACGTAGCGAACGTAAGCCTCCGGGACCGGCAGCCGCAGTCGCATCACGCCGCTCTGGGCGAGCTTCACGATGGGCAGGTCCTGGTTGTTGGAGCCGACGCCGGACTGAATCAGCGCGCCGGTGTCGGCATAACGCCAGATAATCACGCCGTCGAGCGGCGCGACGACATTGGTGTAATCCTCAATCGCGCTCACCCGCTCGTTGTCGGCTTTGGAGACTTCCATTCCCTTCTGGGCTGCGCCGAGCGCCGCTTTGGCCGCATCCACATCCGCCCCCGACGACAGGTCCTTTGCCTGCGCATCGTCGAGTTCCTGCTGCGCAACAAGTCCCGGCTGGGCCTGCGAGGTGTCGAGGAGCCGCTGATAATCCGCGTGCAGCGCGGAATGGGTCGACTCGGCCCGTTTGACCTCATGCTGGGAGCGGTCAATTTCGTCGCCGCTGCGCGCTACTTCGGAAACCGTACCTTCCAGCTGCGCCTTCAGCTCGGGGACCTCCAGCACCGCCAGGGTCTGCCCCTGATGTACGCGGTCGCCAATGTCGACGTAGATGTGGCGAATGAACCCGGAGACCTTGGGGTGCACATCGACAACCTGATAGGGCTGGAATTGCCCGGCCAGGGTGAGCACCTGATCGATGTTGCCGGTCTGCACCACAGCCACCTGCGCCGCCGGCGGACCAGGCGCGGCTTCGACCGTCCCGCTGCGGCGATGCCCATACCACGCGAGGATGACAATCGCGGCCGCGACAACAAGGGCAGAAATGACGATCCATAAACGCTTGCGCATGTCCGGGAACTACCTTCCTGTTGATTGAAGGCCCTGGCCTGAAGGAAACTTGACCGGGAAGCAAACGCTCGCCGCGCTCGCCGGCCTTGGCGGCGCAGCATAGCGGCGGCGCATACTTAGATGTCGATTAGCGGCGACGAGGCCGGGGACGGACGAAATAAAGCGCGGATCGAGCACAGGCCGGAACTGCACGGAAGGTTAGGGGTCTGCCCATCCGGCTGCTGATGCGGGCCTGTAACTGCAAAGCTGCCCATGCAAAGAATGCGAGCACCAGCGTTCTCAAGAGCGGCGGGACGACCGCATTCGCGCGGAGACGGACGGCGGAAAGGGGCAGCGCATTGCGCTCTTTTCCCGAAAGCAGCCTGGCCGCCGCCATGTGGTGGGAGACCGCGTGGGGCGGGTCGTAGAGCGATAGCTTGTACTTCAGCCCCCACGAAAACACGCAAACGCCGAGCAGCACCAGTCCAAACGCGAGAGCGCGAAACCCTGGACTTTGATCGCGGAATGGATTGGGGCGTGGGATAGTCGCCGTCCTCCCGTCATCCTGATGATGACACAAGTTGGACGCTTTCCCAGGCAACGGGGTGAGCGATGCATCTGGCAAGTCACTGGGTTTGCGGGGATTTACAATCTCCCCATGCGATCTGCCGAGTTGGCGCGTGTGCTTCAGGCCGAGCTGCGTGGCGACTCCAATCTCGAAATCACCGGCGTCGCCGGAATCGAAGAGGCCGGACCCGGCCAAATCACCTTCGTGGCGAATCCGAAATACGCCGGCCTGGCCAAAACCACCCGCGCCTCGGCCATTCTGGTAACGCCGGATTTCCCCGACGTTCTCGCCGCCACCTTCCGGCTGAAAAACCCCTACCTGGCCTTCGCTCGGGCGGTCGATATTTTCTACCAGCCGCCGGCGTGGCCTGCGGGGATTCATCCGACAGCCGTCCTGCCGCCCACGGCGACCATCGGCGCCAACGCCCACATCGGCGCTTATGCCGTGATTGGCGACAATGTCGTCATCGGCGACGACGCCGTCATTCTGCCCCACGTAGTCATTTATCCCGGCGTCCGCATTGGCCATCGGTTCTTCGCGCATGCCCACGCAGTGGTTCGTGAGCACTGCCAGCTCGGCGACGACGTGCTGCTGCAAAACGGCGCAGTGGTGGGGTCGGACGGCTTCGGCTTCGCCAAAGACGAGGGTGGCCGCTGGCACAAAATCCCCCAGTCCGGACCAGCCATCCTCGGCGACCGCATCGAAGTCCAGACCAACGCCTGCATCGACCGCGCCAGCGTCGGAGCGACACGCATCGGAGACGGGGTTAAGGTGGATAACCTGGTGCAGGTGGGGCACGGCTCGTCGGTGGGCGAAAATACGCTGCTGTGCGCCCAGGTGGGTCTGGCCGGATCCACCCATGTGGGCAAAAACGTGATTCTCGCAGGCCAGGTGGGGGTCGCGGGGCACTGCAACATCGGCGACGGGGTCGTGGCCATCGCCCAGGCCGGGCTCCACGGCGATATTCCGCCGGGCTCCATGCTGGCCGGATCGCCCGCCTTCGACCATAAGCAGTGGCTGCGGGCAACCGCGCTTTTCAGCCGCCTCCCGGAGTTACTAAAGCAATTTCAGCGCAAGTCGAAACGCGAAGAGTAAAGTANNATTGTGCAGCCGCACAGCACCCCGATTCGCGTCCTCCTGCTCGACGACCATCCGGATAATCTGCTGCTGCGCTCCACGATTCTGCGCAAATACGGTTACGTCACCGAGACGGCCGGCACTGTGGAGGAAGCCGAGCGCCTGCTCGATTCCATTGACATTGCCGTGCTCGACTATCACCTCGGAGCCGGCAAGTTCGGCACCGATGTCGCTGCCCATCTGCGCGCGCGTCACCCGCAGGTCCCCATCATCATCCTCTCCGCCACCCTGGAGCGCCGCTTCGGCGGCGTGGAGGACATGCACCTGCTGAAGGGTTACAGCTCCATCGACGATCTGGTCACCGCCCTTCGCTCCTTCGAGGCGAAACGCCGCGGCAAGCCGGTGGTGGTGGATGCCCGCGATTTTTTCTACTCCCGCATCAATATGGCGATGGGGGATGACGTGGTCCTGGAGATTCTCGATGGCGAGGGCACCTGGCATTACGTGAACGAAACCTGCGCCCGGGTGCTGGAGAAGCCGCGCGACTGGTTCCCCGGCCGCAACATGTTCGAAGAGATGCCGGAGCTGGCCGCCGACTGGGCCGACATTCTGAGCACGGTGGCCGAGACTCGCGAAACCTACATCGACCGCACGTTTCGCGGCGTGCTCAACCTGCCCAGCAAGGGGGATCGCTGGGTGTGGAATGTGCTCGCCTTCCCCATCACGCTGCACACCCGCGAAACCGGCGTGGTGCTCACCGCGCGGGCGCTCGACCGCAAGCCGCTGGTGTAAGGGTTCCTGCGGTCACCGGCTGGACAGCACGTAGGTATTTCCGTCCGGGTCTTTAAAGATCGCCGACGTTCCCCACTGCTCTTTCTTCGGATCCTGAGCGAAGACGACACCCTTCTGCTTGAGAGCCGCCGCGGTCGCAAAGACGTCGTCGGACCAGAAAGAAATGGACTGAAACTGGCCGATGCGGTCTTCGTGACCTTCCGGAGTAAAGGGCGCGATGCCGGTCTCCGCGCCGGGAATCTTTAACTCGATCCAGCGCTGCTTTTCGTTGAAGGGCTGGTCGGTCACCACCTTCATCCCTACGGCTTCGGTCCAGAACTTGAGCGCCGCATCCTGATTGCTGACCGGTACGCCCACAAATTTGATCCCCTTGATCATGGTTCCTCCTCGATTTCCGGAGCATACCCACGGTCGGCGACAGGCGCAATCGTCCAGGCGTTGCTATAGTAAGGATCGGTATAGCGTGCCGGCCTTCGACGACTACATCACCGATGTTCTGATGCGCGATCTGGTGGGCCACGATCGCCGGCCGGTCGCCTTCCTCGTTTATCTCTGGCTGGCGGCGGCGCAGGCTCGCTCGGGCAAGCCGGTCCAGGTAAGCTTTCAGGAGATGGCCGAATCAATCGGCGTGTCGAAAAGCTCCGCGCAGGCCGCGGTGCGTTGGCTCGTCCGGCGCAAGCTGCTCGCCGCGAGCAAGGCGAATGCGACGGCGATTCCCTCCTACAAAGTGCTGACTCCGTGGAAGGAAACTTCCCGGCGCGGGCGCTGATGGTAGTCTGAGCAGCGGATGATGCGACACAGGTTGATTGCCGTGGGGTGTGCGGCGGGTTTGCTGCTGATGCTCTCCGGCTGCCACTCGCCGTGGATTCAGTGCACCATCGTCAATCGCGAGGACGCCCCGGTTTCGCTGGTGGAGGTGAATTATCCTGGTGGCTCGTTCGGGGTGCAGACCATCGCCGCAGCGGCGAGCTATCACTATCGGTTTCGCAATCTGAGCACAGAAACGGTGAGCCTCGAATTCACCGACGCCGCCCGACAGAGCCACACCGCCACCGGCCCCGAGCTCGGGCAGGGCCAGGAAGGGTCGCTGCTGATTGAAATCAAACCCGGGAATCAGGTCGTCTGGACTCCGGCTCTGACGGCAAACCGCTGACCCATGCCTGCGGCGCGGGGCTTCCGAGTGCATAGCCTCACGCTCCTCTTTCTGGCAAACTAGACAGATCGCTTTGATCCCAACGCAATTCTTACCGGGAGGCAGCCCGTGATCCAGGTGGAAAACCTGACTAAGACTTTTGACCAGTTCACCGCCGTCAAAGACATTTCCTTTCAGGTGGATGCCGGGGAAATCTTCGCCTTCCTCGGCCCCAACGGGGCCGGCAAAACCACCACCATCAAGATGCTGACCACGTTGCTGCGCCCCACCGCCGGGCACATTCATCTCGACGGCTTCGACCCGTGGGTGAAGCAGCGCGAAGCCCGCCAGCGCTTCGGCATTGTCTTCCAGGATCCGAGCCTCGACAACGAGCAGACCGCATACGAAAACATGGAGCTGCACGGGATCCTGTACCACATCCCGCACCGCGTGCGCGTCGAGCGCATCGAGCTGCTGCTCCGGCAATTTGAGCTGTGGGAGCGCCGTAACGATTACGTGAAGACTTTCTCCGGCGGCATGAAGCGGCGGCTGGAGATCGCGCGCGGATTTCTGCACACGCCGAAAATTCTGTTTCTCGATGAGCCCACGCTGGGCCTCGATCCGCAAAGCCGCAATCAGCTGTGGACGCACGTGAAGGCCCTCAACGAGAAGGAGAAGACGACCGTCTTCCTGACCACGCACTACATGGACGAGGCGGATCGCGTGGCGCATCGCATTGCGGTCATGGATCACGGAGCCATCGTCGCCGTTGGCACCTCGGCCGAGCTGAAAGCCCGCACCAACACCGATTCGCTCGAAGGCGCATTTCTGGCGCTGACCGGCACTTCGCTGCGCGACGAGAGCGCCAGTTCTACCGACAACCTGCGGCGCTTCGCGCAGATGTGGCAGCAGAAAAGGTAAGGAGAGAGCATGGGCGCGATCTACATCATGTGGCTGCGCGAGGTGAAGCGCTACTTTCGTTCCAAGGCGCAGATCATCGTCTCCCTGGGTCAGCCGACACTGTATCTGCTGGCGCTTGGCTTCGGGTTCGGTCCGGTTTTCGCGAAGGCGGGAGCGGGCAACTATTTGCAGTTCATGGCGCCGGGCGTCATCGGCATGACGGTGCTGTTCAGCTCAATCTTTTCCGGAATGGCCATGCTCTGGGATCGGCAGTTCGGCTTCCTGAAAGAAACCCTGGTGGCTCCAGTGCCGCGCCTGCACATCATCCTGGGCCGCACCCTGGGCGGCGCGACGGTCGCCAGCCTGCAGGGGCTGCTGATGCTGATCGTCTGCCTCATCGCCGGCTTCCGCCCCGTGTACGCGCATGCCGCTGGAACGCCGGGCATCCACAACTGGCTCGCCGTTCCCATTGCCCTGGTCTTCGTTGGAATGATCGCCATCGTCTTTGCGGCGCTCGGCGCATCGGTGGGATCGACGATCAAAGACATGCAGGGTTTCCAGATGCTGATGAACTTCCTGGTCATGCCGATCTTCTTTCTGTCCGGCGCGCTATATCCGCTCAAAAACCTCCCCAAAGTGCTCTCCTGGGTCACCCATGCCGATCCGCTGACCTACGGGATCGATGGCCTCCGCGGGGTGCTGATCGGCAGCTGGCAGTTCAATTTCGGCTCGCACTTCAACTTCCTGCTGGACCTGTGCCTGCTCGCCGCTCTCGCAGCGATCTTTCTCAGCACCAGCGCGTGGCTGTTTTCGCGAATCGAGGTATAACGAAGCAGGTTCCTGCCCTTGCGTGAGCAACCCCCCGCCACATTCCTGCTTCTGGTAACGTGATAGTCAGGCAATGATTCCTCTCCTTACCGCGTTACTTTTCTTCCAGGATACGAACCCGATCGCTCCGCCTCCCGTGAACAGCGGCAGTGCGATCGTGGAGATGCTGCAGAACAGCGGACCGATCGCGATCACCGTGCTCGCGGTGCTGCTGGTCGGGAGCCTTTTTTCCTGGGCCATCATTCTCGCCAAATGGGTCAGCTTCAGGCGCGCCCGCTCTCAAAGCCGCCGCTTCCTGCGCTCTTTCCGCAAGGCCAACCGGCTGCAGGAAATCGCCGCCGTCAGCGAGCAGTTCAAGCCCAGCCCGCTGGTCAATGTCTTCGACGAAGTGTACGAAACCTATAGGAGACAGACGGGCGGATTCGGCCCGCCGCGTAACATCACGGCGCTGGAGCGCGCGGCGCAAACCGCAGCCAGCGAATCGCTGACAGCGATGGAGCAGCGGCTGACCTGGCTGGCCAGCATCGGCAGCATAGCGCCGTTCGTCGGCCTCTTCGGCACCGTCATGGGCATCGTGGACGCCTTCCATGGCCTTGGCGCCGAAGGCACCGCAACCCTGCGCGCCGTCGCGCCGGGCGTCTCCGAAGCGCTGATCACGACCGCGGCCGGACTGCTGGTCGCCATCCCCGCGGTCATCGCCTACAACCAGTTCACCGCGCGCTGCCGCGACTTTGCCGCGCGCATGGACGACTTCGCCCGCGAACTGCTGAACAGCATGGAAGAAGCAGCCCTCAAGCCCGATCAGGACGCGCTGGAGACATCCCGTGGCCTTCACAAGTAGAAGCGGTCACACCCAGACCGCGCTGGCGGAGATCAACATCACCCCGCTGGTCGACGTGGTCCTCGTGTTGCTCGTCATCTTCATGCTGACCGCGCCCGTGCTTCAATCCGGCATTCAGGTCAACGTACCCAAAACGAAAACGGTGCGCGAGATCACCGAACAGCGCACGGTGCTGACCATCGACAAAGATCAGCAGGTCTTCCTCAACGACAAGATGGTCAACCTGAGCGACCTGCCCAACATCCTGCGCTCGCAGAACACCGACACCACGCACGAGGTGATCTATCTGCGCGCCGATGAGAAGGTTCCGTTCGGCGCGTTCGCCACGCTGATGGATGCGGTGAAGCAGGCCGGGATCACCAACGTGAGCATCGTGACGCAGCCTGCCGAGAACCCGGCGCCGACGAAGTAGCACGGCTCGTCACAAACTGGATCGAGAATCCCGCCCTCTCGAATACATTCGAAAGTATGGAAACCTCCGGACAAATGCGTCCGTTTGGACTCGTCGCAGGTCTCGGCATGGGCGCGGGAATCTTTTATTACAAGGCTCTGGTCGAGGGGAGCCTGGCTCGCGGCCTGACGCTCCGCCTTCTCATGGTTCACGCCGATGTGCGTTATGTGATCTCTCGGGCCGCTGCTCGCGCAACCCAGGAGCTCGCCGAATACCTTGCGGGCCTGCTGCAGCAGCTGGCTCAAGGAGGCGCCGAGATTGCGTCGATCCCGGCGTTCACCCCGCAAATCTGCGCCGCGGAACTCGCCTCCATCACTCCTCTTCCCCTGATCAGCCTGCTCGACGCGATTACGGCGGAGATCGAGCGTCGACGGTTCCATCGCGTCGCCCTGTTCGGAGGGCGCGTAACCATGGAGACCCGGATGTTCGGATGCCTGGGCGAGACCGAAGTGATCCTGGCGACGGCGGAGGAGATGGACACCATCGCAGCCATCTACACTCGCGTCGTGGAAGCAGGGAGTGCCTCCGACCAGGATTTCAACCGGCTCCGCAGTCTTGCGCACACACTCATCGAGCGTGAGCGGCTCGACGGCATTGTCCTGGCCGGGACAGATCTCGCCTTCGTCTTCAATCCCGGCAACACGGACTTCCCCCACATCGATGGAGCCCGCGTCCACGTCGACGCCATCCTGCGGGAGATTGCGCCTGCCCCGGCTGCGGCTCAGGGAATGTCTGATTAAGTCCGTGTTTTGAAGGGGCACGTCCTTACATGCGCACGTGCATCACTCTCTGCGGGAGAAAGCCTCCGTTGCCCCAGCCAGGTTCACCCTTAGTCGTGCTTTGAAAGGGGGAACAGCCTCACAGCCTGTCGCAAGGGAAAAAAGCCTCCGGGGTCCCGGCCAGGTTCACCCCACAGTCGTGCTTTGAAAGGGGAACGGCTCACAGCCTCTCGAAAGGGAAAAAAGCTCCCGCGCCCCGGCCAGGTTCATCCCATAGCAAGAAGTCTAGCCTCACACCGTCCGCTGCACATACAACCAAATTCCGGGCTTCCACTCCTCGGTACTGTCCCGGGAAACCAAAACGGAACGGCCTCGCAAACCCTCGCTTGCCCAAACTGGCGGCAACCAAATCGCAACACACTTTCACAGCTCGGGGAAAATCAAATCCTTGTATCAAGGGTACGATCTTGGTCGTGCCGTGACGTTCGCGGACAAGAAACGGGCTTCAGCCCCTGAGGGCGTTCGATTGCCATCAGAGCCTCCTGAGTCAGACCACGGTCGCCGAAAAGTCACTCGCCTTTGGTGATCATATGCAGGTAGTCGTACCAGAACTGAACGCCCTTGAAAAACGACGTCTCCGGCAGCCTTTCGTCCTTGCCGTGCGCGCGAACGTCGCTGACTTCCAGTTCAATCGCGGACCAGTTGTAGGTCGGGATGCCGGCAGCGTTGGTAAAAATGCTGTCTGAGGCTCCGGTGGCCATGTCCGGAATCACCGGCGTTCCTGGCCAGTAGATCGCAACCAGCTTCTCGAGGGGCTTCATCACCTCCGGTTGCAGCGCCACGGGCGGCGGTCCTTTCGAGTCGGGGGCGCCGCTGTGGATTCCCCCGCCGTTATCCACATACTTCACGGTAACCTTTGGATCGTCGAAGATGCGAATCAGATCCTGACGCACCTCTTCACGCGAGTGCCCCGGCAGGATGCGGCAATTCACGTTCGCCTGGGCCATCTGCGGCAGCGCGTTATTAGCGTGACCGGCCTGCAGGCGTGTGGCCACACAGGTGGTGTGAATCACCGAGTTCCACTCCGCCGAACCGGAGAGGCGCGCGATTGCGGTAGGATCCGACGTTGCCAGCATCGCTTTGATATCCGCGGCGGTCTGCGCGGGCTCGAGAGTCGCCAGCTTCTCGAAATAAGCGCGAGTGATGGCGTTCAGCTCGAAAGGAAACTGATAATTCTGCAGCCGCGCGAGCGCATCGGCCAGGTGGTAGATGGCGTTGTCCGGCACCGGCAGCGAGCTGTGTCCGCCGGGGTTGGTGACCGTCAGCTGGTAGTCGGCATAGAGCTTTTCGCTCGCGTCCACGTCGGCGGAGATGGCTTTGCCATTCTGCAGATCGACGCCCCCTCCATCGGGATTGAAGGCGAAGGCCGCCTTCATCAGCTCCGGATGATTCTGCAGGAGCCAGTTCACGCCGTTCGATTGCCCTCCCTCCTCGTCCGCGGTGAGCGCCAGGATGAGGTCGCGGTCGGGCTTGAACCCTTCCTTGTAAAACCGAAGGAATGTCGTCACCAGG
The DNA here is from genome assembly GCA_003152415.1 of Acidobacterium sp. Taxonomy (GTDB): domain Bacteria; phylum Acidobacteriota; class Terriglobia; order Terriglobales; family Acidobacteriaceae; genus Palsa-343. The sequence continues at coordinate 21,949 of PMAD01000081.1, forward strand.
ATCGCGTCGCCATCCTTCATGTCCTGGGTTCCGCGGCCGTAGTAGTAGCCGTCCTTCTCGATGAACTGGAAGGGATCTGTGGTCCAGTCCTCACGCCGCGCTTCGACCACGTCTTCGTGCCCGATGAAAAGGATCGGCGGATGCGCGCCGGTCCCGCGATAGCGCACGACGAGGTTCTCCTTGCGGTCGTTCGGTCCACCCACGAAGATGTCGCTCGGGGGAAAACCAGCATCCAGAAACCGCTGCTGCATGGCTTTCGACACGGCCGTCACGCTGCCCACCGAATCGGTGGAGTTGATTTCGATGATCTGGCGGAAGATGCTGAGCGCCAGCTCTTTGGTGGCGGCATCGGGCGGAGTCCAGGCCGGCGCACTCTGCGCCACGGCGGTCGATGCAACGATGGTTGCGAAAACAATCAGGCTTGCGATGCGGTTTCGCACGAGGTTTAGCTCCTGTTGTGAGTGAAGAGCCAAGGTACCAGATTGCCGCGGAGACCGCTCTGGGTGGCGTGGCGAGTCGCCCTGGCACGGAAGTCGCCAATTGCGTAAGCTGTTCGCTGGATGCAGTGAGGTGTTCGATGGATTGGAATAGATGGTCGCGCGGAGCAAGGTGGGCGATGATGTCGGGAGCGATGCTGACCGGGGCGGTGCTGGCGCAGCCTGCGGCTGTGTCTCAATCTCAATTTGTGAATACGCTCATGCCCCAGCCGGCGCAGCTTTCAGTGAACAGCGGCGGGCTGGACATTTCGCACGGCGTCGGCATCAGTCTCGACAAGTTCCACGACGATCGCCTGGATAACGCCGTCGCTTGGGCTCGCGAGCGATTGCAGGAGCAGACGGGCACGTTAATGCAGGCTGGCGCGGCGTCGGTCGTGATTTCCGCCGATGGTCCAGGGCAGGCCGTTCAGGGCCTGGATGAAGACGAGAGCTACACGCTCGACATCACGACGCAGAGCGCCCATCTGCACGCAGCCACCGATGTGGGCGCAATGCGCGGGCTCGAAACCCTGCTGCAGCTCGTGCAGTCCGACGGCAACGGTTTCTGGCTCCCCATGGTTTCTATCCAGGATGCGCCGCGATTCAAATGGCGGGGGCTGATGATCGACTGCTCCCGCCATTTTGAGCCGGTGGGCGTGATCGAGCGCACGCTCGACGCCATGGCTGCCGTAAAGATGAACGTCTTCCACTGGCACCTGAGCGACGATCAGGGCTTCCGCATCGAGAGCAAGATCTATCCGAAGCTCACCGGGATGGGCTCCGATGGCCAGTTCTACACGCAGGAGCAGGCGAAGGAAATCGTGGCCTACGCGAGCGGGCTCGGCATTCGCGTGGTTCCGGAGTTCGATATTCCGGGACACAGCACCTCGTGGGTGGTCGGCTATCCGGATCTGGCCAGCGCAACCGGGCCGTTCACCATCGAGCGCCACTTTGGGGTCTTCGACCCCGTCATGGACCCGACCCGGGAAACCACCTACGCCTTCCTCGACAAATTCGTCGGCGAGATGGCGGACATCTTCCCCGATGCGTACATGCACATTGGCGGCGACGAGAACAACGGCGTCGAGTGGAAGAAGAATCCGCGCATCCAGGCCTTCATGCACGACCACAATCTCAAGGACACCGTGTCGCTGCAGGCGTATTTCAACCAGAAACTGTTACAAATCCTGAAGAAGCACGGAAAACAGATGATCGGCTGGGACGAAGTGCTTACCCCCGATCTGCCGAAGGACGTCGTGGTGCAGTCGTGGCGGGGCGTTGATTCGCTGGCGGCCGGGGCCAAGCAGGGTTACACCGGCATTCTTTCCGCGGGCTACTATCTCGACCACATGGATCCAGCCTCGACTCACTACAGTGTCGATCCCGTGCCCGCCAACACCGACCTGACACCGGTACAGGCGGCGCGCGTTCTGGGCGGCGAGGCCTGCATGTGGAGTGAGTACGTCGAACCGCGCACGATCGACTCGCGCATATGGCCGCGCACGGCGGCCATCGCGGAGCGGCTGTGGTCGCCGCGCACCGTGAACAGCGTGGACGATATGTACCGCCGGCTCTCGGTAGAGTCGCTGCGCCTCGAAGAGCTGGGGCTGACGCATATTTCGCAGGAAGAAGCCAGCCTGCGCGCCCTGGCCGGAACCCAGCAGATCGATGCATTGCGACCGCTGGCCGCGGTGCTGGAGCCGGTCAACTTCGACACGCGCTCGCACTGGGCGGAGACGCACGGCGTCACCACGCTCAGCCCGCTCAACCAGCTCGTGGACGCGCTGCCCCCTGACCCGCCGTCGCGGCACGACTTTGGCGACCTGGTGAGCACCTATTTGCAGGATCCCGTTGCTCATCATGAGGAGGAAGCGGCGCTCGCGGCGACCTTCCGCTCCTGGTCGCCTTCTCCGCAGATGATGGAGTTGCTGTCCAGCTCGCCGCAGCTTGCCGAGGCCCTGCCCCGCGCGCTCCAACTTACCGAGCTGGGCACGCTGGGCCTCGAAGCGCTGAACTATCTGTCATCGGGCCTGCCGGCCGCACCTGGATGGAAGGCGCAGAAACTGGCGATCCTCGACAACGCGGAAAAGCCCGTAGCTCTGACCCGCTTCACCGTGCTGAAGCCGCTGCGCGATCTGGTGAACGAGGTGCGGTGAAACAGTAGCCAATAGCCAGTCGCGTGGAATTTTGGAGAGGGCCCACAATCGTTCCTCTCTCGCAGTCGCCATTCCCCTGCTCGCTACCCGCTACAGGCTACCGGCTGCCCTCAGACGATCCAGCCGCCACCCACAACTTCGTCTCCCTCATAGAAGACAGCCGCCTGGCCGGGCGTGACGGCGCGCTGCGGCTCGTCGAAGACGGCCTCAACCTCGTCGGGACCGGCGCTGCGGATTGTCGCCCAGGCCGGCTCATGCCGGTGGCGAATCTTGGCGCGAACCCGCATTGTGCCGCGAAGCTCGCGAATCGAAACCCAGTTCAGATCCCGCGCGCGCAGCGTCTTCGTCGTCGCCTCGTCGTCGGAGCCAACCGTCACTCGATGGCTGGCGTTGTCGATCTGGATCACGTAAAGCGGATCGGGCGACGACACGCCCAGCCCCTTGCGCTGCCCGACGGTGAAGTTATGAACGCCGCTGTGGTGCCCGATCACCCCGCCTGCCGTCGAGACCAGTTCCCCCGCCGTGTCGGGAATCTCCTCGCCCTGCTCCTCGAGATACGCGCTGATGAACTTCTTGTAGTCGCCGCCCGGGATGAAGCAAATCTCCTGCGAGTCCGGTTTCACAGCGATGGCGAGGCCGCGCTGCGCGGCAATCTCCCGCACCTCGGCCTTCAAGTAGCCGCCCAGCGGAAACAACGTCCGTGAGAGCTGCTCCTGCGTCAGCCCGAAGAGGAAATACGTCTGGTCCTTGGCCTGGTCGACGGGCCGGCTCAGGATCCAGCGCTCGCGCGCGAGATCGTACTCGTTGCGCGCATAGTGGCCCGTCGCGATGCGGTCGGCGCCGACCTGACGCGCGCGAACCAGAAGCTGATCGAACTTGAGATGGTTGTTGCACAGCGAACACGGGATCGGCGTGCGGCCGTTGAGATACTCCTGCACGAAGGGACGAACGACATCCTGCTCGAAGCGCTCTTCCTCATTGACCACGTAGTACGGGATATCCAGCGCCTGCGCAACGTGGCGCGCGTCGTACACATCATCCAGAGAACAGCAGCGGCCCGTCACCTGCTCGGGCATGCCCTCCTTGCCGGCGAGGCGGCGCTGGTTCCAAAGCTGTAGCGTCAAGCCGACAAGGTCGTAGCCTTCCGCGCGCAGCATGGCCGCGACGGTCGACGAGTCGACTCCGCCGGACATGGCGACGGCAATGGTGTTGTTAAGGGACATAGGGCCCTGCTGCCAGTATGACAGGGCCGCGTAGCCACTAGCGAGTAGCCTGGTCCTTCGCTACCGGCTACAGGCTCCTTTACTGATTCACACCGCTCGCCAAAAAGCCGCCGTCCACGACCAGCACCTGCCCCGTCACAAACGAGGCTGCGTCAGAAGAGAGATAGATCGCCGCACCCACGACTTCATCCGTTTTGCCGAAGCGGTTCATGGGCGTGCGCATCAGCAGTTCCTTGCCCCGCGGGGTGTTGTCGAGCAGATCGGCGTTGAGTGCGGTGCGGAAGACTCCCGGCGCGATGGCGTTGACCAGCACGCCCTTCTTCGACCACTCGACAGCGAGCGAGCGCGTGAGCGACGCGACCGCCGCTTTGCTGGCAGCGTAGGCGGCCACTTCACTGAGCGCGACAAACGAATTCAGCGACGCAATGTTGACGATGCGCCCGTAGCCGCGCTCCAGCATGTGCCCGCCGAAGACCTGGCAGGCGCGCAGCGTGCCCGTAAGGTTGGTGTCGATGATGTCCTTCCACTCGTCCTCGGGAAACGTGAGCGTCGGAGCGCGCTTGATCTTACCCGCGCTGTTCACAAGAATGTCGACCTTGCCGAATTCCGCGACCGTCTCGACCAACAGCCGCTCCAGCGATCCGCGGTCCTGCATATCGCAGATAAGGCGCAGCGTTTTCCGGCCGCGCGCTTCGATTTCGGCCGCAGTTGCGTCCACCTGCTCCTGCCGACGCGCGGAAGCGACCACATCCGCGCCCGACTCAGCCAGGCCGAGGCTGATCGCGCGCCCGATCCCCGAGGTTCCACCCACCACGACGGCGGTTTTCCCGTTCAGCTGCAAAGAGGCGAGGCTCACTTGGCCTCCGCGTGTGCGAGCTGATCGACCGGCGACGGTTTGCCGAGAAACACCGGCGCGATATGGCGGTCGTACAGATTTTCCGTAACGTTTCTCGCAATCACTTTCTCGTTCGCCTCCAGCAGGCGCAGATAGCGGTCGCCCATTTTCGCGGCAATCTTGAATCCTACATGCAAAAGCTGGCGCAGGCTGCTGTTGTAGGCCGGCGAATGCGGATCGTGCCGCAGCGCCGAGGTGAATTGGTCTGAGGTCCACTTCGCAACGGCTGCCGGCGCGGGCAGTTTCGCCGGGTCGATGTCGATCACCGTGGCATAGGGCGCGCACAGTTCCTCGCGATGCGCGTACGCTTCAGCGTAAATCTCCTTCGCGAGCCCCAGCCCGTCGCCGCCCGCCTCGGCGAGCCCGATGATTTCCTCGAGCCACGTCGTCCCCGCGGTCTTCAGGTGAACGCCGGATTTTTTCGTGGTCTCGTAAATCGCCGCATAGATGGAAAACTTATCGCTTCCGGAGTGCACGCTCAGCTTCAGATTCTTTGGCAGCCCGAGATTGCCGACCGCCCACGCGATCGCGGCCACGTCAAGCGCCATCTCCCGCCGGAACTGCGCGACGTTGCCTACGTAATCGACGCCCTTGTTGAAGCGACCGGTAAATTTCGGCGCGATGGTCCGGACGGGAATCCCTTCGTCAGCAATGGCGGCAAGAATGATCAGCAACTCCGCCGGAGTTTGCGCCGCGTCGGTCTCGTCCATCGAAACTTCGGCGATGAAATCTCCCTTGCCCTTAGTGGCTTCAATCTTCCGATAAACCTTCCCGGCTTCTTCCACAGCGAACAGGAATTTCGTGGCCGTCGAGCGCAGCAACTCGGGTGTAATCTCGAATGCTTCGCTCACTCCTTCGAGGTGAAGCGTTCCCGTCAGGCCGGAACGACGCTTCAGAAATTTCTCAATGGCGTCAGGGTCAGCCGGCTTGCCGATGTAGTCGGCCACGTCGATAGTGTAGAAATCGCAGGGCGCGAGAAAGCGATCCACCGTGGTCAGGTTGATGTGATCCGCATCGCAGAAGTACCGCTGCTTCCAGCCCAGGGCCTTCACCGCCGCATCCGCCGCCGTGCGGGTTTGCGACGGCTCCGAGCCGATGATGTTGTGCTCGCGGTTGGATTTGTTCCAGACCGGAATCACTTCCACTCCCGCGCGCGCCGCCTCGATGCACGCTTGCAGCTGCGCCTTTGCCTGATGGGCAAATCGATCGCCCACGCCAACGGAATACTTGCCGAGTTCGAGTCCGCTCGTCGTCATACTCTCCTCAGTTTCTGAAACGACCGCGATGTGCCCAGAGGCCGAGCCCCGGGTTCGCGATAAAGAAACTTTCCTCGCCGCCGACGGTATTGAAGCCGTGCGCGAGCTTCGCGGGATCGTAGCGCTGCAGCATCTCGCCCAGGTCCGCGTACGCGAAGCCAACCCCTTCCACTTCCTCGCGCGTGAGGTGTCCGGGACACCACGTAATGGTGAAGCGCCCTTCCGATGAGCCGTGAATCAAATGCGCCGCCGCGCTCAGATCGCCGGCCAGGTCGGCATTCTTTGCTACGGCTTCCAGAGTGGCGGGCGTGCCGCGATAACCATATTTGCGAATCAGCGCATCGATGGTGCGGTCCTCGCCAAATTCCTTCACCGCCGGCGCCAGGATGATGAGATCCGCTCCATCGGCGAGCGCCATGCGCGTGCGATAGACCGCCTTGTTGCCCAGCCAGGTGCTGTGGAACTCCTGCGGGTCGAGATAGACCACCGCCTTGCGCAGCGGCTGATCGAGCATTTCAAAATTCACTTCGAGACTGAGCTCAGCGGCGCGGACGAAACACTCCGCGTCATCGCCGATGAAGACCCCGCGCGTGGCGAGGCCGCCGTCTTCGGCGCGGCCGACGACGGTCTGCACATAGACGATGGGCAAGCCCTTCAGGAACCGATCCGACGCATAGTTCAGAACCCTGCGCACAGGATTATCCGCGCGGCCCATGATGCGCTCCATGCCGTAGACCGCTCCGAGGTAGTGGCTGCGATTGATCCCTTCCCTGCCGCCGGTTCCCACCAGAATATTCTTGTTGTAATTCGCCATCCCAATCACTTCGTGCGGCACCACCTGGCCGACGGAGAGGATCAGATCGAAGTCGCC
>PMAD01000242.1 GCA_003152415.1 Acidobacterium sp.
CCCGTCGTGCCAAAACGGGAACTGGGTAGCAATCCGGTTTCGAAATGCAATCGGGTAGCAATCCGAAAAACAGCGCGCCCCCACCATGCCCTGATCGAGCAGCTGATGGTTCGCCGTCTCCAGCTGGATCAGGACCTTATGCGGCCCAGGTGGCAGGCCATTAATAATGACTGGATCGCCGCTCGCATCCGCCCAAACCCACGGCGCGTCATCGACCGTCACATGGACGTGTCCGATCCGCGGAGACACGGCAAGCGCGGCAGCCCCGAACACCGGCACGATGTGCAGATTTTCCGCGCGATATTGAATCACCACCCGGCCATGCGACAGCGATTCGGCAAGAGGCGGATCGACCACGATCTTCGCCGGTGGTTCGTTTTCGAGCGGCTCGACCGCTGCTGCTCCACGCACTTCCCTCGCGGTTTGCGCCCCAGCTGACGCAGCCACCAGGCAGGCGACGATGACCGGCGCACTCACCCACCACGACAGACTTCGGTTGATTCGACCTGGCATAGTCAAACAGCCTCCTGATTCGCAGACGCAGTGAACTGGTAGCTCACAACGTCAATCATAGCGACTACCTGAGTCCCGAGCCTGTGGTGCAAATGAGATGTCCGCCAGCACGGCTGCGATGCAGGTAATTCGAGGCTCCAGGCTCCAGGCTCCTGGCTCCCCGCTCCCCGCTACCCGCCGCACTTCATCAGCAAACAAGTAATGTCATCATGCTGCGGAGCATCCGCCTCAAAGCGATCGATATCCGCCAGCAGATACTCCAGCATCATCTGCGGAGCCAGATTCACCCCCCAGCGCAGCATCGTCAGCAGCCGTTCCTCCCCGTACTGCACCAGCCCAGGGTTCTCCGCCTCCACCACTCCATCGGTAAACACCACCAGCCAGTCCCCTGCTTTCAGTGTCACCTCGCCCGACGCGTACGGAGCCGCATCCATCACCCCCAGCGGCATTCCACCCACATCCAGCCGCTCCACCGCTCCCGACCGGCGCAGCACAATTGGGTTGTTGTGCCCCGCGTTCACATATGTCAGCCGCCGCGTCGCAGGATCGAACTCCGCGATAAACGCCGTCGTAAAGCGCCGCCCGTTCTGGCTGTTGCTGCACGCGTACCGATTCATCCTCGCCACTAATTCCGTCAGCGGACCGGATGTGTCGCTCAGCGTCTTCAGGCTCGCCTGGAAGGTCGCCATCAGCATCGCCGCCGGAACACTCTTCCCGGCGACATCCGCCACAGCAATCAAAAACGTCTGCAGCCCCGGCTCGCCCCCAGGCCGCGCAAACACATCGTAATAATCGCCCGCCACCGAGTTCGCCGGCCGCGTCGCAAAGGCAATCTCCACTCCCGGCACCTGCGGCGCCTGCCCCGGCAGCAGCCACGCCTGAATCTCCTTCGCGATCTGCAGATCGCGCTTCATCACCACGCGATCGCCGACCTCCATCATCAGCAGCCCGAACATCAGCACGCCGCCGATCAGCCGCGTCCAGCCGGTGTCGATCTCTCCCGACCCCGTCTTCGTGTGCCAAGTCCAGTCCGTCGTCGGTAGCAGCAACAGCACCAGAGCCAGCAACAACAACACGCGCCGCGCCGGCGTCAGCTTTTCTATGAACGCCCAGAAAACCTGCTTCGCCACCTGGACCGCATGCCGCCTGTGCGAGACACCCGCCCCCGGGGTCGTATCCACTTCCTGCGAGTAGAGCCGGTAGCTCGTCCGCGCATCGGCGCGAAACTGCCCCCACAGCTCGTTCATCTGCATGCCCTGCGTCACGCGTTGCCAGAACTGCTGCACGCGCTTGCCCTTCGTCTGCCCTCTCATGGGATTCCGCACCGCCGGGGCCATCGCCACGTCCTCATTCATTGCACGAATGAATTGTCCTGATCAGGATACGCAATCGAAGCGGCGCAGTTCGGTGCTCGCTTTTCGCTCGCTGTTAACTCGCTTTTGACTCGCTTTCGACTAGCTCTTGGCTCGCCGCGTGCCCGCTTCAGCATCCAGCTCCCAGCTCCGGGCTCCAGGCTCCCAGCTCCAGGCTACAGGCTCCCGGCTCCCTTCACACTTCCTTCACACAACGCTCCTACATTGTTCCGTGAAGGAGACGCTCATGCCCGAAGATCTCGCCGCTCTGGATGAGTTGCAGCAGCAGTACAAGGCCGCTGTCGAAGAGTGGATCGCCACCATCCGCGAAGAAGAAGCTCTGGCCTCCGTCGATCACTCAGTCGCCGCAATCGACAAATGGGAGAACGCCGGCTTCGTCGAGGAAGCAGCCCGAAACCGCGTCAAAACCGCGAAAAAGAATTATGAGGGCGCCCTGCGCGAGAAGTTTTTCAACTTCTAACCATCGCGCGCTCGCTTTTGCTCCTGGTGCTCTCGCAGTTTTGCTCGCAGTTCGCTCGTGGTTCGCTCGCTTTTCGCTCACCGCTTTTCGCTAATGGCTCTTTGCTAAAAGCTTCTCGCTAAAAGTCTTTCGCTAATCGCTGTTCGCTTCTCTTTCTCACTCCGAAGTCGTCGGATCGATCATCCTCCGCACCTGCGACACCCGGTTCGCCGGAAATCCGCCCTGCTGCGCATGCTGCCGCACCGTCGCCTCATCCGGCGCAATGTACACACAGTAAATCTTGTCGTCGGTCACGAAGCTCTCCACCCACTGAATCTGCGGCCCCATCGCCCGCAACACTCCACACGACGTCTGCGCAATCCCCTGCAGCTGATCTGGCGTCAGCTTTCCCGCTCCTGGAATCTCCCGCTCGATCACAAACTTTGGCATTTGGCGTTTCTTCTCCTCAGTAAAGCTAGTCCGCCTCTTCCTCGAACGCCCACCAACTCCGGCTGGTCCCATCGAGTGTATGCCGCCCACACGCCAGCCGCCAGCCGCCGGCGAATGCCGGACGCCCGCTCTTTGCTCGCCGTCCTCTCGCAGTTCGCTCGACGCTATCGCCCCGCCACCCGACCGCTTCTCAGCCCCCGGCTCCCGGCTCCCAGCTGCCTCACTCCATCCTCAGCACCTGCATCGGATGAATTCCCGCCGCCCGTCGCGCCGGCAAATAACAAGCCAGCAACGCCGCTGTCATCAGCACAAATCCCACCGATAGAAACGCGACAACATCCAGCGGCCGCACCCCAAACAGCATGCTTTGCATCGCCCGCCCCACAAAGTACGCGCCCACCAGCCCCAGCCCCAGCCCGATCCCCGCCAGAATCACGCCCTCCCGCACCACCAGTCCCACCACCCGCCCCGGCGACGCGCCCAGCGCCATGCGCAGCGCAATCTCATGCGACCGCTGCGCCACGCTGAACGCCATCACTCCATAAATCCCCAGGCCGGCGAGAAACAGCGCCACCACCGCGAAGGTCCCAAACAAAATCAGCGTGAACTTCTCGCTCGACATCGTTTCCTCGCGGATCTGATCCAGCGTCTCCGGCTGCGCCAGGGCAATGTCTGGATCCACCGAGTGCACCGCCGCCGCGATGCTCCTCTGCATCCCCAGCGGATCCTCGGCCGTGCGGACTCCAAACCCCGCCTGCGGCCATGGAATTTGCCAGAACGGAATCAGCATCTCCGGATTTTCGTCCCGCTGATCCGCCGAATGCACGTTGTGATACACCCCTACAATCTGCCACTCCTGGTACGGCCCCAGATTTTGCACCCCAGGAATCAGCTGCTCTACCGCAATCCGCGTCCGCAGCGGGTCCCTCCCCTTCAGCCACTTCTTCACGAAATCCTCGTTCACCACCGCCACCTTCACGCTGGTCGCGGTATCCTGGTCGCTGAGTTCGCGCCCCTTCATCAGGTGAATCCCGAACGTCGAAAAATAATCCGGCGTCACCATCCCAAATCCCGTATTCGGACGCAGCGATGGATCCGCATACGTCGGCCCACCTTCAATCGTGAATGGCATCCCAAATCCCGCGCCATACAGCGGCATTCCCGTCATTGCCGTGGCGTGCTGCACTCCCGGCACCGCATCGATCCGCGCCAATATGTCACGGTAATAGGCACTAATCTGCTGTGGATCCTTCGACCGCGCATCCGGTACCGGCAAGAAGAACGTCAGCACGTGATCCGTCTTCACCCCCAGATCCACCCGCGTCAAATTCCAGAAGCTGTGAATCGCGAGGCCGGCTCCCGCCAGCAGCACCAGCGCCAGCGTGAACTCCCCCACCACCAGCACCCGTCGCACCCTGTGCTTCCCCGCGCTCGTCCCCGTGCGTCCACCCTCCTTCAGCGCCTCGGACGGATCCACCCGCGACGCGTACCACGCCGGCACCGACCCCGCCAGCAGCCCGGCCAGCGTAGTCACCCCCAGTGTGAACAGCAGGATCGGAATATTCAGCGTCAGCTTCGCTTCCCAGGGCAGCGTGTCCCGCGGCATCACCGCGATCAGCCCCTGCAGCATCCCGTAACCCACGCCCACGCCCAGCGCGCCACCGGCCAGAGCCAGCACCGCGCTCTCCGTCAACAACTGCCCGAAAATTGTCGACCTCGCCGCGCCCACCGCGCTCCGCACCGCCAGTTCCTTTTGCCGCGTCATGCCCCGCGCCAGCAGCAGATTCGCCACGTTCACGCACGCAATCAGAAGCACAAACCCCACCGACCCCAGCAGCAGCCACAACATCTGGATCCGTTCCTTCGGCATGAAGTCGTTCTTCAGCGGCTCTACGTACGAGCCCCATCCCTTATCGCTCTTCGGATACATCTCGGCGATATGCGCCGTCACCGCATCCATATTTTGCTGCGCCTGCTTGACAGTCACCCCTGGCTTCAGCCGCCCCATCACCAGCAGCCAGTGGAAATCGTGATTCACCTGCTCCGGCTTGAACACCAGCGGCACCGTCATCTGCGGCTGCCCTTTATCGAAGATCTCCGGGCGCTCCACGCCCACCACCGTGTAGGGCTGCCCATCCAGCCGCAGCGTTGTCCCCAGAATGTTCGGGTTCGATCCCAGCTTCACCCACAGCTTGTGCGTCAGGATCACCACATGCTCGTGACCCGCCACTCCCTCCTCCGGCAGAAAATACCGCCCCATGAACAGCGGCACGCCAAACATCTTCAGGAAGCCCACACTCGCCGACGTCGCCTGCAGAAATTCCGGCTGATCCTTGGTTGCAATATTGAAGCTCTGTCCGCTCCACGCGCACAGATCCTGAAACGCTGTCGCCTGATTCTTCCAGTCCGTGTAGTCGCCCGCCGATACTCCGTTGTGGAACGTCTGAATCTTCGACCACACCATCACCAGCTGGTTNNCCAATCCCCAGCGCCAGCGTCAGCAACACCGTGATCGTCAGGCCAGGATTCCGTCCCAGCATCCTCAAACTGAAGCGAAGATTCTGCAGCAGCGTTTCCATGCCCACTCCTCAACTAACGATGATGCGTGCCGGGTGCCCCATATCTGCCTGCTTTTGGCAGATGTGGGATACACCGCAATGTGGATGTGCTCCCCCCGGATCGGCTCAACAACGTATTGCCAAGACGCAACCCGCGACCCCCCACGCTCGTCCCGGCCATCGACTCGATTTGCAAACTTAGACTTCTGAACTCACGATCCGTCGGCAAGCCCGCCCATTCCGGACCATCCCTGCGCTCCGTTACGCATCGTAACAGCCACAGGTTCCCCGATTTCTACAAATGTGACGAATGGCGCTCCTGGTTGCCGGACGGCTCATCCCTGCACTTGGGGATGAGGAATCACAGTGCGGGCAGGAAATGCAGTTTGGTTTTCCAACTCTAAACTCCAAACTCTGTTCCCTGACCGCTGACCACTGTTCACTGATCAC
>PMAD01000044.1 GCA_003152415.1 Acidobacterium sp.
GCCATTTTGCCCCAGTCGCGAAACTTCAGCGCCCGCTTGCCCAGCCGGCAGCCCGTCACCACCCCAATCGCGTCCGTCGCACAGCGATCGATCTCGATGTACGTCACCAGCCGCTTGCGGTCGCTGCCCCGCGGCTCCGTGATGCCCAGCCGCCGGCATCCCAGCATGGCCATGCGCACGCCCAGCACCTGCCCGGCGCACAGATGCCCATGCGCAATCTCCGCCTGGCGCAACAGCTCATCCAGAGATTCCATGCAGCCATGCTATTCCTCTTGACGGGAATGCAGCGAAAATCAGGATTGCGGCTTGCCGCTCAGTTGTCGCTGTCGTCGTCTTCCACCAGGACCGCCGATGTGCCGATCAGGTCGAAACTGATCTCGGCCCCGCCCGTCGGCTGGAAGCTCACCCGAAGCGGCTCTCGCTGCCACACCGCCGGCGCGCAGCCCGGATTCGGATGATCCGCCGCATCCCACGAGCCCAGCTTCTTCGCCAGCAGTGGGCGCCGTGCCTCCACCTGCGCCACCACCGCAAACAGCTGCTTCCCGCTGGCGGTCACCCCGCAATACGCGGCATAGTCCCGGAACCAAACCGCTTCGGAAACCGACGGATCGAAATCCGGCAGGTGCAGCGCCGCCACCTTGCCGCTCACCCGGTCGACCAGCAGCCACGGGCCCCGCTGCCACACCCATCGATCCCCGTGGTCGGCCGGCAGAGCATCGTTCAGCCGGACCGCCCGCCGTACCGCGAAGCTGCGATCGGTGACATCATGCGCCTCGCCGGTGGTCCATTCCTTCACCTTGCCGTCCACCGTCAGCGGGCGAACCTTCAGTTCCGTCTCGTCCTTCCTTGCACCGGCCGGGTCGCTCTCGGCCGAATAGGGTTCACGTCGCGCCGCGCCCAGGGCCACCACATGCGTCGCCGGCGCGCACCACGCCAGCGCCGGCAAAACCAGCGCCACCGCCATCAGCCATCCGGATTTTCCAGGGATCATACCTGCAGGCTAAGAGGGAACCCGTGCCTGCGACAGGTCACAGAAGTACTCTTTTACTGGGCTGTGCGAGCGCTCGGAGCAGCTGCAGCGGCTGAGCTCACGGCATGCTGCTGTGCAGCATCGGCCATCACCCGCGGGCTCGTGTACCGCCAAGCCGCCCATCCAAACCCAGCCAGCAGAACGACCAGTACCGCGACGCCCGCCCGGCGCCGCTTCTTGTTCTGGTAGGCGCGCGACCGATCCCGTGTTTTTCCAACGTTTTGAACGAACGCCGTCCACTCGCCGTCGTTTTCGCCGTGTTCCCGGCTGGCAGTCACGAAGCGCTCCACCCAAACGGCCTCATCCAGACCGACGGTGCGTGCGTACCCGCGGACGATTCCCTTGCTCAGAATGCCACCAGGCAGCGTTTCGAACTTCTCATTTTCCAGAGCAGTAAGGTAGCGGGTGATTACCTTCGTCTTCTCGCTGATGGTCTCCAGCGCGACACCCCTGGACTCGCGTTCCCGCCGCAATTCGTCGCCAAACTGACCCACGCGAGGCTTCCTTTCCGGGGGATTTGCCATTACAAGATAAGGCCGAGAACGTTCAAACGTCAAAGAAAATTGGCGAGCAGGTTACTTTTTTGTGTTTCGAAAACGATAGTACCAAGGTAACTCTTCTCGGGAATCCCCCCCTTGGGTGATAGGGGGGATCACATTGGGTTATATCGCAACCTGCATTATCCGCTCGATCAACTCGCTGCCAGCTTCATTTCCACGTCATCTTCGTTTGTTACCCTGTTAATTCCATTGCGAAAGGCCCGTTTCATCCACCCATTCAGATGAACAAGCTCGTCGTCGGCAACATCCTGTATCGCCCCGTGCGTTCCGCCATTAGCGTGCTCGCGGTGGCCATCGAGGTCATCATGATCCTGTCCATTGTGGCCATCATGATCGGCCAGGTGCAGGGCGCCGCCAACCAGACGGGAGGGGTTGGCGCGGACATTATCGTGCGCCCGCCCAACGCCAGCTTCCTGAGCGCCGTCGGGGGCGCTCCGGTGCCCGCGAAAGTGGCCCAGGTCCTCGTCAAGTTGCCCCATGTCGCTGTCGCATCGCCCGTCATCGCGAATTTCAATATGGGAAACGCCCTGCAGACGGTATGGGGCATCGACTACGCCAGCTACAACGCGCTTCGCCCTTTCGCCTTCGTCGGCGGAGGCCCGTTTCAGGGTCCCGATGACGTTCTGCTCGACGACCTCTACGCCCGCAGCAACCACAGCCAGGTTGGGGGAACCCTACGGCTCCTGAACCACGATTTCCACGTCTGCGGCATCGTGGAACATGGCAAGGGCGGCCGCATCTTCGTTCCCATCGGGACCCTGGGTACGCTTCTGGGAACCCCCGACAACGCCTCGCTCTTCTACATCCGCAGCGATTCCGCGGCCAACCAGGATCTGATCGATCAGGAGATTCGCTCCGCCCCCGGCCTGCAGCAGTATCAGGTGCAGACCATGCAGGAGTACATGTCGATGATGACTCCGGAACACTTCCCTGGCTTCAATATCGCGCTCCGGGTCGTGATCGGGATCGCCGTTATCGTCGGATTCCTGGTCATCTTCCAGTCCATGTACACCGCGGTCATGGAGCGCACCCGCGAAATCGGCATCCTGAAGTCGCTGGGCGCTTCGAAACTCTACATCGTGAACCTGTTCCTGCGCGAGGCCACTCTGGTGGCGATTGCCGGGATCATCGTGGGCATCCTCTTTACCGAGGGCCTCCGGTTCGGCATGGCTGCGAAGTTCCCCACCCTCCCGTTCCTGGTCACGACGCACTGGCGCGTTTACGGGGCAGGGATCGCGCTGGTTGGATCGATCCTCGGCGCGCTTTATCCGGCCTGGAAAGCCGCCCGCAAAGACCCGATCGACGCCCTCGCCTACGAGTAGATAAATTAGATATAATAGCTAAAGTGGCTATTATATCGGCAAGGGTGACTCATGGTCAAAATGACATCCGTTGAAGCGCAGAACCGCTTCGGGCAACTCATCGACACAGCGCAAAGAGAGCCGGTTGCCATCACGCGCCATGGGCGGACGGCAGCCTTCGTAGTTTCACCACAGGATATGGAGGAGCTTCTCGATATCCGCCGGCGTCGCAGCAAGGCGGTAGCGGATTTTGATGCCTGGAGCAAGAAAGCGAAGGAACGCGCCACGCCGGCGGCCGCCAGGTTGACCGATGAAGAGGTCAATCGCATGGTGCATGAACTGCGGTGATCGAACGAGTCGTTTTCGACACCAGCACTCTGGTGGGCGCGGTTATTCGTCCGGAATCGATCCCCTGGCAGGCCTTGCGGCGGGCTTTTCTAAGCAGCGAGGTCTGCGCCAGTGCCGAGACGCTGGCTGAAATGGAAGAGGTCCTGGAGCGGTCGAAGTTTGATCGGTATTTGGACCGACCGACGCGCCGCGCGGCGGCCGAACAGATCCGGCGAGATTGCAGGATGTTCGTGATGGACCGTGTCGATGCGGCTCCGCCCTGTCGCGACCCGCGGGATAATAAATTCCTGGCTCTGGCGCTTGTCGCCGACGCCGGTGCCATTATCAGCAGCGATGAAGACCTGCTCACCCTGCATCCCTGGCGGGGCATTCGAGTTCTGACACCGACACAGTTCCTGGCTGAATCCGAATAGCGGAACTGTGCGTCTCAGCCGTGCACAGAATCCTACTCCGAAGCTCGCTATTTCTCCGTCAGCGCCTCCACGCCCGGCAGCTTTTTCCCTTCGAGGAATTCGAGGGACGCGCCGCCGCCCGTCGAGATGTGCTTGATCTGATCCGCCACGCCGGCCTGCTTGACCGCCGCGACCGAGTCGCCGCCGCCGATGATCGAAATCGCGCTCTTGTTAGCCGCGACCGCTTTTGCGATGGCCGTTGTGCCCTTCGCGAAGGCCGGCATCTCGAAGACTCCCATCGGCCCGTTCCAGACGATGGTGGCCGCGCCGTCGACTTCCTTTTCGAAGAGCGCAACGGTCTTTGGCCCGATGTCCAGCGCCATCCAGTCCGCCGGGAAAGGCCCCTCGCCTTCGAAGATCTTTGTCTGCGCGCCAGCGGCAAATTTGTCGGCGAGAACATGATCGACCGGCAACAGAAAGCGCACGCCCCTGGCTTTCGCCTTGGCCAGCGCTTCTTTCGCCACGTCGATCTTGTCGGCTTCGAGCAGCGACTTTCCGACCTCCTGCCCCTTCGCCTTCAGGAATGTATAAGCCATCCCGCCGCCGATCAGCAGCGCGTCGACCTTGCCGAGCAGGTTGTCGATCACGTCAATCTTGTCCGAAACCTTGGCCCCGCCCAGGATCGCCACAAACGGCTTGGCAGGATCTTCCAGCGCCTTGCCCAGGTAGGTTAGTTCCTTCTCCATCAGCAGGCCCGCCGCTGACTGCTTCACGAAGTGGGTGATCCCCTCCGTCGAAGCATGCGCCCGGTGAGCCGAGCCGAAGGCGTCGTTGACGTACAGCTCGCACAGGGAAGCCAGCTTTTTCGCGAAAGCCGGATCGTTCGTCTCTTCCTCGGGGTGGAAGCGCAGATTCTCGAGCAGCAGCACCTGCCCCGACTCCAGTTGGCGCGCCAGCTCCTTCGCGATGTCCCCCACACAGTCCGGCGCGAAGGCCACGTTGGTCTGCTCGCCCAGGCGATGATCGAGCAACGTGCGCAGGCGGTCGACCACCGGGCGCAGGCTGTACTTCAGGTTCACCTTGCCCTTGGGCCGCCCCAGGTGCGAGGCGAGGATCAGCTTGGCCTTGTGGCGCAGCGCATACTCAATGGTGGGCAGCGTCTCTTTGATGCGTGTGTCGTCGGTGATCTCCGAGCCGTCTTCGCTGAGCGGCACGTTGAAATCCACACGCATGAAGACGTGCTTGTGCGCCAGATCCAGGTCGCGAATCGACAGCTTGGTCATAGTGCCTCCTTCAATTTGCACTGCGCTCGTCATTTCTTATCCCTCCTCAGTCGTGCGGCGCGGAATGAACGACGGCGTCCGCCTCAATCTCCACGCGCCAGGTGGGCTGCAGCAGTCCCGCGACTACCACCATGGTGGCCGCGGGCCGGATGGCGCCGAAAAACTCACCGTGCGCCCGGCCCACTTCCTCCCAGTCGTCGACGTGGGTGAGATACATGCGGGTGCGCACCACATCTTCGAGACGCGCTCCGGCCTTCTCCAGCGTCCCGCGAATGATTTCGAGAATGTGCCGTGTCTGGGTCGCCGCGTCGGCCAGATCGGCCCCCACCGGCCCCGTGCCGGCAACATAAACTGTCTGGCCTGCGCGCACCGCGCGCGAAAAGCCGATCACCGGTTCGTACGGTGACGTGCCTGGAATATTCATTCGCATGGGATTCTCCGCGCAAGGGGGCCGCGCCGGGCCCCCGTTCGGTTGCAGAGATGAGCTACAGGCCCTTCTTCTCGAGGAAGAGGATCAGGTCGCGCACCCGGCACGAGTAGCCCCACTCATTGTCGTACCAGCTGATGACCTTCGCCATATTGCCAACGACTTTGGTCAGAGGAGCGTCCACAATGGACGAAAGGGGATTGCCCTTGAAGTCGCTCGAAACCAGCTCGTTCGAGTCAACCCCGAGGATGCCCTTCAGCTCACCTTCAGCCGCAGCCTTGAACGCGCCGTTGATGGCGTCCTTCGTGATCGGTTTTTCCGCCAGGAAGGTCAGGTCGACCACCGAGACGTTTGGTGTGGGAACGCGAATCGCAAAGCCGTCCAGCTTGCCTTCGACCTCGGGAATGACCAGCTTGAGCGCCTTCGCCGCGCCCGTCGACGTCGGAATCATCGACAACGCCGCCGCGCGCGCGCGCCGCAGGTCCTTGTGTGGGAAGTCGAGGATGACCTGGTCGTTCGTGTAGCTGTGGATCGTGGTCATAATGCCCGACACGATGCCGAACTTCTCCACTAGTACCTTCACCACCGGCGCCAGGCAGTTCGTCGTGCAGGAGGCGTTCGAGATGATGTTGTGCTTTGCCGGATCGTACTTGCCCTCGTTGACGCCCAGCACGACGGTCAGGTCCTCGTTGGTCGCCGGAGCCGAGATGATCACCTTCTTCACCGGCCCGCGCAGGTGTGCTTTGGCCTTCGTGCCATCGGTAAAGTGCCCGGTGGACTCGATCACGATCTGTGCGCCTACCGAATCCCACGGCAGCAGGGCCGGATCCTTCTGCGCGAACACCTTGATCTTCTTCCCGTCGACAGAAATGAAATCCTCGCCGGCGACGATCTCGTTCTTCAGATTGCCGAGGATGGAGTCGTATTTCAGAAGGTGCGCGAGGGTTGCTGGACTGGTGAGGTCGTTGACGGCAACAAAATCGATATTCGGATTCCCGAGCGATGCCCGCAGTACGTTGCGGCCGATGCGCCCAAATCCGTTAATTCCAACCTTGACGGCCATAGATTTATTCGTCTCCTTGCCTCAATTTTTGCAGGTCCGTGCCGATACTCTTGTGATCCGGATCACGCTGATTCTTAACAGTCCAAAACGCCCGGAACCACCCAATTACCGATGCTAGCACCGTAGTCAAGGGAAAACTGGATTTGCCGTCGCACCGCTGTGATTTTTGCGTACCAACGTCACATTGTTTTCACAGAAAAAGATGCCGATTCTGGCACATAACACCGCTGTGCGTTTGCCCCGCGACTGCGAGTGTGTTACATCCTGGATATGCGCCTGTGGTTGCGCGATCGCATGAGAAGACGCTCGAAGCGTGGGCCCAACACCTCGGAGTCCACTGGAAAAATCGGCCAGGAATTGCCCCAGAACCAGCTGGCCCCTCTGCAGCCCTCCTATCACGGCGGCAAAGCCCCGGTGCCGGCCGATCAGGACGAGGCGCCGGAATCCGAGAGCGTTTCCCGCGCGCCGCAACCGGCAGCCGAACTTGCGGTCAAGCCGGTCGGCAAGCTGGCCGCCGCTGCCGCTGAGCCCACCGGCAAAGTCGTCCTCGAAACCCAGCCCGAATCGCTCTCCACGCCCCCGCCCGAGCCGGGCCCTGGCGCAGTCAAAGGCGCCCGCGGATTTGTGGTCCTCACCATCGGCCTTCCCGGTTCCGGTAAGACGACCTGGTTCAAGCGCCGCGGCGNNCCGAGCAGCGCTGGCAGGGCCTTGTCTTCTCCACCCTGCGCTCGTTGCTGCGTGCGCGGCTGATCGCCAAAATGCCGTGGAATTACGTCGACGCGACGAACCTCTCGCCGCACGAGCGCCGCCAGTGGATCAAGATGGCAAAAAGCTTCGGCTACGACGTGCAGGCGGTCTTTTTCGACGTGCCTCTGGAGATATGTATGGAGCGCAACCGCCGCCGCGAGCGCACCGTCGGCGACGACGTGATGAAAAAGATGGCCGAGCGCCTGCGCGCCCCGGATTTCAAAGAAGG
>PMAD01000049.1 GCA_003152415.1 Acidobacterium sp.
GCGGATGACACTTAAGGCCATGCAAAGCAGTCCAAGACCGATAAACGGAGCGCAGATGGAGCGCAAGCCAGTGTCCCCTCTTAACGGGCGGAAATCAGTGACGCTCGAACTTCATGATGCCGAAAGAGTCCAACGGCCCCCGCACGATATAGAGGTTCTTCAGCCCGATGTGCGCATCGGCATGCATCCGTGCGGCATCTAGGCTCTGTCGGCTGCCACAGTATTGAAGCCGGTCGGAAAAGCCAGCCGACCAAACTGTGAAGCGGTGAGCGGGATGGTTCAAGTCAATTCCCTGTTCAAGCGCGTCGAGCAACTTAATTCTGTCGAAGATCGAACGGAGAGTTTCGGTTGTGTCCACAAAACAGTCCCCCTTTACTCAGCATCAGGCCGGGTAGAAAATCTGTCTATGACAAAAGGCTTTCGATCCGCTGCTGCAAGGGGTAATGAGCTGATGCCGCCCGAACGACGCCCCCCCTAGATGCCGGAAATTTCTCCGCTGACAAGCAAGTGGACGCGCTCTCGAATTCGAGATGACGGCTCAGCGAGCCGCGCGCTCCTACCACGCAAGCACGTCAGGCGGTCTTGACTTCGGACTTCTTCTTTCGGTCCCGCCACCACCCGTACACCAGCAGCAGGATAACCAGCGGCCAGAACAACGCCGACACCACCGGCTCTAGGTGAAAGACAATGACGAGCAATAAAATCAGACATGCTACAGGCGGGGCCACGAAACCGATTATCCAAAGCGTTCTCACCCTGGTAGGAGTCAATCGATCCGGCATAAAAATGGGCTTCGCAGTCAAGAGCGCGAGAACCACGGAAAATCTAAGGAAAGCGCCCGTCAGACCGTAGCCGAGTAGCTCGAAGTCCACGTTTGGGACGCGAGAGGCCACACCAATCACAATCGCGCCGTAAGGGATGTCACAGACGAGGAAGATAAGGAAGTTTCGGAAGAACCTCCCAAACGCACCACTACTTTCGGTGGATGACGCGAGGCCGCTTGCAGATTCATCGCGTGGTTGCGCTGCCCAGTCGATCCCCGCAACGCTGACATTCCGGCGCTCCATCTCCGCCCGCAGAGCAAGCCGGGCTTCCGGTAGGAGCGATTGCACGTCGTTAGCTAGCCGCTCCAACTCCTCATTGGTTAGTGAGGAGTAGTGCTGCGCAAACCCTTCAACAGTTTGAGCCATATGCGTTCGACGATCCGATGAAGTGGCTCAAATTCTACACCTGTCTTTTCTGGTGGATTCCCGCCGCTCCGGTCTAACGGCTCTGCCAGCGGCGTGGATTGCGCTTTCCATGAAAGCAGGCAATCAGCAAAATGCGTTCGGCTTCCACTTTCCTTCCATAGAGACCTTCTCGGCCCCTAACAACCGAGATTCCCTGCAAACCCCCAAATGTGGAAAACTTGTCAAGAGGGAGCCCCGAAAACCGAAGTAATGACCGCTGACTTATAACGACTTACACGACAATGTGCTCAATGATATTTGGCGNNAAAAGGCCGCGCCGAGCGCGGCCTTTTCCGTCCCAGGAGGAATCCCGTGGCTGTCCTGCCACAACCCGGCTGCCTGACCCGCGACGCCCTCGCCGCCGCCACGTCTGTCACCCGACGCGGCCGCCACTGTAACAAGAGCGGCCGCTTGTATGACACAGACGGCCGCCTGTGTAGCAAACACGGCCGTCGGTGTAACACAGACAGCCGTTGCCCAATTGATCCACTTTCAACTACATGCAGCCGCGCGCAGGTTGTCGAGCTCGTCAACCCCCAACCCAACCCCAGCCAAATCAATCGCGGGCCCGCAGAAGGGGGTGGGGGGGAGGGGGGTGGGGGTGGGCACACTTCAGTTTTTTTGAGAGCCGCCAGCTCCGGGCTCCCAGCTACCGGCTGCCTTTCGGCGTCCCTATCAAATACCGGATCGGCACGCGTCCACTGCGCTCGTCGCCGATCTGCCACTCGTAATCCGGAGCCGACAAACCCGCAGTCAGCTCCCGCAAATCCTCGAGCGAGTAGCTCCGCAGACACGACAACAACCCGTCGATCCACAGCACCGCCGGAACCGCCGGGAGCACGCAGCTCCACAGGATGCGATCCCAGCGAACGGGACGTGCCCGAACCGCTTCCCGAAATCCCAGGAACGGAACGGCCGTCACCGCCAGCATCGTCCAGCCGCTGCGCCTTGCGCCCTCGAAGATGCCGATCCCTTGCCGCTGCTCGAAGGCATCGGTCAGCATCGCAAGCGCCGCCTCAGGATCGAAGTGATGAAAGGAGGAGAAAATCGTCCGAAACCCGCGCAGTTCCGCCGGCACATGCCGCGCGTCGACGGATTTCTTCCACGCCGCCACCGCGCCGCCAGCAGTTCGGCACAGCATGCGCGCATTGGGATAAAAATCCGTCATGCACAGCGTCACCGCGCCACCGTCAGCCACTTCTTCATACAGTCCAGCCCACGGTCCGCCACCACCCGAGCACAGATCGATAATCCGATGCGCGCCCGATCGACGCACCGCTTCGCGCAATCGCTCGGCAATGGGATGGTAGGTCCGGTTGGCGATCCACACCGCTTCCAGCGCCTCCGTTGTCAGGTCGCGGAGAAACGCCGGAAACCATGGTTGATCGTGAATCTCGAACCAGCGCTGCCGCTGCATGCCTTATTTTGCCGGAATCACGGCAGGATCAACCGGCCCATCGCCTTCGGACCACCGGCTCGGGCCAAACCATGAGCGAAAACAGCGTATCCTCCGTCTTTAGAGCAGACGGTTTTTCCTCGAGCCGGGTCGAACCGGCAGAAGGATGCCAGGATCAACAAGGATGACTTGCTTTGAAGGCCAGCTCGCCTCCTGGGTGGCGCCTGCTCCCGAACGAATCGTGGATAAGACCCAGACGATCGCCCGACTGGTGGCCGAATACTCGACCGCGCTCTACCGCGTAGCCTTTTCCGTCACGCGCAACGCCGCCGAAGCCGAGGACGCCGTGCAGGAAACCTTCCTCCGCGTGCTCCGCCACGAGTCTCGCCTCGGCGAAATTCGCGATTACCGCGTTTGGCTCGTCCGTATCGTCTGGAACATCGTCCTCGACAAGAAGCGCCGCGCCAAAACGCGTCCCGAGGGCGAAGACATTGCTGACCACGCGCGCGCCTTGCCTTCCAGCGATCGCCCAGCCGACGACTCGGCGATCTCGTCGCAGGAGCGCAATCGCATCCTCGCGCTCATTGACCGTTTGCCGGCCCGCGAGCGCGAAGCGCTGCTTCTCTCCGCGGTCGAAGAGCTGACCACCGCTGAAATTGCCGAGGCTCTCGGCACGACCGAATCTTCCATCCGCTCGCGCATCTTTCGCGCCCGCAAAGAGCTCGCTGTTCTGCTCGAGAAAGAAGGGATTCCGCGATGACCGCCGACAGGATGAACAACACAATGGATTCCGGAATGGATTCCGGAATTGACCCTCGCACCAAGGCCGCCATCGACGCAGCACTGCGCAGCGTCGGCTCAGCCACGCCCGCAGCAGGTCTCGAAGGCCGCATCCTTACTCTCCTGGCTTCCGAGCGCATCAGGCTGGAAGCCGCACCACCGCTCTCACCTCTCGCTCGCTTCGGACGGCTGCATCGTGTTCCGGCGCGCACGTTCGGACTGATCACCGCATGTCTTCTGGGATTCGTCATCGTCGCGGGTTCCGTCGTGCATTCCCGCAGGATCAGGCCCGGAGTCGTCGCGCCGCCCGTTCTGGTCCTGCCCGGCAACGGCATCGGAGCCGCCTCGGCAGTTCATCCTGCCGCGCCAGCTTCTGCGCCTGTTCCCGCAGGCCAGGGTTCGCGAGGCCGATCCGCGCGCCGATCCGGTCCCGGACGCGCCCGCATCGCTCCTCACTCCCGCAAAGCTCCGGGAGTCGCCGTTCCTGCTCCATCGACCAACCCGTCTCCGAATTCTCCAAACTAACGCGCTCGCTATACTCTGTTCTGTGCGAACGGTCCTCACTGCGAGTCGCCTCCTCACGCCGGATCACGTCGTCGAGCAGCCCATCGTCGCCATCGAAGACGGCGTCATCGCCGCCATCGCCTCGCAAGCCCACAGCGAGCTGCCAGCCGGACAGCACGTCGAGCTACCCGACGCCACGCTGATTCCCGCTCTCTTCGACGTCCACATCCATGGATCCGGCGGTCACGACGTCATGGAAGCGACCGACTCCGCGCTGAACCACATCGGCGCCTTTCTCGGCCGCCACGGCGTCGGCGCGTACTGCGCCACCACCGTCACGGCGCCGCTCGATTCGCTCCTCCGCTCGCTCAGCGGCCTTGCGAAACTCATGGACGCGCCTCTTGACGGCGCGCGCCCTGTCGGCATCCATCTTGAAGGCCCGTTCCTCTCGCCGCACAAGCGGGGCGCTCACGCCGAGAGCCAGCTCCTCACGCCTTCCGTCGCTCTTTTCGACCGCATCTGGCAGGCTTCCGAAGGCAACATCCTCATCATGACCATCGCTCCCGAACTGCCGGGAGCAGAAGAGACGATCGCCCACGCCACGAAGCTTGGCGTCCGTGTGAGCCTCGGCCACAGCGATGCCGATGCTCAGGCCGCTCGCCGCGGCGTCCTTGCGGGAGCCGTCACCGCAACCCACACCTTCAACGCCATGCGCCGCTTCGACCACCGCGATGCATGCCTGATCGGCGAAGTGCTCACCAACGACAATCTGTTCGCCGAAATCATCTGCGACGGATTGCACGTCGACCCCACCGTCGTTCACCTTTTCTGGAAGGCGAAAGGTCCGGAACGGGCGCTGCTCATCACCGACGCGATGGCAGGCACCGGCATGCCCGACGGAACCTACTGGCTCGGCGAACTGGAAGTCCGCGTGAAGAATGGCCGCGCCATCATCGGTGAAGACACTCTCGCCGGCAGCACCCTCACCCTTGACCGCGCCGTCCGCAATTTTGCAGAGTTCACCGGTGCCGGCCTCACTGCGACTGTTCCGCTGGCAACGCGGAATCCCGCCCGCATGGCCGGACTCGACTCCGAAATCGGAATCCTCGCGCCCGGCCGCTCCGCCGACATCGGCGTCCTCTCCGCAAAACACGAAGTGATCGAGACTTTTCTGCGCGGAGAACCGCAGATGGCTCCATCCACGCAGGACTTCTTCAACGGCTGACCTTCAGAGCCGCGCCGGCTCAGCGCCCAGCATTATTGGGCCGCCTGCGTCGTCAGCGCGCCCGCCAGCACGCCGAGACTGCCGTCGACCGGCTGCGAGTCCAGCCCGAGCAGTTTCACCAGCAGCGGATACACATTGACGTTCTCAAACGGCTTCAGCTTCACGCCCGCGCGAATATCGGGCCCTTCCGCATAAAAGACGGCCTTCATCGTCGGCATCATGTACGGGTCAAATCCGTGATTCCCGACCGTCGGCGCTTTGTCCTCGCGATCCGGCGGCGGCGCATGCGCCCGAATCGCATACGGCCCGCGTGCCACAATGATCGGATCGCCCTCGCGCGGATTGTCATTGAAGTGCAGCTCCGCCGGCACGTTCGCCCGTCGATACACCATAAACGCCGGATCCGCCGCCTTCAGTTTCTGGTACACCGCGTTCGCCGCCTCTTCCGTCGGCGCATACAGGTACTCTCCCACCGTGATCAGATCGCCGAGCGGCGCATACTTGTCCAGATCGATCCAGCCGCCCTGAATCTTCTCCATCCCATGATCGGAAACGATGACCAGATCGAGCGGCAGGTGCAGCGCCTTCAAATCCTCTTCCAGCGTCCCCATCAGCTCATCGACGTGCTTCACTGCCTCCGCCGTCTGCGGTGAGTCCGGACCATACTCATGACCCGCGTGGTCCACATTCGAGTAGTACAGCGTGATGAAATGCGGCCGCTGCTCCGGAGGCAGCTTCAGCCATGCAATCACCTGATCGATGCGCTTCTCATCCGGAAACTGATTGTCGAAATGCAGATAATACGTCGGCCGCTCGCCGGCAATCTCGGCTTCCGATCCCGGCCAGAAGAAACACGCACTGCGCATCCCCTGCTTCTCCGCCAGCGACCACAGCGGCGTTCCGCCATACCAGGAACCATCCGCGTTCGTCTTCGGATCGGTGTACGAATACCGCTCCTTGCGCGCCGGATCGAAAAACGAATTCCCCACGATGCCATGATGCTCCGGATACAGCCCCGTCACCAGCGTGTAATGATTCGGAAACGTCAGCGATGGATACGCCGGAATCATCCCCTCCGGGACGCTCGCGCCCCGCGCCGCGATTCCCAGCAGATGCTTCGCCCCATACTTCCGCGCATAGTCGTAGCGGAACCCGTCGAGGGAAACCAGCACCACATAATGCTTGCTCTGCTGCGCCTCTGCATTCGGCCCGTGATCGACGGTGATAACCGCCTGCTGGGCCTGCGCGCCGCCGAGCAGACCAACGGACAACAGCGCCAGCAACCATGTTCTTCGCGCCATCTACACACTCCAGCTTGTTCCGCGATTCAGCTTTACCGGATCGATAGCGAACCGGCTCCGACGCTTCCGGTCGGCTCATCCGTAAGCAGCGCTCATCGCCTGGAACTCCTCACCGATCCACTCCGTGAACGCCTCGCTCGATTGGCTGCGTCCCAGGAACCGCTGCACAATCTCCTTGCCCGGCATCGATCCGCCCGGCTCCAGCACCGTCCTGCGATACCGCATCGCCGCCGGCGAATCGAGCAACGCATGCCGCGGAAACTGCGCGAAGAAATCCAGCGCGATCACCTTGTCGTAGAGATACGTGTAGTAGTTCGACGAGTAGCCGGTCAGATGCGTGAAGCTCGCGTACATGCGATTGCCGTCGATCCACTCATAAGGCAGAAACCGCTCGTAGAGCCTGCGGAACAGCGCATCCGGATCGAGCGACGCGGGATCCAGCCGGTGCGTTTCGAGCGAATACGTCGTGTAGAAAATCTGGCTCCGCACCCAGTCCGCCCGCCCAAACGCACCCGCGCGATTCATGCGCAGCACCAGCTCGGCCGGAATCGGCTCATCCGTCTCGTAGTGCAGCGCGAAGCTCGCCAGCAGCCGCGGATCGCGGAAGAATTCCTCCAGCATCTGCGACGGGACCTCCACAAAATCGCCTTCCGTCGCGATGCCGCTAATCCCGGCCCACGCCTGCCGGCCGCCCAGCAGCGCATGCATCAGGTGCCCAAATTCATGGAAGAACGTCACCACGTCGGAATACTGCAGCAGTCCGGGATTGCCTTCCTTCGGTTCCGGAAAATTGCAGATCAGTGCCGCTTCCGGCAGCTGCCGATCCCGAATGCCGGGAATCAGCGGATGCGCCGAAAACCATTTGTCCTTGCCCTCGCGCGGATGCATGTCGAGATAAAACCGCCCCGCCAACTCCGCCCCGTCCCACACCTCCCACGCGCTCACCGACGGATGCCACACATCCGGATTCTCAATCCGCCGGAATTTCACCTGGAATAGCTTCTCCGCCGTCGCCAGCACGCCCGGCTCGACGCGCGTATACGGAAAATATGGCCGCACTGCCTGCGAATCGAAGTCGAACGCCGACCGCCGGTACTGCTCCAGCCAGTACGCGCGGCTCGCGGCATCGATCTGGCTCAGTCCCAGCTCCCGCGACTGCGCAAACTCGAGGATCATCGCGTATTCCTTCTGCGCCCCGCCCTTGCTCGCGTGATCCAGATCGTCGAGAAACGCCTGCATGTTCGCGGCCGACTCCATCATCTGATCCGCTGTCGCCAGATCGGCCCAGTGAGCGAAGCCCAGAATCGTCGCAATCTCCTGCCGGATGCGCAACAGATCCAACAGCAGCTGCCGGTTCGCAGGATAGGCGCGCGTGTTGTAGGCGAGAAACATCCGGCGCCGCAAATCCGAAGACCGTGCGAACGTCAGCACTGGCAGATAATCCGGAAAATCCGTGGTCAGCGTGATCTTTCCGTCATCTCCCGGCTGGTGCGCCTCCAGGAAATCCGCCGGCAGCCCTTCCAATTCCGCTGCATTCTCCACCGTGACCGTGTTGCCGCCCTCCTGCACATTGCGCCCAAAGCTCAGCGAGGTCAGCGTCGCCTGATCCTGCAGCTCCTTGATCCTCGCCCGCGTCGCGTCGTCCTTATCCACGCCGGCCAGCCGATACTGCAGCAGCGTGCGCTCCAGATAATGCTTCGTGGCCGCATCCGCCCCGCTCGCGTTTATCTTGTCGAGCGC
This sequence comes from Acidobacterium sp., assembly GCA_003152415.1. Taxonomy (GTDB): domain Bacteria; phylum Acidobacteriota; class Terriglobia; order Terriglobales; family Acidobacteriaceae; genus Palsa-343. Next base: position 8,176 of record PMAD01000049.1, read on the forward strand.
CTGATACACATCGCGGTTCAGCGAAAGCTCAACCCCCGCCTGTGAGATTTTCTGTAACAGTGCCTGTGCCGTATCCCGCACCGCCTTCTCCGGATACACGCTGTGCACCAATCCCGTCAGCGATCCCACCGCGGCCAGCTCGGCCACCGCGTCATCATAGGCCCGTAACGTGCCCTCAATCGTGCGCGGACCCTCCGCGGCCAGCAGCCGCCCGATCGCCTCCTGATGGCGGCGCAGGCGATCCTCAACCCAGGCCTCCAGCCCTGCCGCATCGACAGAGCCGGTTCCGGCGGGGTTCCAGGGATGGATAAAAGCGGACGAGACAGAATCGGAGACCGGCGCAGACATGAAAAATCCTCTTACTGGCAGACTAACGCACCGCCGCTTCGACTGGCTGCATTCACATGTTCCTGAGAGGTGACGCAGCCTTAGCTGCCGACGGCTTCCTGGCCTCTGCGCAACGACGAGGCAGCGACCTCGCGCTCTGCCTCGGAAGGCGTCCGGCCCTTTTGCCGGTACAGCCGCACCAGCAGCGCCACATAATCGACAGCCACCCGCATCGTAGCCTTGCTGGCGCCCGCGTAGCGCCGCCCAAAGTTGAACGGGACCTCTACCACGGAGCGAATCTCCGCGCGGGCCAGAATCTCGAGCAGAATCTTGAAGCCGGACTTCTGTAGCTCGATGCGGTCAATGCAGGCGCGCCGCACCATGAAGAATCCCGACATCGGATCGCGCGCGCGAATGCCGGTCCGCTGCACCGGCAGCGTCATCCATATCGCGATTCTTGAGATCAGCTGGCGCACCAGCTTCCATCCGCGCATGCACCCGCCGTTGGCGTAGCGGCTCCCTACCACCAGATCGGCGCCGCGATCCAGTTCCGCCCATAGCTTCGGCAGCAGTTCGGGAGGATGCTGCAGGTCCGCATCCATCACCGCCAGCAGCTTCGCATCGCTTTCCGCCCAGCCTCGCAACACAGCGCCCGCGAGTCCTCGCTCGCTCGTCCTCACGATGAGCCGGATGCGAGGGTCTTCGCTGGCCAGGTCCGCAATAATCTCGTCGATCCCGTCGCGACTGTCATCGTCCACTACAATCACTTCGTAGGCAATACCTGAGGGATCCAGCGCGGCCCGCACTCGCCCCATCAGGGGCCGTATATTTCTCGCTTCGCGGAGAGTGGGGATGACAAGAGCCAATGCGGGCGAGCATGGGACCGCTTCGCGGAGGTTCGCCTTTTCTCCGCCCTGCACCAGAAACGGAGCATTCTTCCTGCGAGAATCCATGCTTACAGGGAGTGACGCCAAACGGTTTTGAAAAGTTGCTTTCAATACAGGAACTTCATCCTGCTCGCGACGATCAGCGCGGGGGCGCTGCTCGTCGAAGGATACCATCCCGGCGTCGAAGATGACGCGGTCTACCTTTCCGCGATTCAGCGGCGCCTCCATCCCGCCCTCTATCCGCACGATTTTCGCCTCTTCACGCTCCAGATGCAGGCCAGTGTCTTCGACCGGCTCATCGCTGCCTGGGTTCGGCTCACCCACATTCCCGTCTCGGTCTCCGAGATGATGGGCCAGTGCCTTGCCGCATTTTTTCTCCTCTGGGGCTGCTGGGCGCTCGCCCGCCGTTGCTTTTCTGCCCCTGCCGGTCAATGGGCCGGCGTCGCCCTCGTCGGCGTGCTCTTCACCCTGCCCGTGGCGGGCACAGCGCTCTACATCTTCGATCAGTACCTGCATCCCCGCGCCATCGCGACGGCATTCATACTCTGGGCCATCCTCCTCGTTCTCGACCGCCGCCTTGTTCTTGCCGGCGTGCTGCTCGCGGCCGCCGTCGTGGTCCATCCCATCATGGGCGTCTTCGGCGTCTCCTTTTGCATCATCCTCTGGATCGACCCAGTGCGCTCCCGAACCTTCGCCGAGCAGCCCAGCGCCACGACCGTCGCCCTGGGCATCGTGCCGGTATGGATCTTCGAGGGCCCCTCCGCTGCGTGGAAGCAGGCGCTCAACACGCGCGACTACTACTTCATCTCGCGCTGGACCTGGTATGAGTGGCTCGGCGCGATCGCCCCAATCTTCATCCTCTGGCTCATCGCCCGCTACGCCCGCCGTGCCGATCGTCCCATCATGGCGAGACTAGCCGGATGCACCGCTGTCTTTGCAGCCTTCCAGCTCGCAGCCGCCTGTGTCGTGCTGCTCACTCCTGCGCTCATCCGTCTCACGCCGATGCAGCCCATGCGGTACCTGCACCTGGTCTATATCTTCATGGCGCTCCTCGGCGGCGGCCTGATCGGCGAAAAGATCCTCCGCAATCACCTCTGGCGGTGGGTCGCCCTCTTTCTGCCCCTCGCCCTCGGCATGTTCATCGCCCAGCGATCGCTCTTCGCGGGAACCGAACACATCGAACTGCCCAGAGTCGCGTCCCACAATCCGTGGTTGCGAGCCTTTGCGTGGGTGCGCACAAATACACCTGTCGACGCGTACTTCGCCCTCGATCCGTACTACATGCAGCTTCCCCGCGAGGATTATCACAGCTTCCGCGCCCTCGCTCAGCGCAGCGAGCTCGCTGACGCCGTCAAGGACGCGGCCGTCGCCACCCAGGTTCCCGACCTCGCCCCGCTCTGGCAGGAACAAGTCCAGGCCGCATCGGGGTGGCAGCATTTTCACAAAGAGGATTTTCTCCGCTTGCAGCACAAATTCGGCGTCAACTGGATCATCGTGCAGAGTCCCCGAGTCGAAGGACTGGACTGCCCCTACAGTAATGAAACCGTCGCCGTCTGCCGGCTCTGAATTGTAGCGCTGTCTGTTACAGAATCTTCTTCCCGAACGCCGAAGAAATCAGCTCCACCGCCAGATCCGCCGTGCGGTTGTGCTCGTCGATCACCGGGTTCACCTCGACCACCTCCAGTGACACCATCCGCCCGTGGTCCGCGATGATCTCCATCGCCAGATGCGCCTCCCGATACGTCGCTCCGCCCCGCACCGGCGTCCCCACCCCGGGCGCGTCCTCCGGATCGATCCAGTCCATGTCCAGCGATACGTGATATCCCGCCGTCCCTCTTCCCGCCGCGCGCAGCGCCTCTTCCATCACCGACCGCATCCCGCGCTCGTCGATGTCGCGCATCGTGTAGACCTCGCTGATCCCCGCGCGCCGGATATTCTCCTTCTCCGCCGGATCGATGTCGCGCACCCCGATCAGCACCGCGTTTTCCGGCTGCACTTTCGGCGCGAAACCCAGAATATTCGCCAACGGCGAGGGCTCAAGTCCCAGCAGCGCCGCCAGCGGCATCCCATGCACGTTGCCGCTCGGCGAGCTCTCCGGTGTATTCATGTCCGCATGCGCGTCGATCCAGATCAGGCCGATTTTCTGCTTCTGCCGCCTGTAAAACTCCGCAACGCCCGCGACACTCCCCGCCGCCACCGAGTGATCCCCGCCCAGAATCACCGGCGTCATGCCTTCGGTCAGCGATTTCACCACCATCTCCGCCGCCCGCGTGCAGGTGTCCGTGATCTCCTTCAGATACCGCGCGCTCTGATGCCCCGACGACTTCGTCTCCGCGATCGCCACGCTGATGTTGCCGCTGTCGCGCACCTCGTGCCCTAAAGCTTCCAGCCGCGCTTCGAGCCCTGCCACCCGCACCGCCGACGGTCCCATATCGACGCCGCGTCGCGAAGCGCCCAGGTCCAGAGGAACCCCAATCACCCTGATCTTGCGCGGCGGCAGCGTCTGCACGCCGCCATACACGGGTGCAGCGGAACGCACAGAGGCCGGCGATCCGGCCTGCGTCGATGTCTCACTTTGTCTTGGCATAAAAGAGCTACGGGTAGATGCGATTCAGCGTCCGGGCAAAGGGAATCGTCTCCCGCACGTGGTCGAGCCCGCAGATCCATGCCACCGCGCGCTCAATCCCCATGCCAAACCCCGAATGCGGAACCGAACCGTACCGCCGCAGATCGAGATACCACCTGAACGCATCGATTGGCAACTGGTGCTCCTCGATCCGCTTCTTCAGCAGCTCGTACGAGTGAATACGCTGCGACCCGCCAATCACCTCGCCGTAGCCTTCCGGCGCCAGCACATCCACGCACAACGCGTAATTAGGATCCAACGGATCGGGCTCCATGTAGAACGCCTTCACCGCGGCGGGATACCGGTGCACCATCACCGGCCGGTCAAATTGCGACGAAATGTACGTCTCATCCGGCGACCCAAAATCGTTGCCGTACTCGAACGCCTGCTCCAGCTCGCCCTTCGCATGCGCGTCGTTGAGCATTTTCACCGCTTCGTCGTAGCGAATGCGCGGGAACGGCGGCCGCACCGCTTCCAGCTTCGTCGTGTCGCGGTTGATCGTCTTCAGCTCCGCCGCGCGCTTCGTCAGAACCTGCCCCACGATATAGCTGATGAAGTTCTCCGCCAGTCCCATCAGATCGTCGAGCGTGGCAAACGCCCACTCCGGTTCGACCATCCAGAACTCCGTCAGATGCCGCCGCGTTTTCGACTTTTCCGCGCGGAACGTCGGCCCAAACGAATAAACCTTCCCCAGCGCCAGCGCCGTGCTCTCGATGTACAGCTGTCCGCTCTGCGTCAGATACGCCTGATCCCCGAAATAGTCCACGGGGAATAGCGTGCTCGTCCCCTCGCAGGCCGCCGGCGTCAGAATCGGCGGATCGGTCAGCACAAATCCGTTGTCGTCCAGATAATCCCGCCCCGCCTTGATAATTTCAGCGCGAATCCGCAGGATCGCCGCCTGGCGCGGCGTCCGCACCCACAGGTGCCGGTGCTCCATCAGAAAATCGGTGCCGTGTTCCTTCAGCGAGATGGGGAACGGATCGTCTTCCGGCACCCGCTGCAAGACCTCGACGTTCTGCACATCCAATTCGTAACCGCCGGGCGCACGTTTGTCCGCCCGCACCTTGCCCGTCACCACCACCGACGACTCCTGCGTCAACCCCTTCACCGTCTGAAAGACTTCCGGCGTCACCGCAGCCTTCGGCACAATGCCCTGAATCGTCCCGCTCCCATCGCGAAAAATGGGAAACAGCAACTTTCCGCTTTCGCGCAGGTTGTAAAGCCACCCGTGCAGCGTCACCGTCTGCCCTTCGTGCTCGCCGATATCGGCAATCGTCGAAAGAGGAGCTTCTGTCGCCGTCTCCGTTACAATTTCTGTACNNTCGAACGCCCGTTTCGCCTTCTCTCCCACCGCCTCGATCGAATCCCCCAGCGTGTAATGAATCTCCAGCACGCCCGCCGGGGTTTGCGGAGCCGCCTGCAGACCGCTGAGCGTCTCATCCCAGTTGATCGTCCCGTCGCCCGGCCACAGATGGGTGTCCTTGTCCCGCTTATTGTCGTGCAGATGCGTCGAGCGAATGTGCGCGTTCAGCTCCGACAGAGCCGCCGCCACACCCTCGCCCAGATGCGCATGACCCACGTCGAGGCACACGCCAATATCTCGAAAATGACCCGCTGTGAGAATCTCTACCAGATGGTCGGGCCTCGCCACGTCGCCCTGCAGATTCTCCACCAGCAGCTTCACGCCCAGGGGACTCGCAAAGGCGCGCAGATGTTCGAGCGCGCTAATGGAATGCTCCAGAGCCCGCGGACTCCAGGTGTCTTCGCGTTCTCCCAGATGAAGGATGAGATACCGGAACGGGATCTGCTCGGCAACCTCGAGTGCCCGCTTGATCTCATCCATCGCATCGATGCGACGGCTCTTCTCCGGATGAATCACGTTCACCGCCGGCGACCCGCCCCGCCCCATCTCCGCATCGGAATAAAGCGGTGCGTGCATCGAGAACGCCTCGGTCGAATTCGCCCCGAACCATTCCGCGAGTTCGCGGATGTGCGGCCGACTGGTGTAATCGAAGTGCTGCCGCGCGGCAAACAACTCCACGCCCTGTGCTCCGGCGCGGGCAAAAATGTCCAGCAAGCCAGGATGCAGCCTGTGATCGAGAAAAACGTGCGAAGAAATGGCCTTTAGCATGGATGAGAGCCGGGAATTGGCTACGCTCCTATCTTCTCACCCCGCGCGGACCGTCCCGCCAGGCGCAGCCGCCGGGCCCAGCAACGCCCGCTCAGACTTACTCCGCCGCTGCCTCTTCGCCCTTCACCGTCACGCTGATGTGCGCCGTCACCTCGCGGTGCAGCTTCACGGGAACGTGGAACTCCCCGGTTGACTTCAGCGGCTCGTCCAGCTGCACCTTGCGACGGTCAATCGTGAAGCCCTTCGCGGCAAGTCCCTGCGCGATGTCTGACGATGTCACCGAACCGAAGATATGGTCCTCTTCGCCCACCTTGCGCTCGAAGACCAGCGACACGGTATTCAGCTGCGTTACCAGCTGCTCCGCCTCCGACTTCTCCTTCGCGGAACGCCGCACCGCCGCCGCCTTCATCTGTTCGATCACCGCCTTGTTGGCCGGCGTCGCTTCCATAGCGAGATGCTTCGGCAGCAGGTAATTGCGGCCATATCCATCGGCGACCTTCACCACATCGCCCCGGTTGCCGAGGTTCGAGATATCTTCTCTGAGAATTACTTCCATTGCACAATCTCCTGAAAAACAGCGGGCCGCTTTCTCGTCGCTGACCGCTCTTTAGCTAACCGGTTCTTAGCCAACCGATCCTTAGCTATCTAGAACCTCGCCGCAAACGGCAACAGAGCAATATTCCGCGCCTGCTTGATCGCCTTCGACAGCCGTCGCTGGTGTGTGGTGCACACGCCGGTCAGCCGCCGTGGCACAATCTTGCCGCGCTCGGCCACAAATCCCTGCAGTAGCCGCACATCGCGATACGAAATGGCGTCGATCTTCTCCGTGCAGAACTTGCAGACCTTCTTGCGACGGAAAAATTTTCTCCCGCCCGGACCTCCCGGTCCACCAGGGCCGCGCCCGCCTGGCCCGGAAGGGCGTCCAGCCGGTGCGTCCGGCCTTGAGGGTGTTGTCGTTGCTTCGTCAGCCATATTCATTCCTCCGGCCAGCCGCCGCTACCGGCGCCAGCCAAATTTCAAATCCCCAAATCGTGCCGAACGCGTTAGGCGCTGGCCGGTGTTGCGGTTTCAGCAACTGGCGCCGCGGGCGCCGGTGTAGCAGGCGCAGGCGCCGCTTCCGCCGGAGCTTCAACCGGCGCGGCAATCGGAGGAGCCGGCGGAATCGCGCTCAGCTTCTTCTTCGTCGCGCGAATCGCCCGGACCTTGGCCAGCCGCTTCTCCTCCTCATCCATCCGCACCGTGATGAACTTGATCACCGGCTCTGACACCCGCAGCCGTCGCTCCAGTTCCGCAATCAGCACGCCGTCGGCGTCAATGGTGAGCAGCACATAGTTACCGTCGTTGAATTTCCGCACCATGTACGCCAGCTTCCGCTTCCCCAGCTTCTCCGTCGAGCGGATCTTGCCGCCGCCGCCCGTCACCGTCTGCTCCAGACCGGCAATCAGCTTGTCCAGATCCTCGTCGGCCACATCCGGCCGCACGATAAACATCACTTCATAGAAACGCTGCATCGTCTGCTTCTCTTCCTTCCGAACCCGCGGGCCCGGCAACAAATTCGCTTCCGTCCATCTTTACTTCTCCGCCGGAGTGTTCCCGGAATCTTCCGCATCCCGGCGGTTGAACTCATTCATGGCGGCCGAAATTCCCTTCGCCACCACCATCTCTATGGCGCGCGCTACCCGATCCAGCACTGGGTCGATTGCCGTCAAATCCCGTTTGCTCATCGGCGTCAGCAAATAATCCTTGCCGCGACGAAATGCTTCCTGCTGCACTCCCGGCTCTGGCCCAACTCCGATCCGAATCCGCCACCACTCGTCCGTTCCCAGACCGCCCGAGACCGAACGCGCTCCGTTATGTCCCGCCGGGCTGCCACGCTCCCGAATTCGTAACTTCCCCAGTGGCAAATCCAGCTCGTCGTGCACCACCAGCAGGTTCCCGGGAAGCTCCAACTCCAGCTCGTCCACCAGCGCCCCCACCGCAAGCCCGCTCAGATTCATCCAGGTCTCCGGCTTCGCCAGGATCACCTCCCGGCCCGCCATTTGAATCCTGGCTGTGAGCGCGCGGCAGCGGCGGTTCACCACCTCCGCGTTGTGCTCACCGGCGATGCGGTCGATCGCCAAAAAACCCGCATTGTGCGGCGTGAACTGGTACTCGATCCCCGGATTCCCGAGGCCCACCACCAGGAACGCGCCGCCCTCCCCGGACACTTACTTCTTGCCGCCCTTTTCGCTCTTCTCCGCCACAGGAGCAGCAGCCGCAGCAGGAGCCCCTTCCGCCGTTTCCTGCTTGCCCTTCTTCAACACTTCCGGCTCCGCTGGAACCGCGGCGACCTCCGTAGCCGCTACCTCCGGCGCCGCAACCACCTCTTCCTTGATCGAAATTACGTGCGCAACCGGCTTGTCCTCGGACGTGATGAAGCGCAGCTTGTCGCTGTGCGGAAGATCGGAGACCCGCAGCACCACGCCGAAAGTGAGGTTCGATACATCCACTGCGATGTTGTTCGGAATATCGCCCGGCAGGCACTCGATTTCCACTTCGCGCAGCATCTGGTCCAGAATGCCGCCCTCCGTCTTCACGCCCACCGCAACTCCGGTGAGCTGGATCGGTACTTCCACGCGAATCGGCTTGTCCAGCGCGATGCGCTTGAAATCGATGTGGATCAGCTTGCCCTTGATCGGCTCGTACTGCCAGTCCACGATCATCACCTTCGCCGTCGACCCCGAAACTTCCAGATCGAAAATCGAGTTATGCCCGGTTTCCGAATGCAGGATCCGCTGGATCTGCTTCGGGTCCACTTCCACCGCTACCGCCGGCTCCGCCGCTCCATACACCACGGCCGGCACTTTGCCCTTCGCGCGCACGCGCCGGGCCGCATTCTTGTTGAACTTGCCCTCACGGGGCACTGCGCTGACGATTTCCTGAGTAGTCATGTCCTCTTCCTTCGGGCACGGGACTTCAGCTCTTAGCTGCCAGCTGCCGCCTGCCAGCTTCTCGCCGTTTCCCCGCTCCCTTTGCGACGCAATCTCCCGATCGTTCGCGGTTAACGTTGCAAATCACGGAGCCGAAGCCCCAATTTTGAATCCCCGTTCCCGATCACTGATCACTGATCACTGATCACTGTCTTCAACTAAACAACGAGCTAACGCTCGTCTCCATATGAATGCTCAGAATAGCCGCGCCCAGCAGGCCCGCCACTGAAAGCACCTTGATCTTGCCCGACTCCTTCAGCCCCTGCGCCTCATCGCGCAACGGAATCGAATCCGTAACCACCAGCTGCGCCAGTCGCGAGTTGGCAATGCGCTCCACCGCCTCGCCCGAAAGCACCGGATGCGATGCGCCCGCATACACGCGCGTCGCTCCCTTCTCCAGCAGCGTATCCACCGTCTTCACCAGCGTCCCGCCCGTATCGATAATGTCATCGACGATCAGGCAAGTCCTCCCCCGCACATCGCCGATCACATTCATCACTTCCGTGACGTTCAGATCGGTGCGCCGCTTATCGACGATGGCCATCGGTGCGCCCAGCTTGGTCGCGATAAATCGTGCGCGCTCCACGCCCCCCGCATCCGGCGAAACCACCGTCAGATCCGGCAAATTCAGCTCCCGGAAGTACCCGATCATCACCGGGCTTGCAAATAAATGATCCACCGGTATGTTGAAAAACCCTTGAATCTGTGCCGCGTGCAAATCCATAAACAATGCTCGATGTGCCCCCGCCGTCGTCATCAAATCCGCCACCAGCTTCGACGAGATCGCTACGCGCGGACGGTCCTTCCGATCCTGCCGCGCATATCCGTAATACGGAACCACCACCGTGATCCTTCCCGCTGATGCGCGCTTCAGCGCATCGATCATGATCAGCAGCTCAATCAAATGCTGGTCCACCGGCCAGCACGTCGGCTGCACCACGAAAACATCCGCTCCGCGCACGTTCTCCAGCAGTTGGAAGTACACCTCGCCATCCGCGAAGCGCGTCATCCGCGTCTCGCCCAGCGTCACGCCGATGTGCTTGCAAATATCCTCCGCCAGCACGCGATTCGCTGTCCCGGAGAAAACCTTGAACCTGCGATCCTCATTCGATACCCGCGAACGCCGCGCCTGCGGCTTCGGTTTTACATTTCCGTCCTGAGCCGTCGCCAGATTCGGCGTGGCCACGCCCACTGCTTCGATCGTGTCCGTCACAAGATCCTCCAGGCTGGTTTGCATGGCATCCTGTTACAAATCTGCGGCGATCTTGCTGCCGGGCCCACATCAAAACTTTGGCTGGGCGACCAGGATTCGAACCTGGACAAAGTGCTCCAAAGGCACTTGACCTACCATTAGTCGATCGCCCAGTAACAAAAACTCAGTTCGATCTCTGCCGCCCACTTACCCGCTAACCGCTTTTCGCTAAACGTTCTTTGCTAAACGCCTTTCGCTAAACGTCCTTCGCTATCATCCCCCGCCAGTACTCCTCCCGCCCCAGCGTCACCGTCCGCAGCGTTCGAATCCCAGCTTCCCTCAGCCGTGCCTCCGCCGCGTCCGCCGCCTTCGCCGTCCCGTACAGCCCGAACAGGGCCGATCCGGAGCCCGAGAGCGCCGTGTAAACGGCTGCCTCCTCAGAATTGCCGGAGCCCGCAAGAATGCGCTTGATCTTTCCGAGTGAGGGATACTGCCGGAAGACGACCTCTTCGAAGTCGTTTTCGATCCCGGTTCGGACAAGCGCGAGAAGCGGATTCTGCCCCGTTTTCCCGGCCAGGCCTTCGCTCTTCGCAAAGACACCGGAGGAGTGCGCGCCAACCCCGGCGGACATTCCCCCCGGAGGCCTCGGACTAAACGCCGAGGCGAGAGCTCGACTCAACACACTCAGTTTATCGGAGCCGCAATCGGGGGTCAATTCGTTTGCTGCCGGCATATTGCCGGAACCTGTTCCCTGTAACCTGTTCCCTGTAACCTGCAGAGCGTCCCAGTCCCGATACGCCTGCGGCGTCGAAACCCCCACCTCCGGTAACGCCAGCACGCACTCGGTCGACGGAATATCGCGCAGCGGCGACACCTCTTCGCCGCGTCCCTCACCCAGCACGGTCCCGCCCACCAAAAACAGCGGCACATCGGACCCGACTTCCGCCGCAATCCGCAATCGTTCCGGTCCGGCGAGCGCCGCAACTCCAGCCTGCGCCAGCTCTCGCTCCAGCCCAATGAGCGCCGCCACCGCATTCGCCGATCCCGCTCCGATCCCGCCCTGCACCGGCAGCCGCTTCTCAATATGGATATGAA
>PMAD01000023.1 GCA_003152415.1 Acidobacterium sp.
ATGTGGAAGCGGACCGAGCCACCGAGTTTTTCGATGGTGGTCTTCAACAGCACGGTGGCGACGGTGCCGTCGACGTCGTAGTCGCCGTAAATGAGGGTTGGCTCGTGGTTGGCGACAGCATGACGAATGCGGTCGACGGCTCGATCCATACCGAGCATCGAGTACGGATCGAGAAGATGCTCGATGCGCGGGTTGAGAAATTCGTCGGCTTCAGCTGCGGTGCGGATTCCCCGAGCCACCAGCAACTCGGCGATCAGCGGCGGAATGCTCACTGCGCTGGCGAGGGCGGCGGCTTCTTCGGTTCGAGATGGGCTGAGAATCCAGCGCTGACGCGGTCGTGCTGCGACAGGTTCGGCCGAGTTAGAAGCTTCCGGGGCAACGAGGACGTGGTCAGCGGCGCTGAGGACCTGATCGGAGGAGCTCACGGGATCGGCTCAGGGCTGGTCGTCTTCGTTGTCATCATCTTCAAAGACGATGTCGCCGAGGTCGCCGACCGAGTCGAGAAGCTGGCGGTAGCGGTCGTACCACTCGGTGGAGGTTTCGTAGAGGAACACGATGCCCTGATGAGGGAAGCCGAGCTGCACATGGCCGACTTTGCCGATGTGGCTGACCAGAGCCTGGGCCTCATCGAGTTCGGAAGAGGCTGCTCCCATTTCGATGTTGTAGTCCTGCTCCTGCAGCTCCTCGATGAGCAGCTCGAGGTCCTCCTTTTCGAGGACGACGTCACTCATGGTGATGAATGTGGCGCCGGCAGCTTTGGCGGTCTCGACGAAATCCTTCCAGCTGTCGGGATTGGCTTCGTCCTCCCAGAGGATGGTGGGAATTTCGTCTCCGGCGTGAGCGGGAACGCGGCGGATGCCATGACCTTCGATGAAGGCGACCATGTCATCTTTGGTCGACGCGAGATTGTCGAAGTGCATGGAGAGCGGGTTCATGGATGGAAGACCCCAGTGTATCTGAATGAGGGACCGGGCACCGGGCATCGGCTCCGGGCACTGAGGCCGGGAGGGGCCGAGGGCGCTTCACACTTTAGCACCACGCGGCCCCCACCCCCCACCCCCTCCCCCTCTCGACCCCTGACGACGCGTACATATTTGATTCCACAGAGGCGGAGACGACCGGAGGCCGAGCTATCCATTTGATTTCCGGATACATTGTGGCTTTCTACTTTGTTTTCAAATGCGTGCAATGTGTCTCCCAAAGGGACCTCGATTATGTATTTGAATCGACAGTACAAGTCGTCAACGCATGTGATTCCAAAATACTTGTCCGAGCAATGAGGTTGTCAGCGAAGAAACGGTTCGCGAAAAGGGCTCGCGGCTCCGCAGGGCGAGCGTTGGGTGGGGCACGGCGAGCTCCTCTCCAAAACGGAAAAGCCCCGCCAGTGGCGAGGTTTTTCTTTTTCTACCCTATAAGTCCAGAATATCAGATTGGGAGAGTAAACCTGCCAAATATCTTTGTGGGATAAGTGGTGTGGAATGACTAAAAGTTACTTTGGGTAAGTGGTGGAAACTTGACAAGAAAAGAAGAGAGCAGGAAAGTGGCGGCTATGGAGCGGTTAGGTGAGGAACGGTCAGCTCAAAACCGGTTAGCGGAGACACGGGCAGCGGAACACCGAGCAGCGACCGGGTCCCACGAGGAAGCGGGCAAGGGGTGCAGTACCGTTTTGGTCCCGGAGACAGTACTAAGGAGTTGAAGTCGGTCATCGAGGTGTTGGGGCAGCGAACGGTGCGAGCTTAAGCTTCTTGCTGTGGGGTGAACCTGGCCGGTTTTGAGGCTTTTTTTGGCGCGATCCGGAGCAGGCGCGGGTGCAGCGGGGCGAGACGTTTTCTTGCTTTNNTTTTCTTGCTTTCGCGAGACGTTTTTCTTGCTTTGGCGAGACGGTCTTCTTGCTTTCGCGAGGCGGCTTTCTCGCTTTCGCGAGACGTTTTTCTTGCTTTCGCGAGACGTTTTTCTTGCTTTCGCGAGACGGTCTTCTCGCTTTCGCGAGAAACCTTCGTTGGGGATCGCGCTCTTTTTTTGGCTGGGTTCGGTTGGTTAGCGGGCGGGGGCGGAGGCTTCGGGGTTGGCGGAGCCGGCACCCATGAGGACGAGGGAGCGCTGGGCGAAAGGCGACCAGGCGAGGAAAGCAGTGCAGCCAGGGCCATTCCGAAATTGATGTGGTGCAGTAGCAGGAAGGGCGAGAGCGCCCAGAGGATGTCGAGGGGCAGGAGGAATTGCCAGAGCTTGAGGAATTTTTCGCGGATGCCGGGGGCATGGAAGAGGAAGGCGCAGAGGAGAAAGGCGCGGACGGGAATGAGGATGGCGGCGGTGACGATGAGGATGGTGAAGGCCAGGGGTGGGCGGGGCAGGAGGGCTGCGAAGAGGTCGTCGATTTCGGGAAGGTTGGCGAGGGCTCCGATGTAGAAGCCGAGATACATGATCTGGAGCAGGAGGAAGAGGGTCTGGGCTACGGTCCAGGGGATTTTGGGGAGTTCTTCAGGGGAAGCAAGGATACGAGCGCGGAGCGCGGGCGGTGGATCTGCGGGCTGGGCGAGGGGCGCAGAATCGGTCGAGGCGTTAGGCGCGCCGGCGGAATTGGATAAGGCGATGCGTTCGACGGGGGCGACGAAACGATAGCCGCGGCGAGCGAGGGTCTCAAGGAAGCGGGGGCTGGTGGCAGAGTCGCCGAGGGCTTCGCGGATGCGGTTGACGGCGGAGTTGACGCCGTGTTCGGCGTCGACGAAGGTGCCGCCGGGCCAGAGCTGGCGTGCGATCTGGTCGCGAGTGAGGAGCTCGCCGGGGCGCTCGAGGAGCATGCAGAGAAGCTGGAAGGGCTGGGCGTTGAGGCGGAGGCGGATGCCCTGGCGGCGGAGCTCGCCGGTGGCGGCGTCGGCTTCGAAGGCTCCGAAGCGATAGCGGCGGTGGGCTGGCTCAGGGCCGGTCATGTCTGGTGACGAGTGTAGCCGATGGCGGTTTTGTCCCTGGTGTTTGGGGCGATGGAGAAGTCGCGCGAAGTGGCGCGGGTGGAGTGGGTTGCGCCGTGAGAAACATTCCTTTCGCATGCGAGGAACTGGGCATTGCTCCGGAGGGTTGGGAGGGGCATGGTGTGGTTCATGAAGCGCGGACTTTTGAAGGTGGTGGCGGGTGGCTGGTTGCTGGTGAGTTGGGGAGGCGCGTGGGCGGAGGCGCCAGCGGCGGCGGTGGCGGGCTTCAACAATTATGTGGGGGTGGTTGAGGCGCGGCTGGCGGAGGAGCATCGGGCGGCGGATGGATTTTTGACGGGCGAGGCGGGGAGCGAGGAGGGACGGGCGCGGCTGCGGCGGGGCGAGGTGATGGTGGAGCAGGTGAGTCCGCCGGAGGGCGCGGGGTTGCCGGGGGCGCTGCTGCATCACTGGCGGGGGACGGCGTTTGCGGCAGGAGCGAAGGCGGCGGATTTTGAGCGGCTGCTGCGGGATTTTGGCGGGTATGCGGAGACCTTCGCGCCGCAGGTTCTGCAGGCGAGGACGGTGGCGCAGGACGGCGATCATGTCGAGGGATGGATGCGAGTGCGCGAGCGGCACGTGATCACGGTGGTGTTGGATTCAACGTACGACGTGCGGTTTGGGCAGCTCGATGCGGAGCACGGGTTCAGCGCGTCGCGGAGCACGCGGATAGCGGAGATTTCGGGGGCCGGGACCAGCACCGAGCGGGCGCTGAGGCCGGAGGACGAGCACGGGTTTCTGTGGCGGATGAATACCTACTGGAGCTGGGAGGAGCGCGACGGCGGTTTGTATATGCAGGTTGAGTCGGTTTCGCTGACGCGGGGGATTCCGGCGGGGCTGGGGTGGGCGGTGCGGCCGTTTGTGGAGAGCATTCCGCGGGAATCAGTGGAGTTCACGCTGAAGGCGGCCAGGAGCAGGGTACAGGGTGCAGGGGACAGGGTTC
>PMAD01000208.1 GCA_003152415.1 Acidobacterium sp.
CACAGCGCCCACCCGCAGCAGGGAGTCTCCGCGATTTACCACGCTGCTCGGTTGATCACAGCCATTGAGGAACTTGCAGGGCCGCTCGCGACCGAGACACACAGTTTCTTCGAACCCGCGTTCACAACCGTGAACATCGGCACGATTGAAGGAGGCACAGCGAAGAACGTTGTTCCAGGGTTGTGCCGATTTCAACTGGAGTGGAGGCCGATTCCCGGCCAGTCGCCGAACGTCGTTTTCCTGGCTACTGAGAGAATCATCGAGCGACTGCGACGGTCGAATCCCGCGTTCCGAGCCGAAATCAAGCTGCTTCGCCAGCAGCCGGGCTTCGAGACCAGTGCAGATGAGCCACTGGTCCGGACTGCGGAAGCGCTCACCGGTCGGCCTGCGATCTCCATCCCCTTCGGTTCCGAAGCCAGCATCTTCTCGTCGCTCGCCGAGGAAGTCATCGTCTTCGGCCCGGGCGATATGCGCACCGCGCACAGCAGCCGCGAATGCGTGCCCGTTGCCGAACTCGATCAGGCTGTGAGCTGCCTCACCGCGCTGATGAAGGCCGGATAGGTCCCGAAGCTGAACGCAACCGAAAGCCGCGAGGATCTCCTCGTGCGGGTCTAGTTTTCGCTGCCGACGGTGGAACCCTGGATGGATTCGACACGCGCCCTGCGGCCGGACTGTGCGCGTGCCTCAAAGCTCGCGCAGTTACGCCCGGAGTTCTTGGCGACGTAGAGCGCGGTATCGGCGCGGCTGAGGACTTCGCGGATCGAGGGAGAATCCACCTCGGGGCGGAAGGTGGCCACGCCGATGCTGCAGGTGAGGCGAATCCTGTTTTCTCCGATCTCGAATGGCCGGGACCGGATCGATTCGAGCAAATCGTCCACGCGGCCGGTCGCAGGAGCTGGATCCCAGCCGGGAAACAGGATGAGAAACTCCTCACCGCCGTAGCGGCCAACGATGTCATACCCGCGCATGGTGGAACGGAAACGGTCGGCGGATTCGCGGATCACGTCGTCGCCGCAAAGGTGGCCATAGTTATCATTGAGGCTCTTGAAGTGATCGAGGTCCGCGATCAGCACGCCCAGCGGTGTCCGATCGCGTGTGGCGCGGGCGATTTCACGCTGCAGGTGCTCCAGCATCGCCGCGCGGTTGAAGATCCCGGTCAGTGAATCGTGAGTCGCCTGGATATGCAGCTCCCGCCGCGTAGCTTCGAGAGCCGCCTTTTCCGCTTCGAGTTGCGCCGTACGTTCGGCAACAATGCGGGTCAGTTCCTGCTGGCGGCACGTCAGGCTGCGCGTGCGGAACGCGATGACACTCCACGCCAGCAGCAGAGCGAGCATCGCATAGAATGCGTAGGCCAGGGGAGTGCGGCTCAGAGGCGGCCGCAGCGAGAAGCTGAAGGACGCTCCGGTCGGGCTCCAGATGCCGTCATTGTTTTCCGCCTGCACCGTGAATGTGTAGTAACCGGGAGGCAGGTTGGTGTACCACGCATTGCGGCGTCCGCCGGAATAGTTCCAGTCCGGATCGAAGCCGATGAGCCGGTAGCGGAAGTGTTCTCGCTGCGGCGCGACAAAGCTGGGGGCGCTGAACGACACCTCCAGATTGCCGGAGCCGGGGCCAAGCCGGATGTGGTCGGTGAGAGGGATGGTGCGGGAGTCGAGCTTGACGCGCTCGATCCACACCGGCGGCACGACGGTGTTGACCGGGATGTGAGCAGGATCGATGACCGCGACTCCCTCAATCGTCCCAAACCAGAGGCGGCCGTCGCGGCTCTTCCAGACGCACGGCATGCTGCCGTACAGTGTCTCGCGTGTGCGCAGACCGTCGGCGGTTCCGTACAGCACAGGATGCAGCGCAGCATCGGGGTGCCCTTCCGATTGCTTCAGCTCGGTCTTCGCGATGCGGAAGATGCCGGTATCGCCGCCAAACCAGAGGCTGCCGTCGTCATCTCCGATGATCGAGCCGATCGAGGTATCGGGTATGCCCTGATCCGGTGTCCAGGTGACGACGTGACCATCGCGGATATGGCTGAGGCCGCCGCTCTGCATCCCCACCCACATGCTGCCGTCACGATCCGCATACAGGCTCATCACGTGATCGCTGTGCAGGCCGTTGGCGGTCGTGAATGTCGTAGCCTCGCCACGGAAGACGCGCTGGGCGCCGTCGCCATCCAGACCAATCCAGAGCGCGCCGTCGGTGGACTCAGCGAGGGAGGCAACGCGCCCCGAGTCGGTCAGGTGGCGAATCGTGCCGTGATCGAAGCGGGCCAGTCCCTTACCTTCGAATCCAATCCACAGAGTGCCTTCACGGTCCTCAAGAAGGGAGTTCACCGAAGAATCGTTGGCCTGCGGGTCGTGATAGATCGAGACATTTCCTTTGTGGATGCGGGCAATGGTGCCCCGCCGGTATCCAATCCACAGATCGCCGTCGCGTGTCTGCAACATCGAATAAACAGCCTGGTTGGGCAGACCCTTTTGCGGGCCCCAAACTTCTACCCGCCCGTCGGGGAGCAGGTGATCCAGGCCGTTGTCATCGGCGCCGATCCACATGGTGCCGTCCTGCGCCTGCAGCACGTTGCCGGTGTAATTGCCGGAGAGTCCTTCCCGCGTGCCGAAAACTGTGAACTTCCCGTCGCGAAGCTGCGCCACTCCGGTGTCGAGGAAACCCACCCAGAGGCTGCCTTCACGGTCCTCGAAAAGAGCATGGTCGCAGCGGTCGCTGGGCAATCCGCGCGAGGCGTCGTAGAAATCCAGCTTGCCGCGATAGAGCCGAGCGATCCCGTGCCGGTCGAAGGCGATCCAGAGCGCGCCATCATGATCGGCGAGCAGGGCGGCGATTTCGTTCCACGGCAGACGCTGCGGAAAAACTGAGATGCGGCCGCTGCGAATCTGCGCCAGCCCGTTCGCCTGCGTCCCAATCCACAGAGATCCATCCAGAGCCGGCGCGAGGGCGACGATGTCATCGCCTGGCAATCCTTCGCGGGTGGTAAAAGTTTTGAAACGGCCATGTTCAAATCGAGACAGACCCTTCGCGGTTCCCACCCAGAGCGTCCCGCCGGCGTCGAGCGTCATCGTGCGGATGGCGGGATCGGCCAAGCCGTCGCTGGTTGTCCAGTTCTGCACCTGCCCATTGACGACCCGGTTGAGCCCTAAGCCCGTGCCGACCCACAGACCGCCTTCGCGATCTTCGCAGAGGGCCGCGATGTTGTTGCCGGACAGGCCATCCCTGGTGGTGAGTGTCGTAAATACGCCCTCAGGTCCCCCGGCAGTCGTCGGCTGATAGTGGCTGAGGCCGCTGTCGGTTCCGATCCACAGGCTGCCGTCCCGGCCGGCTGCCAGCGCCTGAATAAAGCTCGACGCGAGACCGTGGGCATTGTGGCGCGTGTAGGTTGTGAAGTGAGCACCGTCGAAGCGCGTCAGACCTTCCTGCGTTCCAAACCACAGATAGCCATCCGCCGTTTGCGCCACGGCCTGGACGGAGTTTTGTGGCAACCCCGACTCGCTGGTCCAGGAAGTCTGCATGTACTGGGTGATGGCCTTGGCTGGATCCAGCGCAAAGGCCGTCTGAGTGGCCAGAATCGCCGCGGCGACGATTGACGCGGCCCACAGGCCCGCGCTCCGTGCGCACCTTTGACGCCGAGTTGGAGTGACCAGGACCATAGCGTTCACGGTCCTACGAAACCGCCTCTACTTCGCGCTCGCGAGTCGCCGCTACGCCCGCTCCCCACGCGAGTTGTTCCATTGGGTTGGGAGTCGGCCTCCCCAGCAGATAGCCCTGCGCTTCGTTCGTGCCCAGCGCCTTCATCAGCTCCAGCTGTTCCCGGGTTTCGATGCCCTCCACGATCACCCTCATGTGCAGGTTGTGGGCCATCGACAGAATCGACTGAACGAAAGCTCGGGTCTCCTGGCGCATCGCCAGCTCGGTCACGAAGGAGCGATCCAGCTTCAGCGCATCGAGGAACAGCTTCGGCAGGTAGCTCAGGCAGGAATAACCGGTCCCGAAATCGTCCATGGCTACTCCGATGCCCCGGCCTGTCAGCCTGCGGATCAGATCGGCGGCCCGCTCCACTCCGGTCAGGGTTGCGGATTCGGTGAGTTCGAGCTGCAGCAGCGTAGGCCTGAGCCCGGTGCGATGCAGAACCTCCTCCACGTCTTCCAGAAATGAGTCGCGCGCGAACTGCACGCTGGAAACGTTGACTGCGACCTGGATGGGCCTGCCTGCCTTGCGCTGCCAGGTCACTGCGTCCGCGCAGGCCCGCTCCATCACGTAGGCGCCCAGGGGAACGATGAGTCCGCTCTCCTCGGCGACCGGTATGAAGCTCAGAGGAGGAATCGGTCCCAGCGTTGGATGGGTCCAGCGCGCGAGCGCCTCGAAACGCACGATGGTATTCGTGGCCAGGTCGAATTCCGGCTGGTAGTGAACCTTGATTTCGCCCTCTTCGATGGCGCGCCGCAGTTCGCCCTCCAGCATCAGGCGCTCCCGCGCCGCGCTGCCCAGCCCGTCGCCGAACGCCACAATGCGGTTCTTCCCGTTCCGCTTGGCGGCGACCATTGCGCAGTCGGCCTGGCGCAGCATCTGCCCACTCTCTTTTCCGTGGTCCGGAAAGATGCTGATCCCGATGCTGGCCGTCATCCGGATCGAATGGCCCTCGATCTCGAACGGATCCTTCAGGACTTCAAGAGCGCTCTCGGCGGCCCGTTCGGCATCCGCTCTGTTTTGCACATTGTCCAGGATCAGCGTGAACTCATCGCTGCCGATGCGCGCCAGCGTGTCCGATTGCCGAAAGCGGTTTTTCATCCGCTGCGCCACCTGGCCGAGGAGCACGTCGCCCACGCCATGACCCAGGCTGTCATTCACCAGCTTGAATCCATCCAGATCGATATACAACAGCGCTACCTTCCGGTCCTCGCGCCGCGCCTTGGCCACGCTGTGCGACAGCCGGTCCGTCAGCAGCCGGCGATTGGGCAAACCGGTCAGATCGTCGATCAGCGCCATATGCTGCAGCCTGGCTTCCGCGTCGCTCTTCGCGCGGTCCCGCCGCTGCAGCTCCGAGAGCATCGCGTTGAACCCGTCCACCAGCTCGCTGACCTCTTGTGTCCCTCCCACCGGCATCTGCGGATCGAACGGCCGCTGGGCCGCTACCTGCAGCATCGATCGGGACAGATCGCTGATGGCCTGCGTCGTCTCCGACGCCTTCCGCAGAGCCTCCGCCTGTTCGCTCACCCGCCGGCGCAGCTTGTTCACGCGCGCGAGCACCAACAGGATCGCCACAACCAAAAACGCCAGGATGATCGTCATAACCACCGTTGTGGGCGGCGTCCACGAGGGAGCGCTCCGCACCACCGTCAGATCCGCCGGCGAGTGCACCTCGTTTGGTGGGTTGGCGCCATCAACCGGAGCGGACGCAGCGCCCGTGAGGATACCGGACGATGGGATGGGGCTGATACGAGCTGTGGGATGAACCCGGATCTTCTGCAATCCGACGCTGCCCGGCCCGTCCGCAGCGTCATGCGTCGTGGTGGCCTCGATGGCGACTTCTTCGCCCGCCGAAACTCCAGCCGGAAGCGGATTTGCCTTGATCGGCATCGCCCCGGTTTCGTCCTTGAGCCAGAACAGCTTCCCTTGCTCATCCACGTACGTAATCACGCCGATAAGATGTACTGCCGAGTTAACAGGCAAATTGCGCAGTTCCTGGATGGTGTTGTGCTTCGATAAGGCAGACGCCTGGCAGAACGCAGGCGCGATCATCCCCGCGACAAGCGCCGATCCCAGGATCGCGGCTAACTTGATCCTCGTGAAGCCATTGCGGCTCATCCGAGCATCATCGGTCCCCGACCCTTGCCTCTGCCATACAACTTTGGCTTCCGGGCCCTACCCTAATGGAATTAGAAGACTTACGCAGGGATTTGCCGGCGAGATCCGTCTGCGTGAATCGACCGCGAAAAACTGGTCTGGATGGCTGTTTTTTCGCGTCGCGCAGCCGGGACGGAGCCTGTCCCTGCTGATTTTATTGGGTTTATAGAAGCGCCATTGGCTGGTGGAGTACTTGGCGAAATTGAAACCCGCCCCGGCTGGTTTTCGAAGCCAGAGCCCTCGCATTCGCCTGGCGCGATCAGGCCCATAGCGTTTATGGTTCCTGCGAAACAGCCTCCAGGTTCTCCGTCCCGCGCGCAATATCCGCGCCCCAGCTGAGCTGTTCCAGTGGATTGGGCGACGGACGGCCGAGCAGGTACCCCTGCGCCTCGTTGGTGCCCAGCGCCTTGATCAGCTCCAGTTGTTCCGTGGTCTCGATTCCCTCAACGATGACCTTCATGTTGAGGTTGTGGGCCATCAGCAGGATGGACTGGACGAAGGCGCGGGTTTCCGGATGCACCACCAGCTCATTGACGAAGGAACGGTCGAGCTTCAGGGCATCGAAGCAGAGCTTGGGCAGATAACTCAGGCAGGAGTATCCCGTCCCGAAGTCGTCCATGGCTACGCTGATGCCCTTGCTCTTCAGGCGCCTCATCATTTCGGCGGTGCGCTCGACCCCGGTCAGGGTGGCCGATTCGGTGAGTTCGATCTGCAGCAGGCTGGGTTTCAGCCCGGTGCGGCGCAGGATCTCCTCGACCTCCTCGATGAAGGAGTCGCGCGCAAACTGCACGCTGGATACGTTGACCGCGACCTGAATCGGCCGCTTCATTCTGCGCTGCCAAATCACAGCGTCCGCGCAGGCCCGCTCCATCACGTATGCGCCCAGCGGGACAATCAGCCCGGTCTCCTCGGCGATGGGAATGAAGGTGAGAGGCGGGATCGCTCCCAGTTTCGGGTGAGACCACCGCGCCAGTGCTTCGAAGCGCACGATGGTATTGGTCTCCAGGTCGAACTCCGGCTGGTAATGCACCGTGATTTCGCCCGTTTCGATCGCGCGGCGCAGCTCGCCCTCCAGCGTCAGACGCTCGCGTGCGGCGTTGCCCAGATCGTCGCCGAACAGGACGGCGCGGTCTTTTCCGTTTTTCTTGGCGGCATACATGGCGCAGTCTGCCTGCTGCAAAAGTTGTCCGCCTTCGCTGCCGTGGTCCGGGAAGACGCTGATGCCGATGCTGGCGGTAATCCGGATGGTGTGGCCCTCAATCTCGAACGGGATTTTCAGCACTTCCAGAACGCTCTCTGCGGCCTTTTCCGCGTCGGCTCCGGACTGAACGTGGTCCAGGATCAGCGTGAACTCGTCGCTGCCAATGCGCGCCAGCGTGTCCGATTGCCGGAAACGGGACACCACGCGCTGGGCCACCTGACCCAGAAGCACATCTCCGATGCTGTGGCCGAGGCTGTCGTTGACCAGCTTGAAGCTGTCGATGTCGATGTAGAGCAACGCCACCATCCGGTTCTCGCGCCGCGCCTTCGCCAGGTTCTGCGACAAGCGGTCCGCCAGCAGCCGGCGGTTCGGCAATCCGGTCAGATCGTCGATCAGCGCCATGTGCTGCATCCTCGCTTCGGCGTCTCGCTTGGCGCGATCCCGCTGCCCCAGCTCGGACAACATCGTGTTGAATCCCACCACCAGATGGGCAATATCTTCGCTGCCTCGCACCGAAACCTGCGTGTCGAACTGCTGCTGGCTCGAAACCTGCTCCATCGCGGTGGACAGGTCCGTGATGGCCTGCGCCGTTTCAGAAGCTTTTCTCAGAGCGGCCGTTTGCGAGCGCACGCGGCGCCGCAGCATGCTCACCCAAACAAGGATCCCGAGAATCAGCAGCAATAAAACCGTCAGGAGAACCAGGGTTGCGCGCAACGTCCACAACGGGGCGGGCCGGATAACGGTCAGATCGCGCGGTGAACGCAGCAGAATCTGGAAGCTGGCCGGGCTCTCTTCCAGAATCCTGTAAAGCTTGCCCGGGTCCACCTGTGCGGAAGAGACGCCGGTGATCCGAAGCACGCTTCCTTCTCGCAGCTCCCACGGAGGTGTTCCCAGATCGGAGGTATCCAGTTGCGCGGTAAACGTGCGCACGCCCGACTGCAGGACCAGGTTCTTGCGGGCGGGTTCATCCAGCGCCGCCAGCAGCTTGCCTTCCACGGTCACCAGCATGGAGTCTTCGTGGCCCTGCAGCAGCGACTCCACCGTGACCACCTTAGGGAGAATCGAGCCAGAGCGGCCGTCCGACCGAAACGTCGCGTCGGTCATCACCGGCGAATATCTGCCGACCAGGGTGGGATAGCCGACCGCGTCCACCACCTCGCCCACATGGATGGAGCGCGTGTCGCCGCGCACCTCCACCCCGTCCGTCACATCCTGCAGGTACACGTAGTCCGGTGTCACCAGCGTGACCGTGCCTTCTACTTTCACGCGATGGCCCGAGCGGGCGTTCGGTGAGTAGTGCAGCAGCGAGCCGATGGGCGTCGCTTCCAGGCCAAACGGATGCGGGACCGCCGGCTCCAGTACATCGATATCGGAACGGGTTTCAACCAGGAGCTGGTAGCCCACCAGCTGGCGGCGCGAGTTGAAGACGGTTCCGAAGATGCCCCAGATGCGCACGGTTGCGTCTTCCAGGCTTCGCGCGTGATCGATATCCGGAAAAACAGGCGAGGTATACACGTGAATCATCCCGACTGCCGTGAGCAGATCGAAGGTCAGCGCGGTGTGATTCGATTCCTCTCCGAGCCGCATCGGGTGCACAACGCCTTCGATGCTCACGTATTGCGAATCGAGCGATCCAGCGGCGGCTCTGCTCTGCGTCACGGCGACAGCGGCCGGTAAGGGGGCGGCGCCGTCGAACCGGATCTTCGGGGCTACGATGACCGGGGCAAAGTCTCCCGCTCCGGTAATTCCTGTCAGGGTCACACGCGCGCCCACGGCGAGTTCCGGGTGATCGCCCGAATACTTCACATAAATGCCGCCGGTCCTGTCCTGAAAGAAGAACTGGCGCCATTGGGAATCGACATAGGTGACGACCCCGGTGATATCGACGGGCAGAGCCTCCGCGGCTCGTGACGTGGGCAGGTCGCGCACCGCGCTCACGCTGGCGAGAGGCTGCGGACTCGGACTCGATTCGCTGCTGTTGTCGACCTGCTCGGGCGAAAGCGCGATCACCTGAGCATGAAACAGATCGATGCGCAAGCCGTTGCGGCTCGGGAATGCTTCGACCTCGACCGGCAATCCGGTTTTCAGCACATGCGATACGGAAAGGTAGCACTCGGTTGCGCCCCAGCGATCCTCGAGCAGAATGGAATCGGGCGTCGCCGCGGCGATCCGCCCGCGAATCCGAATGCGGTGGCCATGGCCTGCGTGGCTCTCTCTGTAGAGAGTGCGAATCGAATACAGCGGTGAGTCCGCCGAAGCAGGTTCCTCGATCTGCAGGTCCTGCCCGGACGGCGCCCATATCCGGTTGCGAACCAAAGCACCCTGCGGCGTGCGTTCCTGCTCGGGAAGACCGACAATGCGGATCCTGCTGTTGATCAAACTCGAATAGTCGCTGTCGGGCTTGGCGACGATCAGTTCGACCTCGGGTCCGCCGTCCGCGACCGAAAGGTGAGCGCGTCCCTGCCCGTCCAGCGAAGCGTCCTCCACCACCGCCGTCATCTGCACGCGAATGCCATTCTTCTCGGGGGTGGGGAAGTTCGCGAGAGTCACCGGAAACGGCTGCGGCAGTCGCACGCGAGCCGCGGTGGGATGAACCCTGATCTCCTGCAATCCGACGCTGATCGGACCCTCGCGGTGATCATAGGAGGTTGTCTTGGTCGCATCGATCGAGATGGTCTGGCCGGCGCGCACGCCCGCCTGAACCGGGTTCGCCGATATCGGTATCGCCCCGGTTTCATCCTGAATCCAGAAGCGTCCTCCTGGCTCGTCGACGTAGGTAACTACACCGATAAGGTGTACCGCTGAGTTAACTGGTAAGTCCTGCAGCTCCTGGATCGTATTGTGGCGGGCTAAGACGGACCACTGCCAGAGTGCGATGCAGATGATTCCTGCGCCCAGCACTGGTGCCAGGATCGCGGCAATCCTGGTTCCGGCGACGCCGCTGCGGGCCATTCGTGAATCATGGTTCGTTACCGAACACTTCGGCCATACAACTTTGGCTTAGAGTCGTACCCTAATGGAATTAGGCGACTTATGAAGGTATCGCGGGGCAAAAGCCTCTTCCCAAAAGCTTCCCTCTGACCCTTGGCCACCGTCATGCTCATGCGGGAAGGGGATATCGGCAAAGCCAGCTTTGTCACTGATTTAGTTAGACTTATGATACTTCTGATACTTCGGTAATATAGCCTCTTGGCAAAGATCGAACCCTCAGGACCTCTGGCAGACCCACGATGGTATTAACGAAGTGATCAACTTACAGTGGTCTCTGAAGTATTCAATCGACCCTGCGACAGCGTTCTGCCTCTGCCGCCCAC
>PMAD01000027.1 GCA_003152415.1 Acidobacterium sp.
CAGGAAATCGACGATGAGCTGCGGGATCATCTGGAAGAGCAAATCGCACAAAATGTCGCTGCGGGCATGCCGGCCGAGGAGGCGCGCTCGCAGGCTCTGCGCGCTCTGGGCGGGATCACGCAGATCAGGGAACAGTGCGTGGAGGCGAAGCGATTCAACGCGGCTGAGGATTTCGTCGAGGATTTGCGGTACGGGCTGCGGCAACTGCGGCGCAACCCGGGATTTTCGGCTCTGGCCCTGCTGTGCCTTGTTTTAGGAATCGGCGCGAATGCGGCGGTCTTCAGCTGGCTGGAAGGAGTTTTATTCCGGCCCTATCCGATGGTGGCCCACCAGGAGCGGCTGGTTGCTCTGGCCGGGACGTCACGGGGGGAAAGCGGGGCAACGGAGATTGCGTGGCCGGATCTGCTGGCGGTGCGGGAGAGCTGCACGCAGTGCGAGGCGGTCTTCGTTAGCAAGATTACCTCCAGCACGCTGAACATTGGAGCGCGCGCGGAAGTGACGGTGGGCAGCATTGTTTCGGCCAACTATTTCGACGCGATCGGGGTTCGTCCTGCACTGGGGCGCGGCTTCGAACCCAGCGAGGAGATCGGGAGCAACGCTCATCCGGTGGTGGTGATCAGCGATCAGCTTTGGCGGCGGCGGTTCCACAGCGATCCGAACATTATCGGAAAAGTGCAGCGGCTGAATAACGTGCCCCACACAATTATCGGAGTCGCGCCGGCAGGATTTTATGGAACGTTTGTGGGCTGGGCGATGCAGTTCTGGGTTGCGGCCTCGATGGAGGAGACCTTCGAGAGCGGCGGATACAAGCTGGAAGATCGCGGGGCGCGGTGGGTGGAAGCATATGCACGACTGAAGCCGGGAGTGACGCGCGCGCGGGCGCAGGAGGAAGTCTCGGCCATTGCGGCGCGGCTGGAGAGAGAGTACCCGGCGACGAATCGCGGGCGGGGGATGCGGTTGTGGCCGCTGTGGGCGACTCCGTTCAACAATGCCGGCACACTGCTGCCCACGCTCGAGATCATGATCGTGGTGGTGGGGTTCGTTCTGCTCATCGCATGCGCGAATGTCGCGAACCTGCTGCTGGTCCGGTCGTTCGGGCGGCGGCAGGAGATGACGGTTCGGCTTGCTCTGGGGGCCAGCCGCGCCCGATTGCTGAAGCAGATGCTGACGGAAACGCTGATCCTCGCGGTGCTGGGCACGGGCGGCGGGCTGCTGGTGGCGTGGCTGAGCCGGCACGCGCTGGTTCTGCTGCTGCCCGCGCGCTCCGGGGTCTCGATGTACCTGCCGGGCGAGATCGACTGGCGGGTGATGATGCTGAACGCGGGCATTTGCCTGGCGGTGACGCTGATGGTGGGGCTGGTTCCGGCGCTGCAAACGCGCGAGCTGCAACTTGCCGATGCGCTGCGGTCCGAAGCGTCGGCGGTGGTGGGGGCGCGGGGCAGGGCGTGGATGCGGTCGGGGATGATTGTGTTCCAGGTGGCGCTGAGCTTCATCCTGCTGGTGGGTGCGGCGCTGCTGATAGAGAGCCTCGAGAAGATTCGGACGACGAGTCCTGGATTTTCGACGACCAGCGTGGTGCAGACGGGCGTGTCACTGGTGGCTGCGGGCTACGACGCGCCGCGGGCGAGAGATTTTCAGGACGAGCTGATGGGCCGCGTGCGGGCGATGCCCGGCGTGGAGTCGGCGGCGTATGCGCGTCTCTCGCCGCTGGGCTACGGCAGTTACTCGTCGACGCCGATCGCGGTGGATGGGTATGACGTTCCGCTGGAGGATCAGCCGACGGTCGAATACAACCAGGTGGGTCCGGACTACTTTGCGACGCTGGGGATCGGGCTGCTTACCGGGCGCGAATTTACGCGCAACGACAACGAGAATGCGCCGCTGGTGGCGATCGTGAATCGGACGATGGCGGTGCGGTTCTGGCGCGGGCAGGATCCGATCGGGCGCCGCGTGAAAATCAAAGGCGGTTGGGCGAGGGTGGTCGGGGTTGCGGCCGATGCGAAGTACGAGAGCATGCGCGAGGACCCGAAACCGTTTTTCTATGTGCCCCTGCGGCAGGATTTCGCGCGAGGGCCGGTCTTGTATGTGCGCACGACCGAGCCGGTGCGGGGGATTGCGGAGGCGCTGGTCAGTCAGGTGCATGCGCTGGACGCGAATGTTGCGCTGTATGAATTGCTGACGCTTCAGGAGCAGGTGAACCGGTCTACCTCACCGCAGCTGGTGGCGGTCACTTTGGTCAGTCTGCTGGGAGGACTCGCGGTGATCCTGGCCGCGGTGGGGCTGTATGGGGTGATTTCCTATTCGGTCGCGCAGAGCAAGCGAGAGCTGGGGCTGCGCATGGCTCTGGGGGCGGACGGTCCGCGATTGCTGCGCATGGTGATTGGGCGCGGACTGCGACTGACGGGGGGCGGCATTCTGCTGGGGGCGGCGGCAGGATTTGCGCTGACGCGACTGTTGGGGAACCTTCTGTTCAACGTGAGCCCACACGATCCGGTGGCGTTCGGGTCGGCGCTGGCGGCGATGACGATCATCGCTATCGCTGCGTGCCTGCTGCCGGCGTGGCGGGCGATGCGGATTAATCCCACACAGGTATTGCGTAACTAAAGGTTCTGCCGCGCACGATTGCTGGGCGGGGGCGCCCTTGACACCTGGCGTCTAGTGGTATCACTATATATTGCTATGCAACCTATGCGGGTGAAACTGTTCGATCGGGAGTTGAAGAAGGGGAGCGCGGAGCTGCTGATTCTGTCGCTGATCGAGCACCGGCCACGGCACGGGTACGAGATCAGCAAGCTGATCGAACAGCGGTCGGATGGCGTACTGAAGTTCAACGTGGCGTCGTTTTATCCCTTGCTGTATCGACTGGAAAAGCGGGGATTCATTTCGGGGCGATGGGTGGAGAAGACGGGGCAGCGCAGGCGGCGCTACTACCAGCTGACGAAGCAGGGTCGGACCGTGCTGAAGGAGCAGCGGAGCTCGTGGGCGGATTTTGTGAACGCGATCAATCGGATCACCGGAGAGGAACATGCCTGACTGGGGGCAGGAGATTCGGGCGGCGATCGCGCGGCTGCAGCTCGATCCCGCGAGGGAAACGCTGCTGGTGGAGGAGCTGTCACAGCATCTTGCGGACCGCTACAACGAGCTGCGGAGCGAAGGCGTGGGGGACGAGGACGCCTGCCGCTTGCTGCGAGCGGAGTTGAATGACGGCAAGCTCGTTGGNNCGGGCAGGAGCGATTTTTTGCGGGGATGGGACGGGACATTCGTCAGGCACTGCGGCTATTGCGGCTGAATCCTGGGTTTGCGGCGGTGGCGATTCTTTCGCTGGCGCTGGGGATTGGCGCAAACACGGCGATTTTTGAGTTGCTGGATGCGGTTCTTCTGCGCACGCTGCCGGTTGCGTCGCCACAGCAACTTGCGGACGTTCAGGAGATCCACGGGGGACGGATCGGAAGCACGGTCGCGAGGCAAAAGGAATTCTCCTTCGCGATCTGGGAGCAGTTGCGGCACCAGCAGAAGGCGTTCTCCGGCATTGCGGCGTGGAGTACGGAGCCGTTCGACCTGGGACAAGGGGGCGAAGCGCATTACGCGCATGGGATGTGGGTGAGCGGCAGTTTCTTCGAGGTGCTGCAGGTGGAGCCGATGCTGGGGCGGCTGATCGCGCCGAGCGACGATGTACTTGGGTGCGGCGTGCGGGGTGTGGTGATCAGCAACGCGTTCTGGCAGCGGGAATTTGGCAGCCGCAGCGATGCAGTGGGAAGCAAGCTTTCGCTCGATGGACATCCTTTTGAGATTGTGGGGGTGACGCCGCCGGGCTTTTATGGGTTGGAAGTGGGGCGCAACTTCGACGTTGCCGTACCGTTATGCAGCGAGCCGGCGATGCGAACGCAGGACGCGTGGACTAACAGCTCGACGACATGGTGGCTGGCGGCGATTGGGCGGCTGAATCCGGGGTGGACTCTGAAGACGGCGACGGCGCAACTGGCTTCGATCGCGCCGGGAATTTACGGGCTGTCGCTGCCATCCGACTACGATGCGTCGGCGAGGAAGGATTATCTGCGGTTCAGCCTGAAGGCGGAGCCGGCGGCGACGGGCGATTCCGAGCTGCGCAAGCAGTACGCCGATCCGCTGCTGGTGTTGCTGACAATTTCGGGGCTGGTGCTGCTGA
>PMAD01000001.1 GCA_003152415.1 Acidobacterium sp.
GCTTCGGCGATGATCTGCAGCGTGATGGTGGTCTTGCCGGAGGATTCAGGGCCGAAAATCTCGATGACGCGGCCGCGAGGCACCCCGCCGACGCCAAGGGCGGCGTCGAAGGAGATGGAGCCGGTCGAGATGACGGCGATGGGGACGATGGCCTCTTTGCTGCCGAGGCGCATGATGGAACCCTTGCCGAACTGCTTTTCAATCTGCGAAAGCGCCAGATCTACGGCGCGCTGACGATCATCTGCCACGTTAGTGCTCCATTCCGGGCGTTTTTTGCCGGTTTCCGGCTGCCCGCGTTTTCGCCTCTTCTTTGCCCTGCCACTCTTGAGTCTACCATCGGGATGCTGCCGTTTTTCCGCCCGCGCGAGCGGAAATTTCCCGCTGGTAACGGGGGAGTTATTCAGTGCAGTCTACCCGGTTTCTTTGGTACCGTTTTTCCTCAGGTCCGGCGGGACGGAGATGGAAGAAGAGGTGTGCTGAGACCCGGGAAAACGACGAAGCGTCGTCTTCCTCCCCGCCCCTACCCCTTCAGCCGCGCATCGAACGGCCACGGAAACACCTCCGCAACCCGGAACCGCCCCGCATCCGCATGCCGCGGATTGAACACCAGATTCTCCGTCGCCGGCACCAGCGCGCTCGGCACCCGCAGCAGCACCGACCCGCCCTTTTCGAGCCACGCCGTCCCCAGCGCCCGCGTCACCTCCACCCGCTCCCGCCAGCCCTTCGGCAAATCCTGCGCCCGAATCCGCGGAACCCGCACCGCCGGCCCCTCCACCCGCAGCAGCGTGAACTCCGGTGGCACATCGTTGGCGCTGGTGTGGACGCACACCTCCAGCAGCGCCGCCGCCGGGCTCTCCGCCAGATACACCACCGGCCGCCCCGCCTCATGCCAGCGTCCCGCCGCCCGCAACCCGCCCTCTCCGCTCAGATCGCGGTGGCGGCTGATCCGCCACAGAATCATCAGACGAACATGCCTTCGTCGATCTCGACCAGCAGCTCTTCCACCATGCGGCTGCCCGTATCCGTCTTCAGCAGCAGGAGCGGCGTGCGCCCCTCCAGCCGCGGATTCTTCCGCCGCAGCCAGGCCAGCGCGCGCTCCCGGCTCCCATACACCGCCTCCGCCCGCGCCAGCACTCGGATCGCCCGCAGCACCCGGTCCGACTCCTCAACCGTCACCTTCTCCCGCCGCGAACGCCGATGCTGCAGCGTGCGCTGCGGAATGATGATCGCATCGACCTCCGTCCGCTCCAGCCCCAGCGCGATCAGCCTCTTGATCACCGCCGGTGCCAGCTGCCTCTCGACAATGCCGAGAATCTCCGCATCCGTAGCCGGAGCCTTCACCCCCAGCCACTCCCCAATCTGCACGTTGGCCGCGTTCATGTCCTACATTATGCCACAGTCTACGCGGCAAAATGTAGATCGCCAGCGCAACTGTGCATCCGATCCACCGTGAACTGCCCAGGCGATATACTCTCTTTGACAGCCGGAGAATCCAACCGTTGCGCTGACGCGTCCAGGCCCTGAAGGGATGAATCTGATGTCTCCTGAGAACAAGAACCGTCTCGCAGTGCTGAGATCCGCACCGCTGAATAAGTGGATTGCGCTCTCGCAGGACGAAACCGCGATCGTCGCCATTGGGGATACCTACGCCGAAGTTTCCGAGCGCAGCGAAAGTGCGGGCGCTGCCGATCCGGTCATCCTCAAGACGCCCGAGGAATGGGTTCCCGTTTCCCTCTAGGCGATGGTCAGAGTTCCGTACAAGGCCTTTCCCGATAAGTACGCCACCTTTCTTTACTCGGCGATGTTGCCCGTCCATCTGGCTCTCCCGTACCCGAATGCGCCACGAACCAAGCGGTTTGAGGCTGTCATCGACTCCGGCGCATCGCGGTGCATATTCCACGCCGACATCGGGCGCTTTCTCGGCCTCGATATGAAGATGGGCGCAACGGAAACCACGCAGGGAATCGGCGGCCCCAGCGAGATATATCTGCATGACGTGAAGCTGTACATCCCCGGAGGCCCCGTCATCATCAAGGCTGGCTTCAAGGAGAGCCTTCCCATCGCCGGTCTTCTCGGAATGGATGGTTTCTTCGAGCACTTTGTCGTGACCTTCCGGCACGTCTCGCTCGAATGCGAGCTGGACCACGAATACCGCGCTTAACTTCGCCTCAACGGGATTGAGGGCGACGAAATACCTTGGAATCGGAACGGACTACTTACTCAAAAGGCAAGGACTGCCGTACGCGACCTCGCGGCAGCAGCTGCGGCGCTCGAAGGCGTGTTTACCGACGAAGATCTCCGGCTTGGGGGCGAGCACGCAATGATCGGGCCCCCTTACGCAACCGCCGAATGGGCGGCGGAGGACAAGGGATGGATGATCAATTTCAACCAAGAATGCAGCGTGAACAGAGGCAACCCCGGCGACAAGGCTAAACTGAGCGAGCCACTTTGCACTAAAGATCCGCCCGCCCGCATATATATGCAAGCCCACCGGCCTCGAATCGCCGGGTGCCCCACATCTGCCNNGTGGCACGCTCCCGCGACCGAACCCCCGCATTTCCGTCCGAGACGCCGCGCGGCGCCAACGAACCACTCCTTCGTAACCTTCCGCCCTAAAAAGTGCGGCCCCGCCAACCGTACTCTCCCTACAATGGAAAAAGCCGCCATCGCTGGCGGCTTTTTCATGTTTCGATGCCTTGGGGACTTGCAAGCAGCGGTCACACCAAGACCTACATTCAAAAGCGTACCACACCATGGCAGAGAGTCAACCCACCTTCGAGTACTCCGAAAAACAGCTCGAATGGCTCCTCCATTGCACCTCGGCCGAACGCATGAAGCCATACTACGTCCGGGCGCGCGGGGACCCCTGGGTTGCTTTTCACTTGTATGTCCGGAACACCGAGATCTCGGCGGCATTGTACGGCGTAGTGCAGGCTCTGGAAGTCTCGTTGCGTAACGTCATCCATAACCGCCTTCGCGAAGATCTCAGTTCCCAGGAATGGTGGTCCAGCCTCCCCCTTCACGACCGTGAATTGAGCGATATTGACGACGCGAAAAAGAAAATAGCCGATCGTCTCCAAACCCCCACTCCCAGCCAAATCGTTGCCGAACTGAACTTCGGGTTTTGGGTAGCGCTCTTCGCCAATTCGTATGAGAAGCAGATATGGGTCCCGCACACGTCGCGCGTGTTTCCAGGAAAGCTCTCGCGCAAAATCCTTCACGAACGGCTGATCTGGCTAAGAGATCTTCGCAATCGTATCGCCCATCATGAAACCCTGATCAGGAGGAATCCAGCGAAAGACTACGAGGACCTCCTTGAAACCATTGGCTGGATATCCCCAACGGTGCGCAAGTGGGTGGAGCATCACAGCAGCTTTCCGGAGGTTTACAGCAGGCGTATTCCCAAGCGGCCCAAGGCGTCGCCCACAGAGCCCTCTGCTGGTGACATTCCGTCGGCGACGAACGAATCGCACAGGTCACTCGGTCAATCCCCGGCAACCCCGGGCGATAATTAGCTCAAAAATCCAAATGTGGAAAATTTGTCAAGCTTTTTGCTTACGGTACGAAAGTGTTGTCCCTCATTACACATCACTTCCATCTTTATAACCTCAATCATATTTGGCGTGTT
>PMAD01000151.1 GCA_003152415.1 Acidobacterium sp.
GGACTTTTACGTGGAAGGTGGGGGGCTGGTTTTCCTGGGGGTGGGCGGTCGTTGCAAGGGCGAGGAGGAGTGCAAAAAGCATTGCAATGCTCTGCTGCTTTCTCATGAAAAAGCGAAGCGCGGGTGCCATTCGACTCGTTGCCCCCGGCAACTCGCTCAGGCCAAGCTCTTCGACTCGCTTCTGAATTTTTTGTTGCGCCAAAAGCGGCGCAACGTTTGCGGATGCTTCGCTCAGGATGACGGGGTTTTCTTTTTTTATTGCGAGTGGTGATGAGTCCCTGCGAAAGGCAAACGCGAGGTCCTTCGCTTCGCTCAGGATGACAGGTTTGGTCAACGGGCACGCTCCCGTTTGCGGGGCTTCGCGGTGCTCGCGCGTGGTGTGGACTTCTTCTTCACAACCTTCTGCTTCGCCCGATCCGAAGTGGACTTCGCCGTGGCTGGCTTGAGTTCCGGGGGGAAAGGGTCGCCCTGGGCCCAGACGGCACCGTCGGTGAAGAATTCCTTTTTCCAGATGGGGACTGTTTTTTTCAGGGTATCGATGAGCCAGCGGCAAGCGTCGAAGGCGGCGGCTCGATGAGCGGAGGCAACGGCGATGACGACCGAGGTTTCGCCGATGTCGAGGCGGCCGAGGCGATGGACGATGGCGAGATCGCGGATGGGGTAGTCGGCGAAGGCCTGAGCGGCGAGGCGGTGCATCTGCGCGAGGGCCATTTCTTCATAGGCCTCGTAGAAAAGATGGAGGGTGCGGCGGCCACGGCTGTTGTTGCGGACGATGCCATCGAAGAGGACGACGGCTCCGTCTTCGCCGCGCTTGAGGAAGCGGGTAATGGCGGCTGGATCGATGGAGTAGTGGGTGAGCGCAATGTTGGGGGTTGGAGCTTGCGGAGCCGGGTTTTGCGCGGGCTTCGCTTTTGGTGAGCCGCCGCTGACGGGCGGAAGGAGGGCGACTTCGTCGCCATCAGCGAGGGGATGGGTAGCGGGGACGTATTCCTGATTGACGGCGACGGCGATGGAGGACCATGGGCCGGCGTTGGCCGAGGCAAGGGCGCGGCAGCGATCGAGGAGATCGCGAACCGTCGCGCCTGCAGGAAGTTCGAGGGAACCGGCGGGGTTCGGGAGCTGATCGCGGAGAAGGCCGAAAGCGAGAAGTGTGACGCGCATGCGTTTTTTATTATCTGTGAAGCGCAAGGGATTGGACGGATGGAACCGGCAATCGGCAACAGCCTGAAGCNNGGACCTCAGGATGACGACCGCAGGTCGATGTGGGACACTTGCTGCGAATGAGAAACGCGCCAGACGTCTGCGGCGCGGTGGCGGAAGCGAGGAGGGACATGAGCTACATCGACAAGACGCTGGTTCCGGGGGAGAAAGTGGTCTACACGACGCGGCTGCACTGGATCGTGATGTTGGGGCACATTTTCGGAGCGTGCGTGCTGTGGGCGATCGGCGTTTACTTGCTGTATTACGCGTACGCACACCCGGAAATGGAGGCTACGAGCCGGCATGTCGCGGAATACGGCGGGGCCGCGTTGCTGGTTTGCGGGCTGATCGTGATTCTGGCGGGGAGCATTCGGCGGAACGCGACGGAGATGGCGGTGACGACGCGGCGGGTGGTGATCAAGACAGGCCTGGCGAGCCGGCGGACGATCGAGATGCTGCTGAATAAGGTGGAGACGATCGAGGTGAGCGAGCCGGGGATGGGACGGGTGCTGGGTTACGGATCGATCACCATGATCGGGACGGGCGGAACGTCGGAGGGGTTTCACAAGATAGCGCATCCGCTGGAATTTCGCAGCCAGGCACAGCAACAGATTGAGAAGCTGACGCCAGGCGATACGGCAGGGCCAGCGGTTGCGCGACAATAGGCAGTGATGGAATTTGTCGACCTGACGGCGCAATACCGGCACATCAAGTCGCGCGTGGATACGCGCATCCGGACGGTTCTCGAGCACCAGCGCTTTATTCTGGGTCCGGAAGTCGCGGAACTGGAAGAACGGCTCGCTGCGCGCGTGGGAGCGCGGCATTGCATCAGCTGCGCGAGCGGGACCGACGCGCTGCTGCTGTCGCTGATGGCGCTGCAGATTGGGCCAGGCGATGAGGTGATCACTACGCCGTTCACGTTTTTTGCGACGGGGGAGATGATCACGCTGCTGGGAGCGCGGCCGGTGTTTGTGGATGTTGAGCCGGTGGGGTACAACCTCGATCCGGAGAAAATCGAAGCTGCGATTACGCCAGGCACAAAGGCGATTCTGCCGGTGAGTTTGTATGGGCAGACTGCGGAGATGGATGCGATCAACGCGATCGCGGGCAAACATGGGCTGGCGGTGATCGAAGACGCAGCGCAGAGTTTTGGCGCGCTGTACAAGGGCGGGCACTCGGGGAATTTGAGCACGATTGGGTGCACGAGCTTTTTCCCGTCGAAGCCGCTGGGGTGTTATGGCGATGGCGGAGCGTGCTTCACGAATGACGATGCGCTCACCCGAGCGATGCGGGAGCTGCGCAATCATGGGCAGGAAGGGCGGTATCGGCACGCGCGGATCGGGATCAACGGACGGCTGGATACGCTGCAGGCGGCGGTGCTGCTGGCGAAGCTGGAGGTTTTCGACGAGGAGCTAACCGCGCGCGGGGAGATTGCGGGGCGATACAACGCGCTGCTGAAGGATGCGGTGCAGACGCCGCACGTGCTGCCGGGGCGGACGAGCGTGTGGGCGCAATACACGATTGAGGTCGATGATCGCTCGGGGATGGAGGCAGCGCTCGGCGACGCGGAGATTCCGACGGCGGTGCATTATCCTGTGCCGCTGCATTTGCAGCCGGTGTATGCGGAACTGGCACGAGAGATGGGATGGGGACGCGAGAGTTTTCCGATGGCGGAGCGCGCGGCGCAGCGGGTTCTGAGTCTGCCCATGCATCCTTATTTGAAGCCTGCGGAAATCGAGCGCGTGGCGGAAGCGGTGAAGGCGGCCGTGCGCGAAAAACTCAGAGTTTAGAGTTTAGAAATTCGAGTTTCGGGACGTTTGTGAATCCGGGATGACACGAAGGTGATCCGGTGGGAGTGACTTGCGGGGAATGCTCGCAATGAACCTGGGCAGATAACACGACACAAAAGTGGGGATTGACAGGAAAGTGGATGCCACAGAGAATGACTGTCAATTGACGGGCTGCCAGGAACCGGGGGTTTGCGTCGAACCGGATCGGGGCGACCGTAGAGACGCCGCCTGTGATGCCCGAGCGAGAATCGAGCACGAGCAAGGCCGCTGCGGGATGCGCGGCGAACGCGGCGCGAGCCGGAGAAGCGCTTTTCGAGCGCGAAGAGATTTCCCGACAAGAGAGGTCTAAGACAACAGGCAATTCCTGTTGAAAGCGGAGCTTCGCTCCGGGATGTGAGAGGAGGACAAGCTAAAGTCAGCGCGCGATCACAGGAGCACACCTATCGGTCCGGAAATCCCAGAGCCGGATCCAGGCGAGCCAACAGCACAAACCAGGAGGATGATATGCAGGAAGATCTTCAGATGCTGGACGAGTGGATACCGGAACAGATGGAACCAGGAACGCTCTTTGTGCTGGAGAATGCGGCGGCGATGGGCGACGCGCGGAATCCTTTTGTGGCGGTGCTGGCGTGCCCGAAATGCGGGGTGCTGGGGTTGATCACGCGGGCGCAGTTTGTTGGGCTGGAATCGATGATCTGCGGCGGCGATGTCTGCTCGGCGGAATATTTTTTGCGCGAGGACGAGATCGAGTACCGGAAGCCGCACTAAAAAGCAGTCGGTAGCCAGTTGAGAAAAGCGTGCCGCGTGTGGCACGCTTTTCTATTTGCGTTTGTCGGCGGGGACGACGACCGGGCGGCGGAGAGGAACCATCGCGGCACCGGGCTGATCGGCGACGTGCTGCATGCGGGAGAGCATCTCGGTGCGGACGTAATCGACAAAGTCCTGCATCTGATGGTTCATGGATTCCATGCGCTCGCGCATCTGGAGGATGATGGCGATGCCGGCGATGTTGACGCCGAGGTCGCGGGCAAGGTTGAGGATGAACTCGAGGCGCTCGAGGTCCTCGTCGGTATAGAGGCGCGTGTTGCCCTCGGTGCGAGAGGGCTTGAGCAGGCCTTCGCGCTCGTAGAGGCGGAGGGTCTGCGGGTGGATGTCGTACATCTCGGCGACGGCCGAGATCATGTACGCGCCTTTGGACTTGCGTTTGGTGGGCATATCCGACTCACATTATGCACTGCGGATGACGTGGGGACTATGAGAATCCTGGCGCGGGCCGCGGACCGCCGTGAGCGAAGAGCTGCGGGTCGATCTCCTCGGCCTGCGTTTTGCCGAGGGCGATGCGGCGTGGAAGGAGATTGCGGAGCTGGCCGCCGTAGATTTTGCAGGGGACGGTGACCTGGAGGGCGTGCCCGCTCTCCTGCTCGATGGTGAGGATGAGGGCCTCGGAGTAGCCTTCGGCGGAGGGTTCAGTGAGGGTGACGTACGCGCAGAGAGCGACGCCCTGCAGCCGGCCGCGACGGACGCGATCGACGATGTGGTCGCTGAGGAGCTTCCAGAGGCGTGCGGGGTCGCGCGGCAGGCGCGGGATGTCGAGGGTCTCGCGGGCGACCTGGCCTTCGCGGTCCATAGCGAAAGCGAAGGGGGCGAGCTGGCCGTAGCGGCGGAGGATGAGGCGCGCATAGGACATGCAGGCGTTGAGCAGCTGCGTGGCGTGCCGGTGGTCGCGGTCTTCCTGCGTGTCGCAGATGGGGATGGGAGCCGGGTTGCGATGAGGAACGGGTTTCACGGCGCACCGGCCTTCGCAAGGCCGTAGACGCAGTGATCGTAGCCGCGCCAGAAGACGACGCGGTCGAGGGTGAGGCCGTTCTTTTCGGCGACGCGGCGAGAGGGCAGATTCTCGGGACGGATGATGGAAACGACATGATCGCAGCCGTAAGTGGTGAAGGCATAGTCGCGCACAGCGCACGCGGCTTCGGTGGCGAGTCCCTGGTTCCGGTGATGGCGATGGACATGGTACCCGATTTCGAGTTCGGCAGGGCCGTCGATTTCCTGCCAGACTGCTCCGCAGTCGCCGATGAGCTGGCCGGTGGATTTGAGAATGAGGCCGAGAAGGCCGGCGCCGGAAGGGTAGCGGGATATCTGGCGGGCGATCCACTCATCGACTTCGGCGAGGGTGAAGCCGCGTGGGTACCAGCGCATGGTTTCCTCGTCGCCGAGGACGGCGTGGAGTGGAGGCGCGTCGTGCGGGGTCATTTCGCGCAGGAGGAGGCGCGGAGTTTCGAGAGCAGGCACGGCTAAACCCTGGCCCAGATGGCTTCGCGTGGGTCGTCAGGGTTGAGTTTGGCGAACTCGCGGAGAATCTCGCGGGAGCGCTCGTCGCGGATCTGAGGAACGGATACTTCGACGGTTACGATTTGGTCTCCGCGCGTACCTTCGTGGGTGGCAGAGGGAACGCCACGATCGCGCATGCGAAGCTTCTGGCCGCTCTGCGTACCAGGCGGAATGCGAAGCTGGGCGCGGCCATCGATGGTGGGGACATCGATGCGGCCGCCAAGCGCGGCTTCAGAGACGGTGACGGGCAACGTGATGTGAATGTCGTCCGCAGTACGCGTGAAGACCGGATGCGTACCAGTGCGAATGATGAGGTAGAGGTCGCCGGCCGCTCCACCATGCAATCCGGCGTTGCCTTTGCCGGCGAGGCGGATGCGCTGGCCGTCGCGCGTGCCCGGCTTGATGCGGAATTCGAGAGGCCCGGTGCGGTAGACGACGCCTTCGCCGTGACAAGTGGGGCAGGCATTCTGCACCTTGCCACTGCCGCCGCAGCGCGGGCACTGGATATTGAACTTCATCTGGCCGCCCATCTGCGTGACCTGGCCCGCGCCGTGGCATTCGGGGCAGGTCTGCGAGCCGCCGGTGGAGGCGCGGCCGTGGCAGTCGGGGCAGATCTCCTGGCGCTGAAT
Source organism: Acidobacterium sp. (assembly GCA_003152415.1). Taxonomy (GTDB): domain Bacteria; phylum Acidobacteriota; class Terriglobia; order Terriglobales; family Acidobacteriaceae; genus Palsa-343. The sequence continues at coordinate 5,951 of PMAD01000151.1, forward strand.
TTCGAGGCGGGCCACGCCGCCGCGGATGGCGGTCCAGAAATCGACGTTGACCTGGTATTCGAGGTCGGTGCCAGGCTGCGGACCCTGAGCCTGACGCTCACGGTTGAACATGCCGGAGAAGATGTCGCGGAAGTTGCCCCAGCCTGCCCCACCGGACGGCTGAGCCTCTTCAGAGAAGTCGAAGCCGCCAAAGTCAAAGGGAACACCCTGCTGCTGGCCGCGCGCTCCGTGGCCGGCGCGAGCCGCGGCTTCAGCGGCGGCGGGATCGATCTGATCGGAGTAGAAGCCGAACTGGTCGTAAATCTTGCGCTTCTTTTCGTCGGAGAGGATGTCGTTGGCCTCGGAGATTTCCTTGAACTTCTCCTCAGCCTTCTTATCGCCCGGATTGACGTCGGGATGATACCTGCGCGCGAGTTTGCGAAAGGCTTTGCGAATTTCCTCGGCGGAAGCGGTTTTCTTGACGCCGAGCAGGCCGTAATAGTCTTTGTGCTGGGTGGGTGGCATTCTTCGTCTTCTACGGTATCAATTCAGCATCATTGCGGTGTTGGTCGATTTGCTCCTCCGGTGACGAACCTGATGCAGTCGGCCAGGAATCTCAGTTCCAGACCATCTTCGCGTCGACGGGTTCGATGCGCCAGAAGATGTCGGGTTCGACGCGCTGCATTTGGGCGACGAACTCACTGGCCTGCCGCTCAGTGTCGAACACGGCTTTGTCGGTGATTTGTCCTGCACGCAGCTGTTCGCATTTCCAAAGTGTGTTCGTCATGCCGATGGGCCTCTGTGCTTCCAACTTCTGCTCCTTACTCTTTGAGAGTTTGGGGCGTCCCCTTTTGGAACGCCCCGGCAATCCTGGTCCCTACCGGACTCAGTGTTTGTCTTCGACGTCGACGTATTCGGCGTCGATGACTCCTTCGTCCTTCTTCTCGTCGGCGGTGCCGGCTGCGGCAGCATCTCCGTCAGTCGGAGGCGCGCCGCCGGTAGTTGCCGAAGAGGCGTTGGCCTTGTACATGGCCTCGGCGAGCTTGTGCGAGGCGGCGGTTAGTTTTTCGCGCGCCGCGTTCAGCTCGGCAGGGCTGGGCTGGCCTTCGAGGGTCTTCTTCGCGTCAGCCAATGCGGTTTCGACGTCGGCCTTCTCGGAGCCCGAGACTTTGTCGGCGTTCTCCTTGAGCATCTTCTCGATGTTGTAGACGAGCGAGTCGAGCTGGTTGCGCGCTTCGATCTCTTCGCGCTTCTGCCTTGTCCTCGGCGGAGTGAGCCTCGGCTTCCTTCGCCATGCGATCGACTTCTTCCTTGCTGAGACCGGAAGAGGAGGTGATCTGAATCTTCTGGTCCTTGCCGGTGGCGGTGTCTTTCGCGGTGACGTTGAGGATGCCGTTGGCGTCGATGTCGAAGGTGACCTCGATCTGCGGGATGCCGCGCGGCGCCGGCGGAATACCACTGAGCTTGAACTTGCCCAGGGTGCGGTTCTGTGCGGCCATCGGACGCTCGCCCTGAAGGACGTGGACTTCGACTTCGGTCTGACTGTCGGCCGCAGTCGAGAAGGTCTCAGTCTTCTTGGTCGGGATGGTCGTGTTGCGCGGGATCATCGTCGTAGCGACGCCACCCAGGGTTTCGATGGCCAGGGTGAGCGGCGTGACGTCGAGGAGCAGCAGGTCCTTCACTTCGCCGGCGAGTACTCCGGCCTGGACGGCCGCACCGATGGCAACGACTTCATCGGGATTGACGCCCTTGTGGCCTTCTTTGCCGAAGAGGTCTTTGACGAGCTGTTGAATGCGCGGCATGCGCGTCTGTCCGCCGACCAGCACGACTTCGTCGATCTTGCTGGCGTCGACACCGGCATCGGACAGAGCCTTTTTGCAGGGCTCGACCGAACGCTGGATGATGTCCTCGACGAGCTGCTCGAGCTTGGCGCGGGTGAGCTTCCGGACCAGGTGCTTGGGACCGGATGCGTCCGCGGTGATGAAGGGCAGATTGATCTCGGTCTCGAGTGCGGTGGAAAGCTCAATTTTGGCGCGTTCCGCCGCGTCGCGAAGACGCTGCAGGGCCATTTCGTTGCCGCGTGCGCGGAGGTCAAGGCCTTCGTCCTTCTTAAACTCATCAATGAGCCAGTCGACGATGCGCTGGTCGATGTTGTCGCCACCGAGATGCGTGTCACCGTTGGTGGACTTGACTTCGATGACGCCCTCGCCGACTTCGAGGATAGAAATGTCGAACGTGCCGCCGCCAAAGTCGTAGACGGCGATGGTTTCGTCCTTCTTCTTGTCGAGACCGTAGGCAAGCGCGGCCGCGGTGGGCTCGTTGACGATGCGCTTGACGTCGAGACCGGCGATCCTGCCGGCGTCCTTGGTGGCCTGGCGCTGGGCGTCGTTGAAATAGGCCGGCACGGTGATGACAGCTTCGGTGACCGCGGTGCCGAGATGGTCTTCCGCGGCCTTCTTCAGCTTTTGCAGGATGAGGGCGGAAATTTCGGGAGGCGTGTAGAGCTTGCCCTGCGCCTCGACCGCGACATGGTCGCCCTGTTGGACGACTTTGTAGGGAACCATTTTCATTTCGTCGCTGACTTCGTTGAAGCGGCGACCCATGAAGCGCTTGATGGAATAAATGGTGTTGGCGGGATTGGTGATGGCCTGGCGTTTGGCGACCTGACCGACGAGACGCTCGCCGGATTTCGTGAACGCGACGATGGAAGGCGTGGTTCGGCCACCCTCTTCGTTGGGGATCACTTTGGGCTCACCGCCCTCCATAACGGCGACGACCGAGTTGGTCGTGCCGAGATCGATGCCGATAATCTTTGCCATTGTCTCGTGCTCCTGAGAAGTGCCCTGCCTTTGGCTAGGATGGCACTTGAGTGAGTTGTTGTCAATCTATCTGATGCTGCAGATGGCGGTTGCGATGCACAAAGGGAAATGATTCAAAATGGGGAATTTAGACAGGGGTTCCGCGAGAAGATCGGGAATTTCCACGCTGGGGCTGCATCCCGGGCGGCAATTGCCGTATCCAAAACGGAGATTAGGGGTTCTGGGCGAGTTCGGGTTAAGATTTGGGGCTATCGTAGCCGGTCTCCTTTAGGTTCATTTGTCTCCCCACGCTTTTTCCAACCAGGCAGAGGTGCATGGCGGACGGAAGCAGTCAGCAGCCGCAGAATTTTGGGGTCAATCCCTGGCTCATCGCGGTCTCCGTGATGCTGGCTACCTTTATGGAGGTGCTGGACACGGCGATCGCGTCGGTGGCGCTGCCGTATATTGCCGGTTCGCTGTCGGCGTCGAACGATGAGGCGACGTGGGTGCTGACCAGCTACCTGGTGGCGAACGCGGTGATTCTCCCAGCGAGCAACTGGTTCTCGCTGAAGTTCGGGCGGAAGCGGTTTCTGATCACCTGCGTGATCATTTTTACGATTGCGTCGTTTTTCTGCGGAGCGGCGCCGACGCTGGGATTCATCCTGATTGCCCGCGTGGTTCAGGGCGCTGGCGGTGGCGCGCTGCAGCCGCTGTCGCAGTCGATTCTGCTGGAGAGCTTTCCGCCCGAGAAGCGCGGAGCAGCGATGGCGCTGTTTGCGTTCGGGGTTGTCGTGGCGCCGGTGCTTGGTCCGACACTGGGCGGCTGGCTGACGGACACCTACAGCTGGCGATACGCGTTCTACATCAATATTCCGGTAGGCGCGCTGGCGGTGTTCATGATCAGCCGGTACATCAAGGATCCCGATTACATCACGAAGGGACACGCGAGCAAATTTGACGGACTCGGTTTCGGCCTGCTGACGGTGTGGACAGGATGCTTGCAGGTGATCCTGGACAAAGGACAGGAAGACGACTGGTTCGGTGCAGCGTGGATTCGCTGGGCGTTCTTCTTCCTGATCGTCTCGTTCACGTGGTTCGTGGTGCATTCGTGGCGGAGCAAGACGCCGCTGGTGAATCTGAAGACGCTGAAGAACTGGAATTTCGGCCTGGGATGCGCGCTGATTGCGATGTTCGGCGTGTGCATCTACTCGATGATCACGGTGCTACCGCTGTTCTACCAGGAACTGCTGGGATACACCGCGTTTACGGCTGGTCTGGTGGTTGGGCCACGCGGCATCGGATCGATTCTGGGAATGCCGGTGATCGGATATCTGGGCAACAAGGTGGATCCGCGATACCTGCTCACGGTTGGGTTTGTCGGGTTTGGGATCATGTCTCTGTATTTCGGCAACCTGACGCTGGACATCAGCCCGTGGACGCTGCTGGTGCCGATTGTCGTGACGGGATTTGCGCTGAGCTTTGTATTTGTCCCGATCACGACGCAGGCGTACAGCACGCTGCGGAACGATCAGATTGGAAACGCGAGCGGGATTTTCAATTTGCTTCGAAACGTGGGTGGGTCGATTGGGATTTCGATTGCGCAGACGCTGCTGGTGCGGCGAAGCGCCGTGCACCAGACGGAGATCGGCGGCGCCGTGTCGCAGACGCAGTACTGGTTTGAGCAGCAACTGAGCGGGCTGACCGGATATCTGACGCGGCATACGGCGGCGCCGAATGCGCATGGCGCTGCGGCGGCGACTTTGTATCAACGACTCGGGCAACAGTCGCTGCTGTGGGCGTTTGTGGATGTGTTCCGATATATGTCATTAATGTGCTTTGCATGCGTGGTGGTGGTGTGGTTCTTCCGCAAGGCTCGACCAGGAAAGCCGCCAGCCGGAGTGCACTGAAACGCAGCCGGTAGCCTGTAGCCGGTAGCCAGTAGCGGGTTGCTGAGCGGTTAGGGCGATGCTTCCGCGTTCTTTTCTGCCCAATCTTCCAGCGACAAGAAGCGGCGCTGTTGCTGGTCGAATGCGTCGATGGATCCGGTGAGGATGTCGTAGTACCAGCCGTGGATCTGCAGGCTTTGATGGGCCAGGGCGTGCGCGACTTCGGGGTGAGTCTTGAGGTTTTCGAGCTGCGCGATGACGTTGGCGCGGATGAGCGCGACGTGAAGAGTGCGAGGATCGCCGGTGGAAATGCCAGGCGGGAGAAACTTCCAGGCGGGCTCGACGTAGCCGAGCCATTTGGCGGTGAGAGGCAGGCGGCTGAGGTCGCGGCGCATGGCGGGATCGCTGGGATCGGGCGGCAGAACGGCTTTGATGGCTCCGCAGTCGGAGTGGCCGCAGACGATGATGTGGCGGACGCGGAGAACTTCGACTGCGTATTCGATGGTCGCGGAAACGCCGCCAGCCATGGCGCCCTGCGGCGGAACGATGTTGCCGGCGGTGCGGCAGAGGAACATGTCGCCGGGCTCGGTTTGGAGGATGAGGTCGGGAACGACGCGCGAGTCAGCGCAGGTGATGAAAAGCACGTCGGGCTGCTGGCTGTCGGCGAGAAGGTGGAACTGATCCCTCTTTTGGGGGAAGACGTCGCGGCGGAAGTGGGCGTAGCCCTTGAGGAGACGCTGCATGGTGGGTTCAGTGTACGGTCGGGCCTGCCGGGTCCCCCACCCCCCTGAATTTTGCATGTGTGTGATTCTTCGTTGTTTAGCGACGGCCGGCATGAGAAGTGCTTGATAACAAGTCAGTTGCTTGATGTTCGTGCATGGTGCATTCGTGCGCATGAAGGGGCTTGATGATTGAGGGCGAGTCAGTTGCGTCGTGCGTGTGAATGCATCCATGGTGCGCATGAATGATGCATTCGTGCGTGTGACGAGAGGCAGGAGGCAGAGGACAGGAGACAGGCGGGCCGCATTGTCCGGATTTGTCGGCCGAGCGGCAAAAAGCGGGGCCGGCTCGAGTCCGGAAAGCGCTGTCCGCGGGTTGTGGGAGTTCGGTTGCACCTGTTTGTCTCCAGCAAAGGAAAAGGCCGCCGTGGGCGGCCTTTCGTTTTGAATTTGGCGGGGGATTTTCTTTTA
>PMAD01000039.1 GCA_003152415.1 Acidobacterium sp.
ACAAGTTTTCCACATTTGGCCGTGGAACGCGATTCTTCACGCTTTGACGGGTGCGGAGGACGCAAATGAAGCTTCCGACGAAAACGGATTTGCTGCGATTCAACGGTGCCGTCGAACGCGATCCCGCCATCAATGCGTGGATGAAGGAGCACGGAGGAGAATTGGGAGCCATCGCGCAGGCGTGGTTTGAGGTGATGCGAAAATGCGGGGACGAAGTACGAGAGACCCTGCATGACGGCTGTCCGGTTGCATGTCTGGGCGACGCGCCTTTCGGCTACGTCAACGTATTCACCGCGCACGTGAACGTGGGGTTCTTTCACGGCGCGGCGCTGCCGGATCCGGCGCGCTTGCTGCAGGGCGACGGCAAGTTCATGCGCCATGTGAAGCTGAGACCGGGAACGGCCACCGACGCCGCATCGCTCAGCAGGCTCATCGAGGCGGCGTACTCGGATATCAAGGTGCGCGTTGAAAACAGCTAGATTAGAGAAGCGCCCTGAACGCCTGACGGCGCGGCGACAGGCTCGTATTCACTCTGCACCAGGCCGCCGTCATAGCAGCGCGTCGCGACGTGGCGCAGAGCGATATCGCGCGGGAGGGCGCCAAACAAGGGGATGCCGGTTCCGATGAGAATGGGCACGCGCGTGACAATCAGCCGGTCGATGAGTCCGGCCGCGAGGAATCGCTGAATGGTGATGCCGCCGTCGATATACGCATGTTGGCAGCCGCGTGCGCTGAGCCGGGTCACGATTGTGGCGGGTTCGCCGGACATCTGCTCGACCACGCCGCCTTTGACGGAGGAGAGATCGAGCGGGCGGCCGCTCAGCACAAACACGGGCTTCTGGCCGTAGGGCCATTGGCCGAAGCTCTGCACGACTTCGAAGGTGTTGCGGCCGATCACAACGACGTCGACGCCTGCATAGAATTCATCGTAGCCGTACGCTACCTGACCGCCGCTGTCGAGGAAATCGAAAGTGTGGTTCGTGCGAGCCAGAAAGCCATCGACACTCACACCACAGAAGACTGAGGTCTTCATCGCGCAGCCTCCACGTTTGCGTCATCGATTCTCGTTGTTTTCTGTGGCCGGAGCAATCCGGTTCAGCCTTGTCATGAGAAATGTCATATGTTACCGTGTGTAACATTACAGTAGAGAATCATATGTGCAGTCCAGCGCTTTTCGAAAGAAGAGGGGCCTGAAGATGAGTCTGCGTCCAATGGGCTTGGTTTTTTATTTGCCTATAGCAATGGCCTGTTTCGCTCAGACCGCGACGGTCGCGGATACGACCCAATCGGATCCGGTCGCATACCTGAATCGCGCGCTCGACGAGATGCAGATGCGCGCGCTGCGGCGGAGTTTCGTGGACTGGCCGCGGGTTCGTGCCGAAGCCATGGCACGGGCGGCGCACGCCACGGATACGGTCGGCACATACGACGCCATCCGATTCGCTCTCGATAGTCTGGGCGATCATCACAGCTCGCTTCACCTGACGCCCGCGCTGGAAGCACTGGAGGCGCAGCACCAGGGGGCGCACGCGCCCGATTCGAAACCTGAGAATTTCAGCCCGTACGTGGGGCGTTACGGGCCGGAAGGCCACCTGGAGCACCGCGGAGACAGGACAATTGCGTTCGTGGTGGTGACGAAATGTTTTCCTGAGAACGACCGCGATTTCGTGGCGTTTGAGACGAATTTGCAGAAAATCGTGGCGGAGCTGGACGCTTCGCACCCATTGGGCTGGATCGTAGACCTGCGCGGCAATGTGGGAGGAAACATGTGGCCGATGCTGGCGGGAATTGGTCCCGTGCTCGGCGAAGGCGACGACTTGGGCGAGTTCTTCGATACCGATGGCCACTCGTTCTGGCGATACCGAGACGGTGTCGCGGCAGAAGTGGAGAATGGCAAAACGGATGCGTATCCGGCCGTTGAAGGAAAGGCCTGGCGCCTTGCAGGCACGCCTGAGGTCGCGGTGTTGATCGACCGCAGCACGGGCAGCTCCGGCGAAGCGATGGCTGTGGCCTTTCGCGGCCGTCCGCACACACGTTTCTTTGGCGAACACACCCAGGGTTCATCGACGGTGAATGAGACGTTTGCGCTTTCCGACGGCGCTTCGATGTGGCTGACTATTGGAGTACAAGCCGACCGGGCCGGCAAGCAGTACCCGAGCGGCCTTGCGCCGGATGTGGCGGTTCCGAGCGGCAATGCAATCCTGCCACCAGCGCAGGATCCGGTGGTTCAGGCGGCTCTGAATTGGCTCTGCCGTGCTCCGGGATCGGACGACGGCCAGCCGCGCTAGCCAGCAGCGGATCTACCTGCAGAAAAATGCAGTGGAAAAACTGCGACTTTTGGGGTGCGCGAACGGGGTGGTCTAGTTCATTCTTGTTGATGAAATGGCGCTGCTGGCGCAGCGGGCCTGGTTTAACCGGATTTTGTTCATTTAACCCAACCCTGCGAGCGGTACCGCTCGTCAGAAACCATCAAGGAGATCCTGAGATGAACACCATTACGACCAAAGACGGCACAACGATTTTCTACAAAGACTGGGGCAAGGGGCAGCCGATCGTATTCAGCCATGGGTGGCCGCTCAGCGCCGACGACTGGGATACGCAGATGTTGTTCTTCGGCCAGCGTGGCTATCGCGTGATCGCGCACGACCGCAGAGGCCACGGGCGTTCGACGCAAACCTGGGACGGCAATGACATGGACACCTACGCTGACGATCTGGCGGCGTTGACGGAAAAGCTCGATCTGCGGAATGCGATCCACGTGGGACATTCCACGGGCGGCGGCGAAGTGGCGCGGTATATCGGGCGGCATGGCAATAAGCGCGTTGCGATGGCGGTGCTGATCAGCTCGGTGCCACCGTTGATGCTGAAGACGGACAAGAATCCTGGCGGCTTGCCGATGTCGGTGTTCGATGGGCTGAGGACGGCANNGGCCACTGGTGGTACCAGGGAATGATGGGCGGAATGAAGGCGCACTACGACTGCATCAAGGCCTTTTCGGAAACGGACTTTACCGAGGACCTGAAGAAGTTCGAGGTACCAACCCTCGTGATGCACGGCGACGACGATCAGATTGTGCCGATCGGCGCGTCGGGTTTGATGTCGGCGAAGATCGTGAAGAACGCCACGCTGAAGGTGTATCCGGGCTATCCGCACGGGATGTTCACCACGCACGCGGACGAGATCAACGCCGATCTGCTCGCGTTCATGAGGAAGTCGCAGCAAGTGGCTGCGTAGTTGTTCGACAGGCCGCGCTTCTGGTGGGAGGCGCGGGTTGCGCCGGCTGCGCACGGGGCGTCAGATGCCGGCGTACCAGGCGTAGCCGCCTTCGGGTGACGCGGAGCCGAGGCCTTTGCCGAAGGCTTTGATGTTGTCGGTCGCGGTGAGGTTCGTGATGTACTTGATGCTCTTGTAGCCGAGCTGGCGCGGTACGCGCATGCGCAGCGGTCCGCCAAACCCGACGGGCAGATCGCCGTCGTTCATGCCCCATGTGAGGTAGGTATAGGGGTGGAGAGCGTCGGCCATGTCGAGGCTGTCCCACCAGTCGGTCTGGATGGAGCGGTAGACGATGTAGCGCGCGTGGGGCAGAACGCCGACGGCGCTGAGGACTTCGCTGAGGGGCGTGCCGATCCACTCGGCGATGTAGGACCAGCCTTCTTCGCAGGCGACTTCAGTGATCTGGCTGCGGAAGGGGAGACTTCTGAGGTCGGAGAGCGAAAGCGATGCGGGGTTGGCGACCATGCCGTCGACGATGAGCCGCCAGTCGGAGAAGCCGGTGGCCTGATGGCGCTTGAAGGCGTCGCTGGGGGGCGCGACTTCGTTGGCGAAAGGCGCTTTGGAGATCATGCTGCGAGGAAACTCACGCGCCGGGGCGTGCGAGGCGAGGAGTCGCTGCGCGGCGTAGGTGAGGGTTTCGCCGGGACCGTAAAGGCCGCCGTGGTCGGGCGGGATGAGCCCATAGCGGCGGGCGAAGTGAGCGGCGGCGGCGAGTCCGGCTGCGCCTGCGGTGGCGGTGAGTCCGGTGGCGATGAGCTGGCGGCGTGTGATGGGAGTCATCGGCGGTCAGTCTTTCTGCGCGCGGGTGGGGGTTCGACGACGCGGCCGGTGATCATGGCTCGCATGCGGATTTTGAAGCCGGCAAGGACGATCATGGTGACGTGGACGATAACGAATAGCAAAAGCAGCCAGGAGATGAAGAAGTGCAGGGTGCGGGCGGTTTGGCGGCC
>PMAD01000173.1 GCA_003152415.1 Acidobacterium sp.
CCCAGCGCTTCGTCCTCCACAAGAAAGACGACCGTCATGATTACACCCAGGCAGTGATCGAAACCCGCCAGGGCGACGTGGCCCTGGCCATCGCCGCCGACGGCGCGCCGCTAAAACCCGATCTCCGTCAGACCCAGATCGACCGCCTCAACAACCTCGATGCCCACCCCGACCTCCAGGAGCGTCGCCACAAACGCGAGCGGGAGGACAACGCCCGCGTCGACAAGCTCATGCGGCTCCTGCCCGATGCTTTCGTCTACCACTACGACAGCACCGTCCCCTGCACCGTCGTCGTTCCACCTTATGTTGCGATTCCCGGCGAACCGACCCCTCCGCCTCCTGGCACGCCCGTCCCCTCCGCGCAGTGCTATCACCTCACCTTCACGCCCAATCCTGCATGGAATCCTCCGGACCTCGAGTCGAAGATCATGCGGGGCATGGCCGGCGAAGTCTGGATCGAAACTTCCCAGGAGCGCCTCACCCGCCTCAACGCTCACCTGATCGCGGACGTCGATTTCGGCTGGGGGGTGATCGGCCGGCTCGACAAAGGGGGCACCATCTTTCTCGAGCAGACCGAGATGGAGGGCAATGACTGGGAGCTCACGCGCATGAAGCTCGACCTCACCGGCAAAGCCCTCCTGGTTAAGACACTCAGCTACCACCTCACCCAGGAGATGGCCCGCTACTCCCCCGTTCCCGCCGATCTCGACTACCACAAAGCCATCCAGATGCTCGAATCCGAAAAGCAGCCAGAGGCCAAATAGCGCACCTCACACGTCCAGCCGCTGACCGAACCCATCGGGCCATTCGAAGGTCGAGCGATTGATTTTCTCCCGTATATGCATTATTGTATATACAACTGCGATTCAGCGTCGCCTACACGGTGCTCGACGAGGATGAAGAATGGCTGCATGTGATTTCCGCGCGAAAGACGACGCGAAGGGAGCGCACGGAGTATGAGGAAGCAAACGAAGTCTAAGGTCACCTGGGAACTGAAACCCGGCCAGCCGCTCACCGCCCGGCAGCGGCGAGAGATTGAAGCGCTGGCAAGGTTGCCCGAGGCTCGCGTCGATACCTCCGATATCCCGGAGCTGCCTCGTGGTGCGTGGAAGAATGCCGTGCGCGGAAAGTGGTACCGGCCCGTCAAGCAGCCCGTATCGATTCGTCTGGATACGGATGTGCTGGCGTGGTTGAAGGCCAAGGGGACCGGCTATCAGACCAAAGTGAATACGCTCCTCCGGGAAAAGATGCTGGAGGAACTCGGGCGATAGAAGGGACCCACAGATCCCAACTCCCGGATAGCAGACAATCCAACCGAAACTCAACAATTGACGCCGAAAGCACCCCAACCGCCCTCTCGGCGTACTATGCTCTCGGTGAACGAATCGGCAGGGTCCTGCGTCTGAGCAGTATTCGGAGACCGATATGCACAGATACTTCCTGTTGCTTGCCTTTGCAAGTCCGTTGAGCGGTCATTGTCAGAAGTACGCTCGCTCGCCCTTTTACAGCCCGGTATCTGCCATTCCATCGACGGCGCGTGTCGAGGGATATGAACACGGTGGCATCAAGGCGAACGGCGTTGTGATTGACTTATCCGAATCGGAGCCTTCGTCGCCTCCCGCTTTCGACGAACCAGGGGGCTGGTCCCTTGATGCGGACGTAGATGGGAGCAAGCCTGCCGAGCTTTTCCATTTCTACCTTCAATACGACCGTTTGAATGTCGTTTTTGGGTATGACCTGCTGGTGGAACCTGTCGAGGGCACGGACAAGATCAAGTGCACGTTCAGCGCCTTTACGAATCCGCGGGGCTGGACGGGGTTTCGCAACAGAGAAGAAGAAATTGTCCCCGTTGCGCTTCCGGCGGACCTGACTCCTCTGGTGGTCCGATCCGGCGATGTCATCTCCATCCCGACGCTTCCGCTCGGTGAGGGCAGGATCGCCGTGGTCCACTATCTTCGGCTGACCCGCACCGATCTAACGTCCGACTCAGCTCAATAGTCGGCGATGTTTGTCGAGTAGTGATCCCGGCGTTCGGTTGTTGGCGTATGACTGGCAAACCCGGAAGTTTCGACGACGATTTACGTCTGCGGGGATGATCCCAAAGCAAAAGCGCCCGGCATCTGCCGAGCGCTTTTTTCTGAACGCTGAACGCTGTACGCTGACCGCTGTTTTACGACGCCGTTAGCTCCGCCGCGATCTTCTCCGTGACGAACGCCTCGACGGTGTCGCCGACTTTGATGTCGTTGAAGTTCGAGATGCCGACGCCGCATTCCATGCCGTTCGACACTTCCTTCGCGTCGTCCTTGAAGCGCTTCAGCGAGGTCAGCTTGCCTTTGTAGACCGGCACGCCATCCCGCATGAGCCGCACTTCGGAGTCGCGCCGCAGCACGCCATCCGTCACGCGGCAGCCCGCAATCGTTCCCACCTTCGGGATGCGGAAGACGTTCAGCACCTCCGCGCGNNACTTCTTCCTGCTCCGCCAGATCGGCGACCTTGCGCTCCGGCCGCACGTTGAACCCGATGATGATCGCGTTCGACGCCGACGCCAGCAGCACATCGCTCTCGGTAATCGCGCCCACGCCGGAGTGGATCACCTTGATGCGCACCTTCTCTGTCGACATCTTCTGCAGCGAATCGGCCAGCACCTCTTCCGATCCCGTGACGTCGGCCTTCAGGATCAGCGGCAGCTCCTTCATCCCCGCCTGGTGGATCGAATCCGCCAGCCCTTCCAGGGTCACGCGCGAAGACTTGGCCAGCTGCGCCTCGCGCTCGCGCATCTTGCGATACTGCCCGATGCCGCGCGCCTTGTCGCGATCGCTCACCACCAGGAAGGTGTCGCCCGCGTCCGGCATGCCTTCCAGTCCCACAATCTCTACCGGCGTTGAAGGTCCCGCTGAGTCTACCGTCCGGCCGCGATCGTCGAACATCGCGCGAATCTTTCCGAACGTGTTGCCGACCACAAAATTGTCCTGGTTCTTCAGCGTGCCATTCTGCACCAGCACCGAAGCGACCGCACCGCGACCGCGATCCAGCTTCGCCTCGATCACCGTGCCCACCGCCAGCCGGTTCGGCGTCGCTTTCAGGTTCTGCAGATCCGCAACCAGGCAGATCATCTCCAGCAGCAGGTCGAGATTCATCCGCTTCTTCGCCGACACGTCGACGAACACCGTGCTGCCGCCCCACTCTTCGGGAACCAGCCCGCGATCGCCCAGCTGCTTCTTCACCCGATCCGGCTGCGCCTCCGGCTTGTCGATCTTGTTCACCGCCACGATCATCGGCACGTTCGCCGCTTTTGCGTGGTCGATGGCCTCCAGCGTCTGCGGCATCACGCCGTCGTCCGCCGCCACCACGATCACCACGATGTCCGTGACTTTCGCGCCGCGCGCGCGCATCCGCGTAAACGCTTCGTGACCCGGCGTATCCAGGAAAACAATCTCCCGCCCGAACGCCGGTGAATCCGCCTTGGCGATCTTCACCTTGTAGGCGCCGATGTGCTGCGTGATCCCGCCCGCCTCGCCGCCCGCCACGTCCGTCTCGCGGATCGCGTCCAGCAGCGATGTCTTGCCGTGATCGACGTGCCCCATCACTGTCACCACCGGTGGCCGCGTCACTTCCAGCTCGTCGGGATTCTCGGTGGAGAGGATGTTCTCCATGGCTTCGTTCGCCATCTGATCCTCGAAGGTGATCACCTGCACGTCGGCGCCAAACTGCGCCGCGACTTCCTTCACCAGCTCCGCATCCAGCGTCTGGTTGACAGTGACAAAGACGCCCTTCATCAGCAGCGTCGCAATCAGGTCCTTGCCGCGGATTGCCAGCTTCTCCGCCAGGTCCTTGACGCTGACTCCTTCCGTCACGGTGATGGTGCGCGTGATCTCCACCGGTCCAGTGGGAACCTGCGCTGTCATTCGTGACGGCGGCGCAAAGCCCTTCATCGGACCTTCTTTGCTCTTCTCGTAGCGCGGCCGTCCGCGTCCTCGCGGTCCCGGACGCTGCGGACGTGGCGCTTCACCCGGAGGCGGCAGTGCCGGCGCGCCGCCCATGCCCGGGCGCTGCCCAAATCCCGGCCTCGCGCCAAATCCCGGACGCGCGCCCATCCCCGGCCTTTGCCCCGGTCCCGAAGGACCACCCGGCGCTGACCGTGTTGGGTGCATCGGACGCCGAACGCCCGGCTGCAGCTGCTGGGCTCCGCCCATTGCCGGGCGGGGACCGCCGCCCGATCCTCCGGGCGCTCCTGTGGGCCTGCGGTCGAAAATCGGCCTTCCCCGCTGAATTCCGCCACCCGCGTTTTGCCCCGACGCTGCTGCCGCTGACGGAGGTGGCGCGCTGTAAACCGGACGCGGTCCCGTCTGGGGCATAATCACGCGACGCGGCACAGGCGTCTCCACCCGTGCGGCCGTTGAAACTTCGGCCTCTGCTGCCGGCGCGGCCGATCTCGCTGCTGCCTCCAACGGGCCAGCTCCCTGTGCCGCTGCGACAACCACCGGTCCCGGCACCGCCGCTGGCGTCGCGCTCGAAGCTGTCTGGGCCGCTGTGGCTGCCGGCCTCATAGCAACCACCCCAGGCGGCGCTGTGGGCTTGCCGTCCGTCGCCGGAGCTGCCCCTGGACTCGCTGCCGCTGCAATGGGCGGCCTGGCCACCACCGGACCCGACGGCGCCTTCGACGCGATCGCTGGCGTCTGCGGCGGAGTTGGCCGTGGCGGAGCCACAACAATGTTGGGAGCCTGCCGCACCTGCGGAACAATCTTCCTCGGGGCCGGCTTCGCCTCAATTGGTGCTGGCGCTGCTGCCGCAGGCGTGCCCGCTGCTGAAGCTGTGCTGGCCGGGGGTTTCGCCGCGGCTGCATTCATAGTCGCAGCCGGTTGCGGCGCGGCCCCGGCTGGCGCCGCCGCGGGCGTGGCCGCTCTCGGGGGCGCCGGATGCGCCTCCTGCTGCTTCTTTTCGAGGATCGCTTTGGCGACGTCGCCTACGCTGTGGACCTTCGACCAATCGATCTTCGGCTTGGCTTCGGCCTCATGCCGCGCCGCTGCCGCGCTGCCGCTCCCACCCCGCGCCCTCAGGATGTGCGTGCGCACACGCTCGGCTTCATCCGTCTCGATCGAGCTCGAATGCGTCTTTTTCTCGGTGACCCCGACTGCTGTGAGAGCATCCAGAATTTCCTTGCTCTTGACTTCCAGCTCTCGCGCTAATTCATTGATTCGAACTGTGCTCATCCGTCCCCGTGTTGTTTCGACTTCCCACCGGTCCTTAGTCCTTCATAAAGTCCTTCATAAAGACAACTCCTGACTTGTGGGTCTGCTATCTATCTCATTATCTCTGAAAACCGCTGCCTTCGCGGCTCAATTCCCCGTGAAGGACCGACAAAATCCGCCCCAACCGCGATTCGAAGCAGCACACCAGCACCCTGGCGCTACTTCTCGCCCTCTTCATCCCGCACCTGCTCGACGTTGCCCCCGAGCACCGCATCGTCTTCGCCGGGCTCAGAATGCGTCTCGTGCTCCACCAGCGTCTCGCTGGTGTCCTCATTGCCCGGTGCCACCGCTTCGGCCCCCTCTTCGTCCAGATCGGGCCCGACCTCGGTCAGTTCCGCGAGGCGCTCTTCGGCCACGTCGTCGCGAATGATCCCCGTACTATCCTCACTGTCGGGCTCCTCTTCGCTTTGCGTTAGATCCTGCTCGAGCGCATCGATCTCCTCGTCGATCGACGCCTCTTCGGCCGCTCGCGTTGCCTCTTCGGATTTCTCCTCCGCAGCTTCGGCAGTTTCCGCAGAGCTTTCCGCTGTTCCGGCAGTGCTCTCGGCTCCTTCCGCCGGCTCGGCAGCTTCAGTCGTGGCTTCCGCAGCAGCCGCCAGCTCCGGCGGACGCTCTTCGCCCTCTTCGTACTGGCCGAAGTAATGGCGCACTGCCACGCTGATCTTTTCCAGCGTCTTCTCGCCGATCCCTGGAATCTCCTCCAGTTGCTCCGGCGTCATATCGGCCAGCGCTTCCACCGTCGTAATTCCGGCCGCCACCAGCTTCTGGATGATCGAATCGCCCAGCTCGCCCACCTGCTCAATCGGCGTCGCCGTCGCCCCTGCCATGGCCTGCATCTGCTGTTCGACTTCCTGNNAGCCCAGCAGCTTCGCCGCCAGGCGGACGTTCTGGCCCTTCTTGCCGATGGCCAGTGACAACTGCGTGTCATCGACAATCACTTCCAGCTGCTTGTCTTCCAAATCGGCAATGCTCACCCGGCTCACCTTCGCCGGCTGCAGAGCTTTCTCAGCAAACGTTGTGATCTCCTCGCTGAACTCGATGATGTCGATCTTTTCGCCGCGCAGCTCGCGGATGATCGACTGCACGCGCATGCCCTTCATGCCCACGCATGCGCCCACCGGATCCACGTCCTTGTCGCGCGACATCACCGCGATCTTGGTCCGCTCGCCGGCCTCGCGCGCAATCGCGCGAATCGTCACTGTCCCGTCGTAAATCTCAGGCACCTCGCTCTGGAACAGGCTCTGGACCAGCTCCGGCGCGGCCCGCGACACCACCACCTGCGGCCCCCGCGATGCCCGATCCACCCGCTGCAGGACCACGCGCACCCGCTCGCCCACCGCGAACTGCTCCAGCCGCGACTGCTCGCGCCTGGGCATCCGCGCCTCCGCCTTGCCCAGGTCGAAGATCACGTCCTGCAGTTCCACGCGCTTCACCGTCGCGTTCAGCACCTCGCCCACGCGATGCGCGTATTCGTTGAAAACCGTGTCCCGCTCCGCCTCGCGCACCTTCTGGAAGATCACCTGCTTCGCCATCTGCGCGGCAATCCGCCCCAGCACGTCGGTCGCCTTGTAGTAGCGGATCTCTCCGCCCACTTCCACCTCCGGCGCCAATGCCCGCGCCTCTTCGAGCGCGATCTGGTTCACCGGGTCCTCGATCAGCTCCGGCGTCTCCACCACCGTCTTGAAGACGTACGCCCGGATCTCGCCCGAGTCCTTGTCCAGCTCCGCGCGCATGTTTTCCTGCGTCTTGTAATACTTCCGCGTCGCCAGCGCGATCGCATCCTCGACCGCCGTAATTACAATTTGCGCATCGATGCCCTTATCCCGGCTCAACGCCTCAATGCTCTCGTAAAGCACACTCGCCATCTGTTTCTCTCTGTCCTTGAACTTTCTTTTCGTTCTTGCTTTTGCTTTTTCTAATCACTAAACCCTAAACCCTGCTTCTCAGATCTCCGGCGCCAAATTCGCCTTCTCAATATTCGCCAACGTAATTTCCACTTCCTCAGAACCTACTTTTGCTGAGCTCTGTGCTCTGAGCTCTGTGCTCTTCGCTTTCTTCCCGCGCACTGCACCCTTCCGTTTCAATGCCAGTTTCACTGACGCGTCGCCAACCTCAGCGATCCTGCCCTGCCAGTGCCGGTTGCCCGCCACCGGCTCGAACGTCTGCACCTTCACCAGCATCCCTGCAAACCGGCGGTAGTCCTCAATTCCCTTCAGCTTCCGGTCCAGCCCCGGCGATGAAACCTCCAGGGTGTACTCGCCCCCGGGAATCAAATCCTCCACATCCAGAACCGTCCCAAAATCCCGGCTGAAGGCCGCGCAATCTTCATGCGTCACGCCTGCCAGCTGATCCACACCGGCCCCAGCGGCTGCGGCCACTTCCAAACTTCCTGCATCCGCCGCCTGTTCCGCCAGCTTCTTCCGCTCCTCCGCGTTCTTCTCGATAAACACGCGCAGGAGCCGATGCTTTGCTCCACCGAGAAACTCGATCTCCACTACGTCGAGCCCGTGCGAGGCCGCCACACGTTGGCCGGTGGCGCGAATCTGTTCCACATCGAACGCCATATCGTGAAAATCCGCCCCGAACGCCCGCCGCCGCTTCGCCTGAAAATAGACCAAATAAAAAGTGGGCTCGCGCCCACTCATCTCTCCGGCCCGCACACCCGCGCTACCGGACAAACTCGTCTGTCCTTATCTTATCCCGTCTCGCCGCTCCTTTCAAATTCTGTCCCCGGCCGGTAGTGTCCTAATTTGATTTCCACAGGCTTATGCCTCCATCGCGGCAGATAACGTGCTGCGAATCCATTCCGATACGGTCTGTTTCTTGGCTTTTGCCGTCGCCTCAAATGTCCGCAGCTCAGCGGGCGTGACTCGGATACGCAAGGTCTCAGCTTTGGCGCTCCCTTTGGGTAGAGCCGGTCTACCGACCTTTTTAGGCTTGGGCATTTCGCATCTCCTGAAGGATGGCCGCTCTGACGGCAGTTACGGGCGATACAGCCGGGGGGATATGCAGCACGGTAACGCTCCGTCTGGGCTGCGCTGGGTCGTCTGTGGCGTGTGTCCAGGCATAGGCTCTATGCGTCTTGGGATGGCCCTTGAGGTCGAACACCTCCACCACGCCATCCCAGACTGTCTTGCCCTTGAAAACCTCTTTTACGGGAACACTCTCAACGTGCGTAGCCTTTGCCCCGTGGAGCTTGTGAATCACATCCCCAAGTTCTTCTATCTGGGTCATGCCGACGCCTCTACCAAGTCGCCCACGCTCCAAAACGTGCCAGTGACGCCAGCGGCCATTGCCGGGGTGCAGCGGATGGTATTGTGCCGCTTCACGAAGTTGTAATAGGCGAAGTGCAGCCCGACCGCCGCCTCGAAGTTCTCGCGCTTCTTCGAGAACGCCAGCGTAAGCCGAGTCAGACGGCGCATGTGCAGCCGTGTGGTCGCATTCAACCGTTCGACGTAGCTGGTAGAGATCAGATCGTGGTTGGGTCGCCCGGTCACATGCCGCTTTTCAGAGGACACGAACTCAGGCGCGCTGTACCGGCGATTGCTGGTCGTCTCTTCGTGGCCATAGGTCTTGATGATCTGCGCGAAGTCTACATCCCCACCAAAGGCCGCTTCGATGGCATCCCGATACTCTGGAAACCCATCTGTGGAGATTTGCACCCGGTTGGACATTCGCTCCGCCACGTCGAGAACGAAGGCACAAGTCGTGGCCGCATTGCGATCCCCGACTTTGAACGCCGGAACCAGCTTCGTCTCGGCATCAATCGCGCAGAACGTCCAGACGCTACCGACCCTCTCGCTGTCACCCATGCGAACATTGCGATCCTTCTTGCCGACGAATCCCCAAATCTCATCCATCTCCAAGCGAGTGCATGGCAGGTTCCGCATCTGGTCATCCATCAGCGCCATGCAGCCCTGCCCAACCTTTACGCCAAGCCGCATGATCGTATCGCGGTGNNACCATATTGAGCACGTTCGCCATAATCAACCCTCTGTAATTACTGTACCCCGAAAACTTGAGAATGTCAATGTTTTTTTGGGGTACAATATCTTATGTAGACGAACGGGAAAATACAGGCGCAGCAACCCATCAGTACAGCAAAGGTAGTAAGGACTATCTGGAGGATTTCGATGTCACTCGAAGGATGGAAGTCACTTTGGGAAATAGGGGGCGTGGTGCTCTTGGCAGCGACCTTTGTCTTTGGTGCGGGTGCGCTGATCGTCAATAACCGAATAAGTGCAATAAAATCTGGAGAGTTGGCCGACTTCCAATTAAGGTTTGAGGGCGAACAACAAAAGACTGCACATGCCCAACAGGAAGCCGCAGAAGCCAAGGCGCTAGCGGGCGGATTTGAACGAGATATTGCGACAGCAAATCGAGGTGCTGCCGAAGCAAACGAGCGCGCAACCAAAGCCCAAGCAAGCCTCGCTCTAGCAGAACAACATTCTGCTGAAGCAAATGCGAAGGCGGAGGGGTTTCGACTCGACATTGCACAAGCCAATGCACGAGCCGCATCTGCAAATGAAACGGCTGAACGCGAGAGGCTCGCTCGGCTCCAATTAGAAGCTCGGCTTGCTGATCGTGTTATCACGCCAGACCAGAAACAGCGCATTACAGAGGCATTCGCGTCGATGGGGGGACAAACGGTGGATGTAGTTATTGTGGGCGATACCCCGGAAGTGAGTAGGACGGCAGACGCGATTCTCGGATGTTTACAAAGTGCAGGAGTGCTGATGAATTTTTTCCATCCTTTCGGGGGAGGGGGAGCGCAAGGTGTAGTTGTAGGAATACGCGCGGATGCTCCAGAGGGAGATAAACAGGCTGGAGCCCAACTTGTTTCGATTCTTAGGGAAACCCTTGGCGGCGGTGTGGGCTCAGCCGATTCCGAAAAGATAGTGGTTAGCGGAACCGGAACTATGGGTAGCACGCCAGGCGCAGGACCAGTCGGAAAATCGCCGCTCCGACTCCAAATTGCCCCAAAATAAAACCCAAGAACCGCAGCCAGAACGCAAATTAGGACACTACCCCCCGGCCGCTCAAAGCCAGGAACAAGCTCGGGCCCTCGCTTCGTCACATACTTTTTCCCTTGTCCAGCCGGCCCGTGGAATACTAGCGCCAGAAAGCGAGAGTCCCATGTCCACCGCCGCCGATACCGCTAATCCCTACGCCAAATTCCTCCAGGGTCAGGCCCCCCTCGCCGTCCTCCCCAACACGCCCGCGCGCCTGAAAGCCCTCGCCCAGGCCATCGGTCCGGCCAAAATCACCACCCCGCCCGCGCCCGGCAAGTGGAGCCCTCGCGACATCCTCTGCCACCTCGCCGACTGCGAAACTGTTTTCGCCTTTCGTCTCCGCCAGACCCTCGCCGAAGACCATCACATCGTCCAGCCCTTCGATCAGGACAAGTGGGCCGCGCGCTACTCCACCATGGACGCCAATGATGCGCTTGCGACCTTCGCGGTTCTTCGCCGCTGGAACCTGCTGCTGATCGAATCCGCGCTGCCCGCCCACGCGAACAAGCCCGTCACTCACCCCGAGCGGGGCGCCATGACCTTCGCCACCATTGTGGAAACCATGGGCGGACACGACCTCAACCACCTCGCCCAACTCGAACGGATCGCAGCCTCGTAGATCTGCGCCGGCTGCGTCCCGCTAAGCGCTCCTGGCTCGCATTTGGCTTGCCTTCCGCTCGCTCTTCGCTCAACGTCTCTCGCTAATAGCTTCTCGCTAAACGTCTTTCGCTAAACGCTTCTCGCTGCTCTCTCACTGCTCGGCCTTCAAATCCTCACACGCCGTCGTATCCCCGCCATCGCACGCCTTGCGGAAGAAGGCCACCGCCTCATCCGGATCCCGTGGCGTGCCCTCCCCGCTCTGATAGCCAACTGCCACTTTGTGACAGCCCGCCAGCTGGCCGCCATCGCAGGCCTTGCGATACAGCGCAAAGGCCTGCACCGCATCCCGGGTCACGCCGAAGCCGTTCTGATAGGCAAATCCCAGCGCGGTACAGCTCGCCACATTCCCGCCGTCGCAGGCCTTGCGATAATAGCCGGCCGCCTGCACGTCATCCTTCGCCACGCCCGTTCCGTACGAATACGCGGCGCCGAGGTACATGCAGCCGATGGTTGCGCCTGCGTCGCATGCCTTATGAAACAGCGCCAATGCCGCATTGTCATCCTGCGCGATTCCCAGTCCATTGTGCAGCAGAAGAGCCAGCATCACGCACCCCGTGATCTGCCCGCTGTCGCAGGTCTTCCGGCTCTCGCCGGCCACGTGCGCGTCATCCTTCTCATCGCCCAGTCCCTGCTGCGCCATGAATTCCGTCGACGCCAGGCTGGTGCACGCCCACGTCTCGCCGCCCGCACACGCGCTGGTGTCCAGCGCCACCGCCTGAGCCACATCCTTCGGCGATCCGCGGCCGGTGTAGTAAGTGACCGCCAGGTTGATACACGCCGACAGGTTTCCACCATCGCATCCCTTGCGGCTGTACTTCGCCGCTTCCGCGCTGTCCTTCGGCACGCCCGCGCCGGTGGAGTAAATGAACGCGAGCGTCGTACATCCCTGTACTCCCTGGTTGTCGCACGCCTTACGGTCCAGCTCGATGGTCCTGTTAATGTCTTTGGCCACGCCCAAACCTTCGAAATACGCGAAGGCCAGCTGCGTGCAGCCGGTCATGTCACCCCCGTCGCAGGCCTTCTTGTAGAAGCTGTTCGCCTGCGCGTCGTCTTTGGCGACGCCCGCTCCCGTGGAATACACGTAGCCGAGCTGGGTGCAGCCCAGCATCCCTCCGCTGTCGCAAACCTTCCCGTACAGAGTGATCGCCGCGGCTGGATCCTTCGCCACTCCATTCCCGTTCTGCATCATGTACGCGAGGTTCAGGCAGCCCTCCATCTCTTTCCCGTCGCAGGATTTTCGAAACAACCCCACCGCCTGGGTTGCGTTTTTTGCTACGCCTTCTCCACCGGCCAGCATCTGCCCGAGCTTGGTACATCCCACCAGGTCACCGCCGTCGCACGCCTTGCGGAACATGCGCGCCGCCTCTCCCTCGTCCCTCCCAACCCCGTTCCCCTGCGCGAAGAGAAATGCGACATTGCGGCACCCGATCACCTGGCCCGCCTCGCAGGCCCGGTTGTAGAGCCGCGCCGCCTCCCGCGGATCCCGGTTCACACCCAGCCCCCGTTCGTACATCGTTCCCAGGTTGTTGCAGCCCACCTTCCCCCCACTGCTGTCGCAGGATTTTCGGAAATACACCGCGGCTCGCGCGACATCCACCGGTACCCCACTGCCAAACTCGTAGATGTTCCCCAGATTCCGGCAGCCCAGCGTCTCCCCGCCATCGCACGCCGTCTGGTTCAGCTTCACCGCCTGCACTCCGTCCTTCGCAACTCCCAGTCCGGCCTGGTACATGTAACCCAGCCGGCTGCAGGCTTCCATTTCACCGCCGTTGCAGGCTTTCTGGAATAAGCTGGCCGTCTTCTCCGGATCTTTGGTCACGCCCAGCCCGTTCAGATAGAGGTCACCCACGTTTTCGCAACTCTTCATCAGGCCGCCATCGCAGGCCTTCTGCCACCGGCTCAGCGCCTGACCGTAGTCGCGCGGAACCCCGACGCCATAGGCATAGAGGACCCCCAGCCCGTTGCACCCTTTAATCTCTCCGCCGTCGCAGGCTCTGGTATAGAGACTCTTCGCCTGGTCGTTATCCTGGGTCACCCCGCGACCCTGCTGATACAGGCTGCCCAGCCCGAAACAACCGTGCAGATTTCCCTGGCTGCACGCCTCCTGGAAAAGGCGCGCCGCGCTCTGTACATCCGGCTCAATCGTCTCCCCAGTGGAGAACAAGGCCGCCAGAATCACGCATCCGTCGGGAACATGCGCATTGCACGCCTGCTGCGCCAGGTTCACCGCTCGCGGATAGTCGGTCCCTCCCCCCAACCCGGTGGCAAAGCTGATCGCCCCCTCCGCGCAACCCCAGCCGTCGCCGCCATCGCACAATTTCAGCGCCGCGCTGCGGGCCGCAGGGAAATTCTTCAAAGAATCGTCGGCGCGCCAGTACTGCCGCCCTTCATCGCTGCCCTCCGCGCGCATCCGCGCAACCTCGTTATTCTCGTACTTCGTCAGCGTGGTGGCCGGGTTCGCGCCCTCCGCCGCGGTGCTCGGCCCCGCGCCCAGGTGGATGATCAGCTCCCCTCCCTCATCCAGATCGAACGACCCGAACAACGGCGTTTGCTTCGATCCCTCGGCGACTCCCACCTCATGCTGCGCATACGCTCCCAGTTGGCTCGACGTCACCAGCCCCTTGCCGTACGCGTCGGCCTGGCCGGTCGTCAGTCCCTGCATCATCAGCCCGGTAAACAACGAGTGATCGGGCAGCGGCCCCTGGTCGGCCGCCTGCTGGTCCCCCTGCGCGCTGGAGATGACCTTGCGGCTCACCTTCCGCAGCATGTCCTGCTGAAACCGCGTGTCGTCGCGTGCCGTCGAGAACTTGCTGCCCAGCGCCATGCCGCTGTGGCAGCTGTCCAGAATCACCAGAATGTGCCCGGCCGGCAGCGTGCTGATCGTCCGCAGCAGCTCCTCCACGTTCAGGTAATCGCTCCAGCGGTTGTCCGCGTCCCGGTGCGCGTCCACCGGCACAATGAATCCCACCGACCGCGTTACATCGCCGATCTTGTCGTTGCGCGTCGTCCCGTGCCCGGCAAAAAAAATGATCAGCGAGTCTTCGGGCTGGAGCCGGTTGCGCAGGTCGTCGTCGATCAGCGAAATAATCGCCTTTTGCGTCGCGTTTTTCTCCGTCAGCGGCTCAACCGCGTATTCAAACCCGAATTTGCTCGTGAGGAGCTTCGCAAAACCGGTCGCGTCGCTGACTGCCGTACTCAGGACCGGCCAGTTGTCGTAGCGGTCGATGCCGATTGCTACTACGTACTGATGGCCGTTTTTGACGGGCGGCGTCGCGTCTTCGTTCATCGGCTGTACGCCCCGCTGCTGTCCGCCGCTCGGAGCCGCGCTCTGACTGGCGCCCGGAGCGGTCCCACCCTGCTGCGCCAGGGCGAACACCGCCATCGACAGCAGCAAAACTGCGCCTGCCTGCCAGCGAATCGACATCCGGAATCCTCTTCTCAGGACCCTCAAAACCATGCTTGCGGGGGCCAAATTGGCATCACGCTACCACACCTCGCCCAGGTTTGCCTCACTTTCCCGGCTCCAGACCCGAATCGCCCCGAAATACCCCGCCCGCAGCGCTCTTTTCGTCACCAGCCACCCGCTGCCAGCCACAAGCTACCAGCTCGGTTCTCGCTCGCTTTTTACCTCGTCGTACGCTCGCTTTTGGCTGTTATACTTCCTGTAAAGTCGCTTTTTTTCGGCCCCACGCCGGACAAAAGCGCGCGAGGACTCCCGATCAGCATGTCCATCCGCACCCGTCGCACCCTCTTCTCCCTCATCGTCTTCTTTGCCGTCTGCGCACTCGGCGGCATGGTGCTCAGCCAGCAGGTCGGCGCTCAGTCCGCGCAGGACGAGTCCACCTTCCGCGATGGCCTCAAGTCCTTCAGCGCTGTCTACGACATCGTCGCGAAGAACTACGCTGAGCCCCTCACCGGCGATATGCCCGACAAAGCCATCTACGACGGCGCCATCCCGGAGATGCTGCACACCCTCGATCCTCACTCCAGCTTCTACGACCCCAAAGCATACGCAAGGATGAAGGAAGACCAGCACGGCAAGTACTACGGCGTGGGCATGCTCATCGTGCAGCAGAACGGCAAAGTCGTCGTCGTCAACCCCATTGAGAGTTCCCCGGCCTTCCGCGCCGGCATCCATCCCGGCGATGTCATCACCAGCATCGATGGCCAGTCCGCCAACGGCATGACCTCCGACGATGTCGCCAATCGCCTCAAAGGCCCGCGCGGCACCAAAGTCAACGTCACCATGACCCGCGTCGGCGCCTCGTCTCCGCTCAACTTCGACCTCGTCCGCGACGAGATTCCCAACGCCAGCATCGACCTCAGCTACGAAATCCGCCCCGGCATCGGCTATCTCCACATCCGCCAGTTCCAGGAAACCACCGGCCGCGAGTTTGACGACGCCATCGAATCGTTCGGCCCCGGCCTCAAAGGCCTCGTCCTCGATCTTCGCGGCAATCCCGGCGGCGTNNCGCGCCTTCCCTGAGCAGGTCTACCGCGCCACCCACGGCAATGAAGGCGACAGTTTCCCCATCGTCGTTCTCGTGAATCGCGGCACCGCCTCCGCCGCTGAAATCGTCTCCGGCGCGTTGCAGGATCACGACCGCGCTCTCATCGCCGGCGAAACCACTTTCGGCAAGGGCCTCGTCCAGACCGTCTACACGCTCTCCGACAACACCGGCCTGGCCCTCACTACGTATCACTACTTCACGCCCAGCGGCCGCCTCATTCAGCGCAACTACAACGGCGTCTCGCTCTACGACTACTACTACAACCACGATCAGCAGCCTCAGGACGACAAAGACCGCGAGGTCAAGCTCACTGACTCCGGTCGTACCGTCTACGGCGGCGGTGGCATCACCCCTGACGTCAAAATCGAGACGCCGAAGTCCACACCCTTCCAGGATCTGCTCCTCGAACGCGACGCCTTCCTCGGGTTCACCGAGGAATATCTCGCCCATCGCACCGTCAACAAAGATTTTCAGGTTGATGATTCTGTCCTGGGCGATTTCAAGCAGTACCTCGCCACGCAGAATTACGACTACACGCCGCAGGAACTCGATGCCAATCTCGATTGGGTGAAGACGAACGTCAAAGCGTCCATCTTCGCCACGCAGTTCGGCCTCACCTCTGAGCTCAAAGTCAAAGAGGACTGGGATCCGGAAGTTCAGCAGGCCCTCGGCCTCATGCCCCAGGCTGCCCAACTCGAGCAAAAGGTGCAGCAGGTACTGGCCCAGAAGGACGCCGCCCTCAATAAAGGTCCCGGCTCGCGATAATCGCCAAGCGCGACCGTTTCCTGGGGCCGGCAGCCACAAGCTTCCGGCCCTTTCAATTTGTTATCGGCACGCAGAGGGAAAGAACAGAACGATGGAAATCCGTTTCGCCGAAGAATCCGATCTCCCCGCCCTCATGGCCCTCATTAACCAGGCCTTCAAAGTCGAGGCTTTTTTCATCCTGCGCGATCGCCTCTCGCCCGACGAGACCCGCGCCTATTTCCAGAAGGGCCGCTTCATGCTCGCCGAAGAAAACAGCGCACTCGCCGGAGTCGTCTACGTCGAGCTCCGCGGCGACCGCAGCTACCTCGGCCTGCTCTCCGTCGACCCGTCGCTTCAGAAATCCGGTCTCGGCCGCCGCCTCATGGCCGCCGCTGAAGAGTTCGCTCGCGAGATGGGCGCCCACCACATGGACCTGACCGTCGTGAACCTCCGCACCGAACTGCCGCCCTTCTACCGCAAGCTCGGCTATGCCGAAGACGGCACTGCGCCCATCCGCCCCGAAATGGTTCCCCGCGTCACCCAACCCTGCCACTTCATCAAAATGACCAAACCCCTCGGCGCCGGCTGACAACGGATCACTGTTTTCCGATCACTGATCACTGACGACTGACCACTGCTCCTCACGCCCTGGCTGTGCTCTGTGCTCTGCGCTCTGAGCTCTGCCGTGCGGCCAGCAACGGGCGCGCGACCAGCAGCACCGCCAGCACCACGGTGATCGCCAGCGGGGTCTTCACCCCCGACTTCACGCCCCACCAGTAATGCACCACGCCAGTGATCGCAGCACAATACGTCAGCCAGTGCAGCCGGTTCCAGTTTTTCCCGCCCAGCTTGCGGATTGACCACGTCGTCGACGTAGCGGCAAGCGGCAGCAGCATCAGCCACGCCGCCAAACCCGCGGTGATGAACCGCCGTTGGCTGATGTCGTCCACCATCGCGGACCAACTGAACCCCGCGTACAGCCACACATACGTCATCAGGTGCAGGCACGCGTAGAAAAAGGCATACAGCCCCAGCTGTCGCCGGAACCGCACCAGCCAGCTGAGCTTCGGAGATAAGCGCCGCACCGGCGTCACCGCCAGCGTGATCACCAGCAGCCGCAGCGTTCCCCGTCCGGTAAAGAAGGTCACAGTATGCGTCGGATCGGGTCCCAGCGCTCCAGGATCCGTCGTCACCGAAAGCCACAGCCGCCAAACCAGCCACGCCACCGGCCCAAGACACGCCGCATGCGCCACCACCTTCAGCGCCACAATCCACCGCTTGCTCATCTGTGAGGGAACCTGCGGGTCTTCATGGATGGTCTTAGGCTAACCACTTTTTGCTACGCGTCTTGATCCGCGCTTTTTCATTCGCCTCTCGCTCGCAGTCCGCCCGCTTCTTACTCGCCTTTCGCTGATCTCGTCTCAACTGCAGGCTCCCGGCTCCCAGCTACAGGCTGCCTTTAGAAGTTCTTCCTCAAATCCATCCCCGCGTACAGGCTCGCAACCTGATCGCTGTACCCGTTGAACATCAGCGTCGGCTGTAGTTGCCGGAAGATCGGCGCCCCAATCACCCGTTCCCGCTTCTGGCTCCAGCGCGGATGATCCACATTCGGATTCACATTCGAGTAGAACCCGTACTCCTGCGGCGACATGTCATTCCACGTCGTCGACGGCTGGCTCTTCACAAACTTCACCTTCACAATCGACTTCGCCGACTTGAACCCGTACTTCCACGGCACTACCACCCGCACCGGCGCGCCATCCTGATTCGGCAGCGCCTCGCCATACAAGCCGAAGGTCAGCAGCGTCAGCGGATGCATCGCCTCATCCATGCGCAGCCCCTCCGAATACGGCCA
>PMAD01000096.1:0-28093 GCA_003152415.1 Acidobacterium sp.
GCGACGCCAACGACCGCGCGCAGTTCGCCGAGCTGGAGACGTTGGGCGAACTCACCAAAGTCGCCTGGGCCAAGGGCTGCCAGGTAATGATCGAAGGCCCCGGCCACGTGCCGCTCGACAAGATCAAAGAGCAGGTAGACAAGGAAGTCGAGTACTGCTTCGGCGCGCCGTTCTACACGCTCGGGCCGCTGGTGACCGACATCGCGCCGGGCTACGACCACATCACGAGCGCGATTGGCGCTGCGCTGATCGGCTGGCACGGCGCTTCGATGCTGTGCTACGTGACGCCAAAAGAACATCTCGGCCTTCCGAACGAGAAGGATGTGAAAGACGGCATGATCGCGTACAAGATTGCCGCGCACGCCGCGGACATCGCGCGGCACAGGCCCGGCGCGCGCGATCGCGACGATGCGATCAGCTACGCGCGGTACACGTTCGACTGGGAGAAGCAGTTTGCGTTGTCGCTCGATCCGGAGACGGCGCGGTCGATGCACGACGAGACGCTGCCGGACGACTACTATAAGGAAGCGGCGTTCTGCTCGATGTGCGGGCCGAAGTTCTGCTCGATGAACTGGTCGACGAAGGTGGATGAGTTCAACCGGACGGTGCATGGCCTCGAAAAGCAGAACCTGAGCGAACTGGTGACGCTGCAGGCTCGGCAATTGGCCGAAAAGCGCTGATTTTGTCGGGAATTCGCGGTTTTCGGCAGTCTTACGCAACCAACAGGCACTCTGCCGTATCTGATGGCATGAGTGTCAGCTCCGAGAGGAGAACGACGATGAACGCATGGAAATTCTGGGCAGCCTTTGGTGTTGGAGTCGCGGCAGGAGCCGCTCTGGCTCTGATTTATGCGCCGCAGTCGGGTGCGCGGACGCGGCGGCAGATTAAGCGGACGGTGGCGGACGCCACGGATTACGTTCGCGATGCGGCGGACAGCGTGAGCGACGCCGCGAATAAGTATCTGAAGCGGGGCAAGGATGCGGTGGGCGACGTGGTGGATTCAGCGCAGAACGTGGTGACGGCCGCGAAGCGGGTTACTTCGTTCGGGTAGGGGAAGTTCACCACAAAGGACACGGAGAGCTCAGGGAAGGGCGTTTTGGGAACGCCTGCCGAGCTTTTGGCTCCCGAGTCTGTGGAGATGTGGTTACCGCAGTCAACAAAATCTCCGGCGGCAGCGGCGAAAATCTGAAAAAATAGCAGCATGACTACGACTGCTGCTGACGTCTTCTCCGAGCGGATTGGGCGGATTGAGATATCCGCCACCATGGCTGTGACCGCGGAAGCCGCGAAGCTGCGCGCGCAGGGTGCGAAGCTGGTGGATTTTGGCGCTGGTGAGCCGCACTTTGCCACGCCGCAACATATTAAGGATGCGGCGATCGCGGCGATCCAGGGAAACTTCACGAAGTACACGGTGGTTTCGGGGATTCCGGAGCTGCGGCAGGCGATTGTCGAGCGCCATGCGGCGGATTTTGGATCGAGCTACACGCCGGACGAGGCGATTTTCTCGACAGGCGGGAAGCTGGCGATCTTCAACGCCATCCAGGTGCTGGTGGATCACGGCGATGAGGTGATTGTGCCGGTGCCGTACTGGGTGTCGTACAAAGACATCGTGCAGTACGCGGGCGCGACGTGCGTGTTTTTCGAGGCGCCGGAGGCGGAGGGTTTTCGTGTCACGGCGGAGGCGATTGAGCGGGCGATCACGCCGAAGACGAAGGCGATCATTCTGAACTCGCCGTCGAATCCGTCGGGGGCAGTGGTATCGCCGGGGGATCTGGAGAGGATAGTGCGGCTGGCGCATGACCGCGGGATCTGGCTGCTGCTCGACGAGTGCTATGTGTATCTGCAATACACGGGGGCGCTGGTGAGCGGTGGGTCGTTCATCGATGCGAAGGAACATGTGGTGGTGCTGGGGTCGCTGTCGAAGACGTATGCGATGACCGGCTGGCGCGCGGGTTACGCGCTGGCGCCGAAGCCGGTGATTGCGGCGATGACTAAGCTCCAGAGCCAGTCGACTTCGAGTACGGCCTCGTTTGTCCAGAAGGCGGCGATTGCGGCGCTGCGCGGGGATCAGGGGTGCGTGCTGGAAATGCGGGCGGATTATCTGAAGCTGCGGGATCGGATTTTGGCGCGGCTGAGCGAGATTCCCGGAGTGACGTGCGCAAAGCCTGAGGGAGCGTTTTACGTTTATCCCAACGTGAAGGCGTATCTGGGGAAGGCTGGTGTGACGACGGCGATGGAGCTTTCGAAGCGGCTGTTGCATGAGGCGCATGTGGTGACGGTGCCGGGCGAGGCTTTTGGGACGGAGGAGCATATTCGGTTGTCTTATGCGACTTCACATGCGGATGTGCAAGAGGGTTTGGAGCGGATGAAGGGGTTCTTCTCGAAGCTGTAAGGTTACGGAATTAGGGATTGGCTCTAGACCGCGGGCCTTTGGCTCGCGGTCCTGTTTTGGTGGCTACGCTCTTCAGGATGACAACGCGGCGGTGGCACTACTTGCTGTGGGGTGAACCTGGCGTTCTCCGGGTTTGGGGTTGTTTGGGTTTTTGCTCGAATGCCAGGCGAGTTTGAGGATGAGCATGGTCATGTCGTCGTGCTGGGGACTCCGGCGGTGAATTTGTCGCAGGCGGCGAAGAGGGCTCGGAGGACTTCGACCGCCTCTTCAGTGCGGAAGGCGTCGGGAACGGTGGCATGCGCGTTACCTTTTACCTCGCATGAACAATCTCGTAACTCAGCCCTTTGATTTTTGCGCGCTTCATCTTCTCGGCAAATTGTCTGGATACAACGAAGAGCGGATGGGGACGAAACAGTCCCTGGCGTGCACCCACGAAGATGCGCGTTTTGCAAATGTCCGAACCGTCCCAGCTGGAGCGGAGAATCGACAGGGGTGAAAGTAGTTTGTTACCGGCAAGCACGCCGGACTTGCAGTGGAAGCTTCCGCCGGCTGAAGTGTCGAAGAGATCGTCACCGAACCGATTCTCACCGGACACTTCGAGAGGATGGGAGCCGGGCAAGAGTTGAGAAAATGCAGACAGGTTCGTCCCATTGATTTGCACCTGGGTCTGTTCGCTGAGAAATACGCTCGACAGGTCTTTAGGTGCATCGTTATGGAGCCATTTCCAGAAGTCGAGTCGCTCCGGGTTCAGACCGAGTTTCTGAGATAACGCGAAGAGTTCTGATCCCGCTGAATTTGCGAGTACGAGAGGGGCAACCGGGGATGATCTCATGTTTCTGATGGGATAGAGCGCGCCAACGGTCAGCCGCTCTGCTCCGATGACCTGTGCGAGTTGTTCAGAGATGACCAGCTCACCACCCCAGAGTCTCTGGATCGGTCTGGATCGCGCGAGCCGTCCGAAGGGGAGACGCAGGAGGGTCGCTTGCGTGGAACAGATTCCGCACGGCACCTTCGTCGTTACAACGACGGGGTTGCTGTAGTCTGAATCAGGATACAGAATCTCGAAAGCTTCCTGCTCACAGTCGGGGGATTCGTTGTATCTCGTGCCGAATTCCTCACCAGCGAGATGCGTGAAGAGGATTTTCGGCAGGAAGAACTCCGCCTCGTCGAATTCCTGCTGGGTGTACGTCCTCGTGATTTCGGAGTGGCTGAAGATATGGCCAGCCCCCGCCCGCTGGGCATCCTGATGAAGCTGGCGAATACGAGTGAAGAGTTCGTCGTCGACCACTCCGCGAAGGATCACGATCCCATAAGCGGACTTTGTGTCGGATGGAAGCGCAACGCCGAGGAGATCGGCATATTTCTCGAAGAGTCTGAATTCATATCTTTCCAGCATGGCCCGCACCGGTTAATCAAGTTTTAAAATGAGCATAGTCATGTCGTCGTGCTGAGGGGCTCCGGCGGTGAATTTGTCGGCGGCGGCGAACATTGCGTGGAGGATTTCACCGGCGTCTTTGTTGCGGACCGCGGTGGCGGCTTCGATCATGCGGTCTTCGCCCCACTCTTCGTCGTCGTGAGTCATGGCTTCGCTGATGCCGTCGGTGTAGAGGAGCAAGAGATCGCCGGGTTCGAGGGTGAGCGCCTGCTCGAGGTAAGGGGCGAGCGGAAGCAACCCGACCACGGGACCGCCGGCTTCGAGACGGATGACCTGGCCATTGCGGAGGAGAACCGGGGGATTGTGGCCAGCGTTCACGCATTCGAGGCGGCGGGTGTGCGGATCGTACGCGGCGAAGAAGAAGGTGGCGTAGCGGTTGGAGGCCGAGGCTTCGTAGACGAGCACATTGACCTTGCGCATGAGCTCGGCGAAGTTGCGGGGACTGTTGAGGGAGACTCCGCGGAGCGAGGCGCGCAGGCTGGCCATGAGCAGGGCCGCGGAAATTCCTTTGCCGGAGACATCGCCGATGGCGAGGCCGAGGCGGCCATCCTCCAGCGAGAAGACGTCGTAGTAGTCGCCGCCGACGCCGAGAGCGGCGCGGCAGGCGCCGGCGAGCGAGGCGCCGGTAATGATGGGCATTTCCTGGGGGAAAAGGCGCTCCTGGACCTCGCGGGCGATTTCCATTTCGCGATCGACGCGCTCGCGCTGGGCGGCTTCCGCGGCGAGGGAGTGGGCGAGCTCGCTGACTTCGAGAGCCAGGCCGGTTTGGCGGGCCACGGTTTGCAGGACCTGCAGATCGGTACGGGACCAGGCAGCCTCAGAGCGCTTGGGACCGAGGGCCATGACGCCCATGAGGCGGTTGCGGCCGGGCAGGGGCACGAGCAACTCGGCATTGAGCAGGTCGAGAGCGCGACGCTCGGCGGTGCCGGCCATCAGGTACCAGGCGTCGGGATCGTTGCGGTAGAGCCGCGCCGGTTCGTTGGAATTGAGGAGATAGCGGATGGACGAGGCTTGTGCGGGCAGAGTCATGGCTCCATCGGCGGAGACGCCAACGGCCTGCTCCACGTAGAACGCATCACCGCGGCGAAGCAGCAGGGCGATCTGGCGGATATGCAGCGTATCGCAGATGCAGCGCGCTACGGTTTCGAGGAGAGGCTTAGTTTCAGTAAAACGGCGGACCTCGTCGGAGAGCTCGTTGAGCACCACCTCGGCGTTGTAGGCTTCGCGGAAGAACTGACGGTCGAGCCATTGCTGGAGGCGCTTACTGACTCCAAAGCGCAGGGCAAGAATGAGGACCAGGAACACCAGGGCAGCCCAGATGTCCGACGGCTGCGGAACGCGTCTTTCGAACATGGGCAGAAAGAGGCGGAATCCGATGACTGTGAGTAAGGCAATCTGAAGCACCCACAAAGTAGCCGTGGCCAGGGCATAGCGGGAGCCCATGCGCAGCAGAACGCGGACATCGAGGGCGCGCTGAACCACGACAACGTAGGCGAGGGTGAGCGGCGCCAGCATGAAGAGCAGGGCGCCGATGCTGCGAATCCAGTACCCAGTGGTCGTGCTTCCGGTAATGCCGAAGTGGGGCAACAGCACAAAAACGACCAGCAGCGAGCCCATGCCGATGCTCATGCCGGTGGTGAGGACGCGGAGACGGCGGCGGGCGTCTTCAGTGGAGGCGGAACGCAGCTTATCGAGGGTGAGAACGAGATAGAGAACGATGCAGAGGAGGTTGAGTGTGTTGATGATGGCGCCGGCGATGTCGCTGGCGCGGGTGAGAAACGGCCCGTCGCCTCCGCCGTAGTTTTCCATGTAGATGGAGGGATAGAGAAAAAGGACGGAGATGCCATAGAGCGCGAGGAGAAGCCATTTGATCCATCGGGCGCGGGCATCGATGCGAGAGCGTTCGGGAAAGTAAATGCCGAAGAGGAGCAGGGCGGGCGCGCCAGCCAGCTGCAGCGTCTGATACCAGAAGCCGCGCAGGGCCAGCGCTAACCCGCTCGCGAGGCCGGGATTGATGAAAACGACGCTGGGAAAGGTAAGGAGAACGAGGAGAAGCCAGGCGTTGCGATCGGCAGGTCGAGTGAGAACGACCCAGTAGCCGATGAGAAGGCAGACCAGAGTGAGCAGACCGACGAGCAGGAAACCTTGCCAGAATGCCCACAAGGGGGATAAGCGGCCATAGAGATAAGGTGTGCGAGCCAGGGTCAAAGTCAGGGTGGCGTGGGAGCCACCAGGACGGGTGACGTCAACGTCGAGGATGTCTCCGGGGTGGCTTTCGGAAAGCACGGTGGCCCATTGGGCCGTTCCGCTATAGGGGGCGCCGTTGAGGGCTTCGATGCGATCGCCTGCGGCGAGACCGGCGGCACCAGCTTCCGGACGCAGGCCGGTCTTGTGGACAAGGCGCGAGTCCGAATCGAATTGGAAGGGGATGGCGACGCGCTGGTCCCAGTGAACGCGGGTGTCCCACAGATCGACGATGCCCGCGATCCAGTAGCCCAGGCTGGCAAGGATCCAGAGAACCAGAAAAAGGCGCAGAAGATTCGCTGAGATGGGCTTCTTGCGACGTTTCATCCGTGGGGACATAGTAGAGCATTATTCGCTTTCACTGTTGGTGGCGAGCCCGGGCCTGTGTGGCCGATCCTTCGGCCCCGTTGCTTGTGCCGGGGTTATCCTTGATACGCACTTGGGAGGGGTTGAAGTTCATGCGTCTGTCTGTCACAGCATTGGCGTTCGTCACTATATCCTGCGCGGCGCAGACCAGGCCGCCGATCCTGGGTATCTCGCATATGGCGGTGTACACGAGCGATCCGGCCAAGGCGGAACATTTTTATGTGCACGATGTCGGTCTGGTGAAGGGAGGCGATCCGGAGCGCAGCGATGGGGTTCGCTATTACGTGAACGAGGAGCAGTTCATCGAAGTGCTGCCGATGCCTGCGGACGCCGGCACGAACCGGCTGGACCACCTGGCGTATATGACGAAGAGCGCCGAACAAATGCGCCTCTACCTGGCAGGGCACGGAGTGACTGTACCCGATGCGGTGAAGCAGGGCAGCGACGGCAGCGCGTGGTTCGACGTGCAGGATCCTGAAAACAACAAAGTGGAATTTGTGCAGCCGCCGGCGAAGATTCTGGCGACGAAGAATACGGCGTCGCTGTATTCGCTGACCGGCGGCGATCCCATTGGGCGGCGCATGATTCACGTCGGGATGTTTGTGCGGAGCCAGGAGAATGAGGATAAGTTTTACCGCGAGCTGCTCGGGTTCCACCCCTACTGGTACGGCGGCATGCACGCGGACCACACGGACTGGGTCTCGCAGCAGGTTCCGGACGGGCACGACTGGCTGGAATACATGGTCTACAACGGGCAGGGCGCGCCGGACCACATCTCGCAGCAGCAGCTAGGGGTGCTGAATCACTTTTCCCTCGGCGTGATGAACATGGAGAAGACGGTGACGACGCTCTACGCGGAGGATCGCCTGGGTGACGCTGCACCGCGTCCGCAGGTCGGGAGGGACGGGAAGTGGCAGTTCAATTTTTACGATCCGGAGCTGACGCGGGTAGAACTGATGGAGTTTTCGGCAGCGGCAAAACCCTGCTGTTCGGACTTCACCGCTGGGAATCCTACGCCGGAGGGGCAGCCGTAAAGGCAGGGACCCGGGGTGGGGAACGGGGACCAGGGGGCGGCGAATCGCATCTAAATTAACACGCAGGACTGGGGTTGGCGTGGTAGCATCGCGTTCGCTCGAGCAAGCGGCGGTCTGCCATGGCGATAGCGACGATTGACGGAACGGCACGCGAGTTCTCCCAGGGCGAGCGGCTGCTGGATGTGATCAACCGCGCCGGCATCAAAGTGCCGCAGGTGTGCTATCACCCGCAGATGGGGCCGATCCAGACCTGCGACACGTGCATGGTGGAGGCGGACGGCAAGCTGGTGCGGAGCTGCGCGACGCCGGCTGTGGACGGGATGAAGGTGGCCACCGAGTCAGTGCGGGCGCAGAAGGCGCAGCGCGAGGCCTTCGACCGAATCCTCGGCAACCACCTGCTCTATTGCACGGTGTGCGACAACAACAACGGCAACTGCACGGTGCACAACACCACGAAGCTGCTGGCGGTGCAGCACCAGGAAATTCCGTACAAGCCAAAGCCGTACGCCGTGGATGAGTCGAACCCTTTCTACCGTTACGATCCGGATCAGTGCATCCTGTGTGGGCGCTGCGTGGAAGCGTGTCAGAACGTAGAGGTGAACGAGACGCTGAGCATCCGTTGGGAGGATGAGCATCCGCGCGTGTTGTGGGATGGCGGCGCACCAATTGGCGAGTCGAGCTGCGTTTCCTGCGGCCATTGCGTGACGGTTTGCCCGTGCAATGCGCTGATGGAGAAATCGATGCTGGGCGAGGCGGGCTACTTTACCGCGCTGCCGAAGCCGGCGCTGGACGGGATGATCGACGTGGTGAAGGGGATCGAGCCGGAGTTGGGGTACGAGGCGATCATGCAGTTGTCGGAAGTGGAAGCGGCCATGCGCGAACCGCGGACGAAAAAGACGAAGACGGTGTGCACGTATTGCGGCGTGGGGTGCAGCTTCGACATTTGGACCCGTGACCGGCACATATTAAAGGTTGAGCCGGCGGAAGGCGCGGCGAACGGGATTTCGACGTGCATCAAGGGTAAGTTTGGATGGGATTTTGTGAACAGCCCGGATCGACTGACCAAGCCGCTGATCCGCGAGGAAGGACGGTTCCGCGAAGCGACATGGGATGAGGCGCTGGGGCTGGTGGCGCGGAAATTCGCGGAGATAAAAGCGGAAAGCGGGCCGGATGCGCTGGCGTTCGTTTCTTCGTCGAAGTGCACGAACGAAGAGAGCTATCTGATGCAGAAGCTGGCTCGGGCTGTGATCGGCACCAATAATATGGATAACTGCTCGCGCTACTGCCAGGCGCCAGCGACGATCGGCTTGTTCCGGACGGTGGGCTACGGCGGAGATTCCGGGTCCATCTCGGACATCGAGCAGGCCGACCTGGTGCTGATTATCGGCAGCAACACGGCGGAGAGCCATCCGGTGCTGGCCACGCGGGTGAAGCAGTCGCACAAACTGCGCGGGCAGAAGCTGATCGTGTCGGATTTGCGCCGGAATGAGATGGCGGAGCGAGCGGACTTGTTCCTGCATCCGCGGCCGGGGACGGATTTGATCTGGCTGTCTGCGGTGACGCGGTGGATTTTCGACAACGGTCTGGCGAAGACGGAATTTCTGAAGCAGTGGGTGAACGGGGTCGAGGAGTATCGCAAGAGCCTGGAACCGTTCACGATGCAATACGCCAGCGAGCGGACGGGGCTGCCGGAGGAGACGCTCGAACGGGTAGCGCGGATGATCGTCGAAGCGAAGAGCGTGTGCGCGCTGTGGGCGATGGGCGTGACGCAGCACTCGATGGGATCGGATACTTCGACAGCGATTTCGAATCTGCTGCTGGCAACGGGGAATTACATGCGTCCAGGAACGGGCGCGTATCCGCTGCGCGGGCACAACAACGTGCAGGGCGCGAGCGACCACGGGGCGATGCCGAATAATTTTCCTGGCTATCAAGACGTCGCCAATGCGGAGATTCGGGCGAAATTCGAGAAGGCGTGGGGCGTGAAGCTGCCGCCGAAGCCGGGGCTGGACAATCACCAGATGATCGATGGGATCCACGAGGGGAAGCTGAGGGCGATGTACATCTTCGGCGAAGAGATGAGCCTGGTGGATTCGAACGCGAATTATGTGGACGCAGCGCTGGCGAAGGTGGATTTCCTGGTGATCCAGGAGATTTTCTTCTCTGAAACGTGCCGATTTGCGGATGTAATCCTGCCGGCGTGCCCGAGCCTCGAGAAGGAAGGGACGTTCACGAGCACGGAGCGGCGGATCCAGCGGCTGTATCCGGTGTTTGAGCCGCTGGGGGAGAGCCGGCCGGACTGGCAAATCATCGTGGACGTGGCGAACCGGCTGGGCGCGGGATGGAATTACGCGCATCCCTCGGAGATCTATAAGGAGATTGCGTCGCTAACGCCGATGTTTGCGGGCGTGACGTACGAACGGCTGGAGGGATACAAGACGCTGCAGTGGCCGGTGGCGGCGGACGGGAGCAATCAGCCACTGCTGTACACGCAGCGATTCAACTTCCCGGATGGGAAGGCGAAGTTTTTCCCGCTGGCATGGTCGGAGCCGGCGGACCAGCAAGATGCGGTTTTCGATTTGCATTTGAATAACGGGCGGCTGCTGGAACATTTCCACGAAGGCAACCTGACCTATCGCACGGAGGGAATTCGCGAGAAGACGCCGTCGACGTTCGTGGAGGTGTCGCCGGAGCTGGCAAAGGAGCGGGGCATCGACAACGGACGATGGGTGGAGCTGACCTCGCGCTACGGCGAGGTGCGCGTGCAGGCGGTGGTAACGGAGCGTGTGACGGGCAGGGAGTTGTACATGCCGATGAACTCGACCGATGAGCCGGTGAACCGGCTGACGAGCAGCCACACGGATAAGGTGACGCACACCCCGGCGTACAAGGAGACATCGGTGCGGATGAAGGTTTTGCCGGAGCAGGGGGCGAATCCGCTGCCGCGCACGAATTCGCGATTCGGTCATCCCACACCGCAGCGCGGAGTGGAAGTGGAACGCAAGTGGAAGCGCGCGGATTACCACGAACCCGGCAATGGGCTGGTGCAGATTCAGACTGCCCTGGTGCATGAGGGACGGAAATGAGCGAGCGCGTTCCCCCGGCTCTCCTTCGGGTCCGGTGCAGGTAGCGCGGGGGAGAACAGGAGAAGACAGAATGGCGCAACCGATTGCTCTCGAGATTCCGCCGCGCGACGCGCGCAAAGAGCTGCTGACCCGGCTTGAGAACGCGCCCGCGGAACACGCCGAGGCGCTGCTCGATTCCTACGAGCTGCTGCAGCTGTTACACGAGGCGCGGGTGTTTGAGGTTCTGCGCGGGGTGCTGAGCGCCGGCGACAAAGTAGTGGAAACCGCCGTGAGCGCGACACAGACGCCCGACGGGATTCGCGCGCTGCGGAACGCGATCATCCTCGGGAAGATGCTTGGCTCGATCAATCCGGAACTGATGCAGTGCTATGCAACGGCGGTGGGTGAGACGCTGAGCAGCGAACGCAAGCCGGTGATCGATCCGCCCGGACTGCTGGCATTGCTGGGCCAGTTTCGCCGCAAGGAACTGCGGCGCAGTGTGGCGCT
Organism: Acidobacterium sp.; assembly: GCA_003152415.1. Classification (GTDB taxonomy): domain Bacteria; phylum Acidobacteriota; class Terriglobia; order Terriglobales; family Acidobacteriaceae; genus Palsa-343. The sequence continues at coordinate 11,044 of PMAD01000096.1, forward strand.
CATCAATCGATTTCTTGAATCGCTGGGCAATCAGCTAAAGATGAAGGGTAGCCCCAACCCGAAACAGTGAAAGTTGCGCCGCGAAATTTCCATCCCTGGAGGGGGAATATGTCGGACGGAAGGCGTTGGGGTATTGCTGTCGCAGGAATCTTTATGCAGATGGCGCTGGGCGCCGTCTACGCGTGGAGTGTGTTTCGCACTCCGCTGGTGAAGCAGTTCCACTGGACGATTTCGCAGGTCACGCTCACGTTCACGATCTGCATCTTCGTGATGGGTTTTGCGGCGTTCGCGGGCGGGCTGTGGCTGAACAAAAGGGGACCGCGACCGGTGGCACTGACGGGCGGATTGCTCTACAGTCTCGGGGTGTTTCTGGCCAGCTACTCCGCGAACAATCTTCACTGGCTGTATTTTTCGTACGGGTTGATTGGCGGGATCGGGCTTGGCTTTGGATACATCGTGCCGATTGCGGTGCTGGTGAAGTGGTTTCCTGACCGACGAGGTCTGATCACGGGCGTGGCGGTGGGCGGATTCGGCGCGGGCGCGCTGGTGACGGCGCCGGTGGCGACACGGCTTATGCAGAGCGTGGGCGTGCTGCACACATTCGCGTACCTGGGTGTTGCTTATTTCATCGTGCTGATGATCACCGGCTGGTTCATGCAGAGTCCGCCGGCGGGCTATGTGCCCGCGGGATGGATGCCGAGCTCGACACAAAAATCGCAGCGGGCGGCGACGGATTACACCCTGGGCAGCGCGTTGAGTACGTGGCAGTGGTGGGCGCTGTGGCTGGCGTTGTTCCTGAATACAACAGCCGGCATTTCGGTGATCTCGCAGGAGTCGCCGATGTTCCAGGAAATCGCGAAGGTCACGGCGATCGCAGCTGCAGGCATGGTGGGCATCGCCAGCATCGGCAACGCAGTGGGCCGCGTCTTCTGGGCGTGGGTTTCCGACGGAATCACGCGCCGCTGGACGTTCGTGGCGATGTACCTGTGCCAGGCGGGTCTTTTCCTCGTGATGCCGAACATCAATCAGGCGGGCATGCTGACGGTGGTCACATTCATCATCCTGATGTGCTACGGCGGTGGATTTGGCACGATGCCGGCCTTTGCGGCGGACTACTTCGGCTCGAAGAACATCGGGCCCATTTACGGACTGATGCTGACGGCGTGGGGTTTTGCCAGCGCCTTCGGGCCGCTGCTGATCGCGCATCTGCGCCAGAGCGGAACTTCGTTTGCGTACGGTCTGCATGTGATTGCGGTGATCATGCTGGTATCGATTGTGGTGCCGCTGGTCGTGCGCCCACCGCGAGCAGCAGCCGAAAGCCAGTAGCGAGTAACCAGTTGCCAGCAGCCGGCAGCAGCCAGCAGCCAGCAGCTCATCATTCGAAGAGGATGGGCTGCGCGGGTGCGCTTTCGGGATCGTGAAAATTGTGAAGGCCGACGCCGATGAGGCGGAAGCGCTGCAATGGTCCGAGGTCCACGCGCTGGCGGAGCGAGAGTGCGATGCCGGTGAGCTCTTCACAGGAAGCAACCGTCTCGGCGGGGGTGAGACTGCGGGTGAGGATCTTAAACTCGGCAGTCTTGAGTTTGAGGACCACGGTACGAGGAATGCGCGTTTCATTGCGGGATGCGTTCCAGACCTTTTCGGCCAATCGGCGAATCGCGTCTTCGGTGTCTTCGAGGGCGAGGTCGCGCTCGAAGGTGTCTTCCGCGGAGATGGATTTGGTGGGGCGGTCCGGCACGACCTCGCTGTCATCCATGCCCCACGCGAGCTCGTGCAGGCGATGACCGTGGCGTCCAAAGTGGCGTTCGATGGTGGCCAACTCCACGCCGCGCAGATCGCCCACGGTGCGGATGCCGAGGATCGCTAATCTTTCTGCCGTGACTTTGCCAACGCCGGGCAAGCGTTCGACCGGCAGAGGCGGCAGAAAGGTATCGATGTCTTCCGGCTGAATGACGAAGAGGCCGTCGGGCTTGCGCCAGTCGGAGGCGATTTTGGCGAGGAATTTGTTCGGCGCCACCCCGGCTGACGCGGTCAGATGCAGCTCGTCGCGAATCTGGCGGCGGATGGCGCTGGCAACCTTGGTCGCGGTTGGCAAGCCGCATTTGTTTTCGGTTACGTCGAGGTAGGCTTCGTCGAGAGAAAGCGGCTCGATGAGCTCGGTGTAGCAGCGGAAGATGTCGCGGGTCTGGCGGGAGACGGCGCGGTAGCGGACGAAGTCCGGCGGGACAAAGATGGCTTCGGGGCAGAGGCGTTCGGCACGCAGGGCGGGCATGGCGGAGCGGATGCCGAAGCGGCGAGCTTCATAGGAGGCGGCGCAGACGACGGAGCGGTTGCCCAGCCAGGCGACGACGACGGGCTTGCCGCGCAGCTTCGGATCGTCGCGCTGCTCGACCGAGGCGTAAAAAGCGTCCATATCGACGTGGACGATCTTGCGAACGGCCATGGCCGAAGAGTAGCAGGATTGAAAGGGGGCGTTCGGCGGGTCCCAGGCGCCCGAGGGACTGGCATCGAACGCCCGTTTGTTGGCGTCCCCGATCGCGCATACCCGCTCTAACCACACCGATTCGACGCTGAGCTGTGCTACCATTGGGCCGTCTTTCAGTCCCCAAACCGTTGCGACCCAGCTGCAGAACTCAGAAACGATGCGATCGGGTCATTTGACCATCGCTGGATCTGTACCTGGCATAGAACGGGGACGGTCTGCGACTCATCACCGGATCAGCACCCGTAGCGACCGGAGTTTTCCATGATCGCCTCTCGCCTCTCGTCCGACCCTTCCCGTGGAGTTTCCTTCGCGATCCTGGTGTCGACCCTTATGGCTTTCAGCAACGGTTCGGCGGTCGCGCAGCGGGCGGCCCCGGCCCCGCACATCAGTATCATGCGCCCGTCGAGTGCTCCGCCAGATTCAAGCCAGGCGCAGAGGCCATTGCCATGGCGGACGATGGCGCAGCCTAATGGGACGCCGGTGAACACGGGCTCCGGAATGGTATTCACGTGCGCCCCCAATGTGGCGGCTGCCACATGCAACTATCTGAATACGACGGTGGCCGGCTATTACAACGACACGTTCACCAATGCGAACGCCAACGTCTACATTCAGTACGGCACGACGAGTCTCGGCGAGAGCGAACAATACTTGAATTTTCTTACCTACGACCAATACGTGACCGCTTACGGGAGCATCCCCAACAAGAGCGCCATCCAGACCTCAGCCCAGTCCGCGCTTTCTACCTACGACGCTACGCCCTACGGCGGGGACTACGTTATGGTCACCAGTGCCCTGGGTACAGCTCTCGGCTTCACAGGAGCGACCGGCATTACGACGAGCGAGGCGGCCTGCACCATCGGCACTTCTGGTTGCTACAACGTTCTCGTCACGGTTACCAACGATCCGGAGACGCCACTCTACTACGACAATCTGGGCGGAACCGAGCCGACAGACGCGTACGATTTCTATGCGGTAGTGGAACACGAGACGGACGAAGCGCTCGGGACTACGTCGTGCGTCACCACACAAACTGATCCGCTAAGCGATCCTTGCGGTACCGACACCGATGAAACGGGCACCCCCTCGGCAGTCGACCTGTTCCGTTATTCCAGTGCGGGAAATCTTGTCCTCGATAGCTCCCTGAGCACCACTCCCGGCGCGTATTTCTCTTACAACGGAGGCTCCACAGACGGGTCAGCCGGGACCGGGGCAGCTCCGAAGTACTACAACACGCTGGACAATGGCGATGACTACGCCGACTATGTCGCCAGTTCTCCAAATTGCGCGACGAACGAGGCGATTCAGGATGCGACAGGCTGTCCAGGCGCGGATGGGGGCCTGACCATTCTGAATGACGGCGGTTCAGAGATCAACATTCTCACTGCAGTCGGATATCGGGTACCGCCCCCGCCAAGCGGTCTCCAGTTTGTCAGCGTGACTCCGTGCCGAGTGGTGGACACGAGGAACGCGACCGGATCGTTTGGCGGACCGGAACTGGCAGCAGAATCAACTCGCACCTTCGACATTCCCGAGAGCGCGTGCGGGATTCCTTCGACGGCGGTGGCTTATTCGCTGAATGCGACGGTGGTGCCGATCCAAACGTTGGGCTACCTGACGATATGGCCTGCCGGTCAGACACAGCCTCTTGTGTCGACGCTGAATTCCTACGATGGACGAGTCAAGGCTAACGCCGCTATCACGCCCGCCGGAACCAACGGCGGAGTCAGCGTCTACGTCACCGACGCAACCCAGTTCATCCTCGATATCGACGGCTATTTTGTACCGGACGGAACGGACTCTTCGGGTCTCGCGTTCTTCCCGCTTACCCCCTGCCGCGTCGCCGATACGCGCAATGCTGCCGGGCCGCTGGGAGGGCCTTCGCTGACCGGCGGTGCGGCCCGCAGCTTCCCCGTTCAGTCAAGTTCCTGCGGCATTCCTGCAACAGCCCAGGCATACTCGCTCAACATCACCGCGGTGCCACACGGCACACTGGGCTATCTGACTGCGTGGCCCTCGGGCCAGACGCAGCCGTTGGTTTCCACCCTTAATTCTTATACCGGCACGGTCACCGCCAACGCGGCCATCGTGCCTGCGGGTGGCAGCGGAGACGTCTCGATCTATGTCACGAACTCGACCGATGTGGTCCTCGATGTGAACGGCTACTTCGCGCCCCCGGAGACCGGGGGATTGTTGCTTTACACGGTGCCTCCATGCCGGGTTCTCGATACCCGCAACGGGGCAGGGGCTTTCGAGGGAACGCTGGTCGTACCGGTGGAGGGCAGCACCTGCGCGCCACCGGCTACCGCTCAGGCCTACGTCCTGAACGCGACGGTTGTGCCCCCCGGCATTCTGGGTTATCTGACGCTGTGGCCGGATGGAGGAACACAACCTCTCGTCTCAACGCTGAACTCCTACGACGGCGCGATCACGTCCAACATGGCCATTGTGCCCACCACCAACGGATCCATCGAAGCCTATTCCACCAACTTGACCCAGCTGATCTTTGACCTTTCGAGCTACTTCGCACCCTAGGGCAGATCGATCGTTGCGGATTGGGTACGATTTCTTACCGCGCGGCCCGGGTTCTTGTCAGTGCTGGTCGAGTGCCGCGATGTGGCAGTCGATGGAAGCCACTCGGTCACCGTAGAGTCACCGGCTGCATGACGAGTGACCGAACGGATTCTCTATATTATTGATTTGATTTGGCGTCCCCGACGGGATTTGAACCCGTGTTATCGCCGTGAAAGGGCGGTGTCCTAGGCCGGGCTAGACGACGGGGACGCTGAGATGACGGGCGCCTGAAGCGGCGCAGACCGCGCGTGGGCCATCTCTGACTTTAACGGGCGATCCGGGCAAAGTCAAAAGGATAGCGTTCAGCGTACAGCGTTCAGCGATCAGGGTGCAGGTCCAACGATCGAGGGCGAGCGCGGGGCAGATTGCACGACAGTGCATAGCGGTCGGCTTTCAGGAGCGAGGCCGCAAGGCCCCACATTCTTACCATGGCCAGAGGGGAGCCGGAGAGATCGGGATCGTAAGGGGTCAGTGCGATCGCCAGGCCGGATCGCGCCGGATTTCCAGCCGCAGTTTGCGTTCAAAAAAATAAACCGCGAGCACGATGGCGAGGGCATAAAGGGGGCCGAAGATCCAGCCCAGCAGACGCTTCAGGGGAGTTAGCATTCAATCTCCGATCTGCGATGACGCAGAAGCCGCTGACTGACAGATACCACAGAGCCATGGCGCTGCCACGCAAAACAGAACGGGCTCCCGCATACCGCGTAGCCAGATGGGCAATACCGAGGCGGTTCGATGGTGTTCGAGACGCTGGCCAAGCCGGTGATCTGCCGGGTGGTGGCATGGCTGAAGCGGGCCGATGGGTGGACACGTTCGACCGCGGGACGGACCTCAATCCGTTGGCGCTGCGGGCCTGAATCCTGGTACTTTCGCGTCATTTCCTGGCTCTATTCCCACCGGAGCAATCCGCGTTCGAGCGGATATAATCAATGCTTTGCAGCCGAAAGGAGATGGCAGCCTCATGCCCATCCAGCCAACCGCCAAAATCTGGCATAACGGCAATCTGATTCCCTGGGAAAAGGCTCAGATCCACGTGATGAGCCACGTGATTCACTACGGCTCTTCGGTTTTTGAAGGCATTCGGTGTTACGCGCAGCCGGAAGGCGCGGCCGTGTTTCGGCTGCCGGAGCACATGCAGCGCATGCTGGATTCGGCGCGCATCTATCGCATGGCGCTACCGTGGTCGCTCGACCAGTTGTGCTCGGCGGTGGTGGAGACGGTGGAGGCGAATAACATCGCGCCATGTTACATCCGGCCCATCGCGATCCGCGGCTATGGCGAAATCGGGGTGAACCCGAAGGGAACGCCGATCGAGGTGTACATCGCAAATTTCCCGTGGGGCAAGTATGTGGCGGGCGATGCGGCGGATGTGTGCATTTCGTCGTGGAATCGCCTGGCGCCGAATACCATGCCGTCGATGGCCAAGACCGGCGCGAACTACATGAACTCGCAGCTGATTCGCATGGAAGCGGACATCAACGGCTACTCGGAAGGGATTGCGCTCGACGTGAGCGGCTACCTTTCCGAGGGATCGGGCGAAAACGTCTTTCTGGTACGGAACGGCGTGATTTATACTTCGCCGCTGTCGAGCTCGGTGCTGTCGGGCATCACGCGCGACTCGGTGCTGACGCTGGCGCGAAACTTCGGGATTCCGGTGGTCGAACAGCAGATTCCGCGGGAAATGATTTACATCGCGGACGAGGTGTTCTTCACCGGAACCGCTGCGGAAGTAACGCCCATCCGGTCGGTGGATCGGATTCAGATCGGCGACGGGAATCCGGGACCGATCACCATCCAGCTGAAGGACGAGTACATGGGAATTGCGTCCGGGCTGAAGCCGGATCGCTTTGGCTGGCTGACGCCGGTGCGGGTGACGGCGGAGCAGCCGGTTACGGCCTAAGGGCTGGTGCTAATCGGAGACGCCCGGCCTCGGAGCCGGGCGTTTTCACGTCCGGGGCCGGAAAACGAGCCCGTTAGCGCATGGTGATATATGTCACATGCGCGGTTACGGGCGGACTGCTTACAATAGGGTCATCATGAAAAGCGGCAACAAGCAGACGGTGCGGATTGCGGTGGCAGTGCTGGTGATTGTGGGCGCGATTTCGTACCTGGCGGTGACCGGGGTCGAGGCCAACAAGAGCTACTACGTCACGATTCAGGAACTGCAGTCGATGGGCGGGAAGGCCTATACGCGGAACCTGCGGGTGGCCGGGAGCGTGGCGCCGGGGAGCATCGCGCGCGATGGGTCGCATGCGACGTTCATGCTGGTGGAGCTGGACCGCAAGCTGAAGGTTTCCTATACGGGCGAAGAGCCGCCGCCGGACACATTCAAGGACAACAGCCAGGCGCTGGCGATTGGGACGTTTGGGCGGGATGGGGTGTTCCACGCGACGCAGCTGCAGGCGAAATGCGCGTCGAAGTATGCGCCTGCGCAACCGGGTCAGCAGAAGACGGCCGGGGCGGCGGAGTCGACTGCTATGGCAACCGGCGGACAATAAAACAGCGATCAGCGTATAGCGTTCAGCGTTCAGGAAAAGCGTAGCGCTGGAAGTGGGTGAAGTGCGTTTGTTCGGGTGTGGGAGAGTAGACTGCCTGGAAAGCGACTATGACCAGCATCATCGCCGAGTGTGAGGAGGTATCGAAGCTGTACGGCACGTTCGCGGCACTGCGCAAGGTGTCGGCGCGGCTGGAGCGCGGGCGGTGCTATCTGGTGCTGGGAGAAAACGGGGCGGGGAAGTCGACGCTGCTGCGCACGCTGGCCGGGCTGCTGAAGCCGAGCTACGGGAAGGTGCGGGTGTTTGGGACTGACGGCGCTGCGGAAGATCCGATGGAGGCGCGGGAGCGGATCGGTTACATGAGCCACGCCACCATGCTGTACGACGAATTTTCTGGCGTCGCGAACCTGCGCTATTTTGCGAGCCTGTATCGGGGCCGGGACTGCGTGAGCCCTGAAGACGCGCTGCGGGGCGTAGGGCTCGATCCTTCGCTGGTGCGGCCGGTGGGGCAGTATTCGCAAGGGATGAAACAGCGGGCGTCGCTGGCGCGGGTGCTGATTTCGCGGCCAGAGCTGCTGCTGCTGGATGAGCCGTTCTCGAATATGGATATCGGCAGCGCGCACCAGATGCTGCGGCTGCTGGATACATTTCGCACAGAGCAGAGGACGATTGTGCTGACGACGCATCAGCGGGAGCTGGCTGAGCCGCTGGCGGATTTTGTGCTGACGCTGCGGGCGGGCGCGGTGGTGAGCCTGGAAGAAGGTCCGTATGCGAAGCGGGGCGCGTTGGCGCTGGCGGCGACAGGCGCGGCGGGGTCGGTTCGATGACGACGAGCTCGAAGCCGGTGCACAAGACGAATGCGGCACGGTTCCTGGATTCCCTGGGGATTGTGTACGAGATTCGCGAGTACGAAGTTGCGCCGGAGGAATTTTCGGCCTTGGTTGTGGCGGGGAAGATCGGGCTGCCGGCGGAGCAGGTGTTCAAGACACTGTTGTGTGTGACCAGTGAGCGGGAGCATGTGTTTGCTGTCGTGCCCGGGGATGCGGAACTGGATTTCAAGAAGCTGGCTGCGGCGGCCGGAGCGCGGAAAGCGGAAATGGTTTCGCTCAAAGACGTGCAGCCGCTGACGGGCTATGTGCGCGGCGGTGTGACAGTGTTCGGGGCGAAGAAGGATTTTCCTGTGTACGTGGATGAGAAGGTGGAGTTGTTCGATGTGGTGTCGGTTTCAGCCGGTACGCGCGGGGTGCAGGTGGTGCTGAGTCCTGGGGATTATTTGCGCGCGGCGAAGGCCACGGTGGCGAATTTGACGAAAGATGTGCGACGCGAGGGTGCAGCATGAAGCCGGCGTATTTCCTGATGCACCTGAAGAAGGATCTGCAGCTGGAATGGCGGTCGAAAGACGCGATCAACTCAATGCTGTTCTTCGCGCTGCTGGTGGTGGTGTTGTTCAGCCTGGCGTTTGACCCGACGCGGGCGGTGAGCCGGCAGATCGCGGGCGGGATTTTATGCGTGGCGACGATGTTCGCGGCGGTGAGCGCGCTGAATCAGGCGTGGGCGCGGGAGCTGCGGAACCAGGTGCTGGATGCGCTGCGGATGACCCCGGCTCCGGCGGCGTCGCTGTTTTTGGGGAAGGCGCTGGCGAATTTTCTGTTCGTTATGGTGGTGGAGGTGGTGCTGGCGCCGGTGTTCGTGATGTTCTACAACCTTCACGCGCTGGGCAATGCATGGCTGCTGCTGCTGGTACTGCCGCTGGGGACTTGGGCGCTGATTGTGAACGGGGTTTTCTTCGCGGCGCTGTCGATCCGGACGCGGAATCGCGAATTGCTCCTGCCGCTGATACTTATTTCCGATTTTTATTCCAGCGCTGCTGGGGATGGTGATGTCGGCGTCGGCGATTCTGACGGGGGCAATCGGATCCGGTGTCTGTGGATCAAGATGCTGGCGGCGTACGACGTGATTTTTACTACGGTGTGCATGATGCTGTTTGAGGTGATCCTGCACGCGGAGTGAGGGACTGGCCGTCCAGGCGGTGGCTTAGTGGTGGTGATGGAGGAAGCGAGCAGCGGAGAAGGCGACGACCCAGAGGCCGACGACGAGCGAGCCGACGGTGAAGACCCAGTTGCGGATGCGGCGGTCGCCAGGGGCGAGGGTGGTGGATTTGCGAACACCGAAAATCTGGCCGCCGATGCCGATGGCCATGAGAAGAGCGCCGAGGATGAGGGTGGTCCAAGCCATGGTCTTACCTTTTTACCCTAACTGGAGTGGATGCGGGAAGAGGCAATTCGGTGTGGCTGGGAGTAAGGTTTTGGGTACGGGCAGGATGCGCGGGGATGGTCCAATGTTCCGCAGTGAGGAGGGTCGGGAGTGAAGCGAATGCAGAGCGAAATTCTGGCACTGGCGTTTCTGGCGATGGCGATCGGTGCGCCCCTGGGGAAAGCGCAGAATCCCCTCACTCCGGCGAAAGGGGCGCCGAGTGCAGGTGCGCCCTCAGATCAGGAGACGCTGGCCGTGGAGGTGGTGAGCAACCTCTCAGCGGTGGACAAGTCGAACCTGAAGTTGTATTGGGCAGGAGTGGAAAGCCGGACCCATAGTCGATGGATCCAGGTGCTGCCGGCGCTGGCGAAGCCGCCCCAGTCGACGCCGGGCGTGGTGAAGATCGATTGCCTGGTCCACACGGATGGCCGCGTGACCGGCATGACGCTGGAGCAGGCGTCAGGGAAAGTGGCGCTGGATCGGGCGGGGTGGGCGGCGATCACGGGGTCGGCTCCGTACGATGCCTATCCCTATGGGATCAGCGTGGAGCAGGTGAAGGTGCGCTTCACGTTTGTCTATAACGGAGGCGCCGCTGCCACTAGCCAAACGCCGATAGGGGCGCCCAGGCCCCGCTGAGGGGGTGCGTTGCCTGGAGACAGGCGGAGAAGCCGAGTTTTCGGCGAGAGGCAAAAGGTATGAAGCTGTGGCGATGGTTGTGGCTGCTGGTGACGCTGGGAGTGCTGGCGGAGGGGTTCCGCGTGGCGCTGTTTGTGGTGCCGCCGGATTCGGCGCAGGGCAATGTGCAGCGCATCTTCTATTACCACATTCCGTCGTGGGCGGGGATGGGGCTGTTCTTCGCGATTAACCTGGGCTGCTCGCTGGTGTATCTGGCGGTGCGCAACCGGAACGAGGCGCTGGCGATCAAGGCGGATTCGCTGGCGGTGGCCTCGGCGGAGATGGGCGTGGTGTTCTGCTTCATCGGGCTGGTGACGGGGTCGCTGTGGGGACGCGCGGTGTGGGGCATCTGGTGGACCTGGGATGCGCGGCTGACCTCGACGCTGGTGCTGTGGCTGATTTATGTGGCGTATCTTTTGCTGCGGCGATTTGCGGCGGGGCCGCAGATGCGGACGCTGGCGGCAGTAATGGCGATCTTCGGGTATCTGGACGTGCCGCTGGTGTATATGTCGACGCGGTGGTGGCGGACCCAGCATCCCGCGCCGGTGTTTGGCGGCGCGCCGGGGTCGGGGATCGATCCAAGCATGATGCCGGCGGTTTGGTGGAACCTGGCGGGCTGGCTGATGTGGGGAATTTTTGTGGCGAGCCTGCGGTATGTGTCGGAATATCGCGCGCAGAAGACGGAGCAGGCAGAGGCACTGAAGTCGCTGGAGTTCGCGCCGGGGCAAACGCAGATGGCGGGAGGGAGATCGTGATGGGCGACATGGGAAATCGGCATCTGGTGCTGGCGTACGCGGCGACGATTGCGATTCATCTGGTGTATCTGGGGTACGTGGCGATGAAGTGGCGCGCTGCGAAGAGCGCGGCGAATTAATCTTCAGTTCCTGAACAAAACGCATTTTCGGTGAGTGTGGCGGCATTCGATGCCGTAGCGCGCCCCGTCGTTTTCGGAAATGTGGAGTAATTCGGTAGACTCGAAAATATGGCTGGAATTCGCAAGATGGCTTTGTTCGGGATGGGTTTACTGATTGCGGTCGCGGCGCCTGCGCAGCAGGACGTGATACATCCGAAGGACACGTCGGCCCTGCATCCACCGCCGGGAGCGAAGATCGCGATCGTGGAGTTCGCCGATCTGGAGTGCCCGAGTTGCGGGTTGGAGAATCCGGTGATCCTGCAGGCAGCGGAGAAATACCACGTGCCACGGGTGTGGCACGATTATCCGCTGCCCCAGCACGTCTGGAGCTTTCAGGCGGCGGTGAACGCTCGCTGGTTTGACACAAAGTCGAAGAAGCTGGGCGAGGACTACCGCGACGCCGTCTTTGCCAACCAGGCCAACATGGAGTCGAAAGACGATCTGCAGAATTTCACGATGAAGTTTGCGCAGCAGCACGGAGTGGGGCTGCCGTTCGTGATGGATCCGCAGGGCAAGCTGACGGCCGAGGTCAGGGCGGATCAGGATCTGGGCAATCGGATGGGGATTCACGAGACGCCGACGGCCTTTGTGGTGACGGAGCACGGATTCAAGCAGGTCATTGATTTTCGGAAGCTGTATTCCATGCTGGACGAGGCCGAAGCGGGTCGGTAGCTTCGGGGAACAGGGAACAGGGAACAGGGCAGCTTTGCTGCGATCCAGGTTCGGGCCGCAAATTCTTAATCAAAGAGAGTTCATGGGCACAGAGAGCACGAGTGTGGCCGTACACCCGCCGGTGGCGGCGCGGAAGCATACGGAAAGAACTGTTCACGGGCACACGCTGGTGGACGACTACGCGTGGCTGCGGGAGAAAGATGATCCCGCGGTGCTCGCGTATCTGGGGGTGGAGAACGCATGGTGCTCGGCGGTGATGGCGGGGACCGAAGATTTGCAGAAGCAGCTCTATGAGGAGATGCTGAGCCACATCAAGGAGACCGACGTGTCGGTGCCGTTTCGCGACCGGCAATACTGGTACTACTCGCGCACGGAGCAGGGGAAGCAGTATGAGATTTACTGCCGCAAGCGTGGAACGGCGGAGGCGCCGGAGGGCGAAGAAGAGATTCTGCTGGATGTGAACGAGATGGCGAAGAACGAGTCGTTTATGGCGCTGGGGACGATGGTGGTTTCCGACGACGGGAATCTACTGGCGTATTCATGCGACAACCGCGGGTTCCGGCAATACAAGCTATATGTGAAGGACCTGCGCTCGGGCGAAGTGCTGTCGGAGCACGTGGACCGCGTCGGGTCCGTGGTGTGGGCGGCGGATAATCGAACGCTGTTTTACACGGTGGAGGACGAGGAGCAGAAGCGGCAGTTCCAGTGCTACCGGCATGTGCTGGGCACGCCGCACGGCGAAGACGAGTTGGTGTACGAGGAGAGGGACGAGCGGTTCAACATCGGCGCGGGGCGCACGCGCGACGACCGATACATCATTCTGGAGAGCGCGAGCCACACGACCACAGAGGAGCGGTTTCTGCCGGCGAATGAGCCACGGGGAGAGTGGCGGCTGGTTGAGCAGCGGCGCGACGAGATCGAGTACTACGCGGATCATCGCAACGGGCGGCTTTATATCCGCGTGAACGATAAGGGGAGGAATTTTCGGCTGGTGACGACGCCGATAGAAGCGCCGGGTCGCGAGAACTGGACGGAGCTGATCCCGCAGCGGCCGGAGGCGATGCTGGAGGAGGTGGATCTGTTCGCCGGACACGCGATGGTGTGGGAGCGCAGGCAGGGATTGCAGCACGTGCGGGCGATGCCTTTTATCGGACCTGGGCCGGAGATGCGTGATGGACATGAGATTGAATTCCCGGAGCCGGTGTACAGCACGCAGCCGCACGCGAATCGGGTGTACGAGACGGGGAAGTATCGATATGCGTATCAATCGCTGGTGACGCCGGCTTCGGTGTTCGAGTACGACGTGGCGACAGGCGCGTCAAAGTTGCTGAAGCAGGTGGAGGTGCCGGGCGGGTTCGATCGTACGCAGTATGAATCGGAGAGGATTTTCGCGAAGGCCGCCGACGGCGTGGAGGTTCCGGTTTCGCTGGTGTCGCGGAAGGACAAGCGGGAGGCGGGAAAGAATCCCCTGTGGATTTACGGCTATGGAGCGTATGGGTATTCGCTGCCGATGGGATTCAGCAGCAACCGGCTGAGCCTGCTGGATCGGGGCTTTGTGCTGGCGTACGCGCACGCGCGCGGTGGCGGGGATATGGGCAAGGCGTGGCACGATGCCGGGCGGCTGATGCATAAGCGGAACACGTTCACCGATTTTGTAACCGTCACGGAGCATTTAGTGGCGCAGGGGTATGGAGCGACGGACCGTGTGGCGGCAGAGGGCGGCAGTGCGGGCGGGCTGCTAATGGGAGCGATCGCGAATTTGCGGCCGGATTTGTATCGCGCGATTGTCGCGCACGTTCCGTTTGTGGACGTGATGAACACGATGCTCGATCCGACGCTGCCGCTGACGGTGCCGGAGTATGAAGAGTGGGGTGATCCGAACGAGAAGGCGGCGTTTGAGTACATGCTGAGCTATTCGCCCTACGACAACCTTGAGGCAAACGATTATCCCTCGATGCTGGTGAAAACCTCGCTGCACGACAGCCAGGTGATGTACTGGGAGCCCGCGAAGTATGTTGCGAAAATGCGGACCTTAAGGACAGACGGGCGGCACCTGGTGCTGAACACCAATCTGGCGGCGGGGCACGGCGGCGCTTCCGGGCGATACGACTATCTGAAGGAGATTGCGCTGGATTATGCATTCCTGCTGCGGGAACTAAGCGTGATCGAGGTTCAGAATTCAACGGCGGAAACAACCGGTTCCTGAGCAGTCGAACTTTCGCGGCGCAAAAGGCGCTTGACGACGAAGAGGCTGGCCAGCGCGAGAGCGCCATCGGTGAGAAGGCTGGCGACGGCGGCTCCGCGCCAGGACCAGCGTGGAATCAGAAGAAAATTTAGGGAAAGGTTGAGCGCGGCCGCGCCGAACTGCGTGGCAGTGCGGTTCCACTGCGAAGCGGAGGCGGTGATGGTGGTGCCCCACGCATAGTGGAGGGCGCGCAGGACAGGCAACAGAGAGAGCCAGCGGAGAGCTTCGACCGACGCGCGGAAGGACGGCCCAAACAGCACAGGCAGTATTGGCGCGCCGAGAAACAACAACACAGCAGCGCCTATGGAGTAGGGCAGGGTGCGGCTGAGCGTGGTGCGGGCGAAGGCGCGGGCGGGGCGGACTCCGGTGGCGCCTTCGCGAAAGAAGCGGGGGGCGGCGGCGGCGTAAACGCCATAGATGGGCGCGCTGGCCGCGTCGACAACGCGATAGGCGGCGGAATAGATGCCGGCGGCCCAGGTCTGGCCCAGGGTAACGAGGAAGGTCTTGTCGATGTCGTTATAGATGGAGATGGACGAAGAGGAACAGGAAAAGCTGAGGCCTTCGGTGAGATCGATGCGACGGATGCGCACGAAGCGCGGGCCGCCGAGGCGGAGGGTGGCAAGGGCAAGAGCGAAGACGGCAACGAAAAAGGTCGCCAGCCAGTAGACCTTGGCCCATACGAGCGCGGTGGCGTGGATAGAGTGCGTGCGGGCCCAGGCCCAGAGGAGGGCGGCGGTAACGGCGCGTCCGACGTAGATGAGAGCCATGAGACGGGCGGTCCAGGCAAAGCGTCCGGCGCCCTGGAAGGCGCGGGCGGCGAGCTGGACGAGCTTGCCGAGGAAACCGTCGGCGAGCGCGATCCACGGGACCAGCGGCTGGAGTTCGGGGCGCAGCGCAAAGTGTGCGTAGAGCATGGCGGCAGCGAGGAGCAGGAGAAATCCGATGGACGAGATGACCAGTGCGTGGCCCCAGGTGGTGGAGAAGGAAGCGCGGTCACGGCTGATGTTGCGGACCAGAATCATTTCCATGCCGAGGGTGCTGAACATGCTGAGGGCGGCGACCAATGCGGCGACGCCGACGAAGGCGCCGTACTCACGGCTGCCGAGGGCGCGGCCGATGAGGACGAAGTAGACAACCTGGGCGGCCATGGCGACAGCCTGGCCGGAAATCATCCACATGGAACCCCGGCGCAGGGACTCTTCGGGCATTTTGGGCGGCTACTCCAGAGCCTCAGTGTAGAGGTCTTCGAGGCGGGCTGTCTGTGCTTCGAGGCTGAAGTGGGTTTCGGCGCGGCTGCGACCGGCGGCGGCGAAACGGCCGGCGAGAGCCGGGTCAGTGAGGAGACAGGAGATTGCCTCGGCGAGGGCTCGTTCGTCGCCCGGCGAGACGAGCAGGGCGGTTTCGTTTTCGACGACGGCTTCGGATACGCCGGGTCCGCGGAACCCGGCGATCGGCAAACCGATGGCCTGGGCCTCGCAGAGAGTGATCGGCAGCCCTTCGGTGTCGCCGCTGGCGGCGATAATGCTGGGCGCGGCGAGCAGGCTGGCGCGGTACATGAGGTCGCGCACGACGGCGGGGGGCTGCGATCCGAGGAAGGTGCAGTTGCGGAGCGAATCGCGAGCCTGGATGCGGAGCGGATCGAGAAGCGGACCGTCGCCGACGATGAGGAGCTTCGCCGTGGGGTGACGAGCCTCGACCTGCACCATGGCGCCGATGAGGTGGTCGCAGCCTTTTTTTTCGACCAGGCGGCCGACGAACAGGACGACGGGGTCCAGGGAACGGGAGCGAAGCGGGTCGGGGGTGAAGAAGTTCAGGTCGACCCCGATGGGGAGGACACGGAGTTTCACTTCGGGCACGCCACGCTCGAGAGCCTGGCGGCGGATGTGTTCGGAGACGCAGACGAAGAAACGGGCGCGGGCGCGGAGTTCCGTTTTGCGACGCAGGTAGACGCGGCCTGGCGCGCTCCGGCGAAGGGCGTGGTCGGTGCTGGTGGCGTCGTAGCCATGGAGCGTGACGATGAGGGGGATATTGAGCTGCGCTTGCAGAGGAAGGGCGGCAGCGGCGTCGATGGCGAAGTGCGCGTGCAGGAGCGCGGGGCGGCGGAGCCGGAGGGCGCGAACGAACTCCGGAGCGATGCCGGTTCGGACGAAGAGGCGCCGGCGGAGTTTGTCAGAGAGATTGTTGTTGCGCGTGAGAACGAGCGTTTCGCAGGGGTCGAGCGGAAGGCCGGCGGGGACGAGGCGAAGGCCGGCAAAGCAGGGCGAGAAGCGGCGCAGGGCATGGGCCTGGGCGGCGACAAAGGTCTCGGATGGGGGCAGGAGATCGGAACGGTAGATCAGGACAGCAGGGTTCACGGGATTTCCTGAGGCACGGGTTCTGCTTTTCCGGGCTCTTTTGGTGTATGCAGCCAGAATTTCATGAGGCTGCTTTGCCTGGGTGTGATGGCGGTCACGCTTTCGAATGGTGTTGAGCCGGGTGTGGTGGCGACGGCGTGACGCTCTCCAAGGGCGTCCGCAGCGCACAGTACTTTCGTTTGACGTGTACCCTCCCCCCTCCCCCACCCCTGGAGGGGGTGAGCGCGCGTACTTATTTGATTCCATTGGTCCGAGATTTTTGAGGCGGCGTTCATCTATTTCATTCCACAATAGCCTGACAAGTTCTATTTTGTTTTGTTATTGATACGCGGTGGCCCGCGGGCGGCAGACAGTGATCAGTGATCAGTGAACAGTGAACAGTGA
>PMAD01000096.1:28189-47232 GCA_003152415.1 Acidobacterium sp.
TTTTTGGGCTCGCCTCTTGACAGGTTTTCCACATTTGGCGTTTTTGAAGCTGGAAGTGTGGTGAAGCGGTTGCGGAGGCCGCCCTTCGAGGCCGAGGCTCACTTTCAATGCCGGCGAGAGCGGCGACGTAGAGGATCCAGAAGAGGCCGTTGTAGAGGAGGAGAGTGTTCTCGTCGAGGTCATAGAGCGCGATGAGGATGACGATGGCGAGCGGCCAGGCGATGCGGTCGATCTCTCCGCGGCGCCAGAGGGGCCATAGTCTGCGGAAGGCGCGCAGCCAGCTGAGGACGAACAGGGCGAGTCCGGCAGCGCCCAGCTCGAGAGCGATTTCGAGGAAGCCATTGTGGGCGTGCACGACAAAGAAGTGGACAGCGGCGTCGATCTGGAGAGATGGGCCGGTCGCGCCGCGCCAGAAGGCGTCGTAGCCATAGCCGAGGAGGGGATGCTGGACGATGAAGCGTCCGACGTGGGTCCAGATAGCGGTGCGTCCGGAGAGGGTGGGGTCGCGGCTGAGGAGCAGCGCGAGCCGGTGGAAGCCGAGCACCATCGCAGTGCCGAGGGCGACGCACGCAAAGGGCGCTGTGACGGCCATGACGAGGCGGAATCGCGGGCCGGCACGACGGGCGATGGTCAGCACGAGCCAGAGGAGAACAAGAGCCCCTTCGATCATCCACGCGGCACGGGAGCCGCTCATGATGAGCACGAAGAGAAACAGCACGAATGCCGCGAGACGTGAGGCCGTGATGCGCTCGCCGAAGAGGACAACGGCGGTGGCGAGGACCATGATGCGGCCGCAGGCGTTCTTCTGCGTGAAGACTCCCTGCCAGTCGGCGGCGTGACCGGGAGAGTGGTCGAGTCCGATGGAAGGGGAGAGGACAACGATGGCTATGGTGGCGAGTGCGAGAGCGATCATGGCGAGACGCAGAATCGCCAGCTGGCGCGACCGGGTGAAACGTGCAGCGAACCAGAGCCCGAACAGCCCGGCGAGAGCGAAGGGCAGCGAGCGACGGAGGGTCAGCAGAGGGTCGAGCGACCAGGCGGTGGACACGACGGCGAGAATGGCGAGGAAGCCGGCCCACGGTACCAGGGAAGTCTGGCGCAGGACGAGGCGCGGGCGGCGGAGGATGAGCGCAAGGATCAGCGTGTACGCGATGGCCTGCGAGGCGATGCCGCCGACGGTGATAAGGCCATTGGGGGCCGAGGCGGTCATCTCGAGCGCCTGAGCGGGTGCGATGCCGGGAATGGATCCCTGCATCGCGAAGAAGGCGAAGAGTGCGGCGCAGGCGAGGTCTTCGGGCGGGAGGATGCGGATTTCGGGGAGGCGAGCGAGGTCGCTGCGGGGAGGCATCAGTGCGCTGCGTAAATGAGGGCGGAGCTGGCGGCGGCAGTGATGTCGGCAATGCCCAGCGAGATGTTCTTCATGAGACTGAAGGGGACGTAGAGGATGTCGTTGGCCTGAAGCGGGACGTCGGGGTCGCGACCCCGCTCCATATCGCGGAGAGGCAAGTCGACGGAATGGCTAATGCCATCGAGATTGCGCACCAGGCGGACACTCTTCTCGCTGGCGGTTTTCGAGGCGCCGGCGGCGAGGGCGATGGCCTGAAGGACGGTCAGTTGTGAATCGTTCTGCATGACGTAGCCGCCAGGGTGAGCGACGTCGCCGAGGATGTAGACGATGCCGGCTTTGGGGACGATGACGGTGTCGCCGGGGCGGACGAGAATGTCCGCGTTGAGGGCGTCATCAGCGCGATTGGGAAGGAAGGCGCGGATCCGCTCGCCCGCTTTGCCTCCGCGCTCGATGACGATATGGCGATCGGCGTATTCGGTGAGTCCTCCGGCGAGAGAGAGCACGTCGATGAGGGAACGCGGCGCGGTGACGCGCACGGTTCCCGGGTGAGCCACCTGGCCGAGAATGGTGATGGTCTGGGTGGCGTATTCCTCGACAAAGACGGAAACCTCGGGGTGCAGAAGGTAGTTGCCCTGGCGGTACTTTTCGGCGATGCGGGCTGCGGCTGCAGCGGGAGTGAGTCCCTGAATGGAGACGTTGCCGGCGAGCGCGAGGGTAATTTCGCCGGAGTCAAGGACGCGGGTGCGCTGGTCAAGCTCAGATTCACGGAGGACGGTGATATGGAGGAGATCGCCGGGTCCGATGAGGAGGCTTTCTGTCGGCTCGCTGGGATCCGATGTTGCCGGAGGCGGGGATTGCGCGTCCGTCGCGACCGGCGGCGTGGCGAGTGGCGCTTCGGGAGGCGGAACCGAGTCGGGTGGCGCGGAAGAGGCGGGCTGCTGCGCGTGTGTGGTGAGGAAGCAGCAGAGCAGGGCAGAGCACACGACCATGCGAGGCGTGAATTCAGGCTTGCGCACAGGCAACTCCATGAGGGACGCCCTGGAGGATGACACCGAGGACGGCGTGATCGGGGACTTGCCTGCTGAGGGCGTGGAACGCGGGAAGAACCTCATCGCGTTTTGTCTGACCAGCGTGGGCGGTCACCAGAACCGCGTCAGAGAGTTGCGCCAGCACGAGCGCGTCAGCGAAAACGGCCGCGGGGCTGTGGATGACGATGAAACTGAACTCATCACGCCAGGCGGCGAGCAGGCCTGCCATGCGAGTGGAGGCGATCAGTTCGGAGGGACAGGGCGGGCGGGCACCGGCGTGAACGACCGAGAGCAGGGGAAGTCCGGCGATGGATTGGGTGAAGGGCAGAATGGCGGAGCTCGAAAGCATTTCGGTGAGGCCCGGCTCGCCAGAGGTGCAGGCGGCGGGGGCGGAGCGCAGATCCGCGTCGACAAAGAGCACCGAAGAGCCATGTTGCGCGAGCACGGCGGCGAGACTGAGGGCCAGAGGAGGCCCGGGCGGCTGAGAGCTGCGGGGCTGGGAATTGTCCGGAGTGGACCCGGTGACGGTGATGATCTGAGGCGCTTGACCACTGTGCGAAAGCAAGAGAGAGGCGCGCAGGCACTGCAGGGCTTCGACGAAAGGCGATTGCTGAATGGGAAGCTCAAGATCGGAATCGGCGCTGGCCTGAAGCGTCAGTAAAGAATGCGTGGAATTGGGCACCCAGCGGCGGTACCACGGCTCGGCGAGATAGTATTCCGGCACAGCGGCGAAGACCGGAGCATCGAGAAGAGCTTCGAGGTCGGCGGGGGTGCGGACCGCAGTGTCGGTAAGTTCGCGCACGATGGCAGCCGAACAGCCGGCGATGGCTCCGGCGGTGAGGGCCAGCGCAGTGAGCCAGGGCAGGCTGGGACTGGTGGGGTGGTCCGGCGGAGGGATGAGCGCAGGACTGACGACGGCGAAGTTGCCGGAGTGCAGGCCCTCGAGGATTCCGGTTTGCTGCAGACGGCCCAGGAGGCTGGTGTAGAGGGCGCGGCTCTCGTCGGCCTCCTGACGGGCGAGCCGCAGAGCGACCGTGTTGCCTGTGAGTCCCGAGGCCAGGTCCTTTTGTTGCTGGAATGCGTCGCGGGCGGCGTTCTCCGCCTGAAGGGCAACCTCATAGTCGCTGTGGGCGCGTTCGCCGAGCCGATGGACTTCCTCCTGGATCGAATCCTGGACATTCTCGAGGTGGGCGCGCTGTTCGGCGACCGCCGGCCAGTTTTCGCCGTAGCGATTGGCGGATTCGGCGATTTGCGATTTGGCAGCGGATTCCTGAGCGCGCAGCGACTGCAGCAGGGCGAAGGAGTTTTGCGTGTTGGTTCCGGCGGCGGGATTGCCGCCCAGGCCGGAGAGGGTTTCGGGGTCGCCACTTTGCACTGCGCGCCAGATGGCTTCGCGCACGATGCGGCTGGACTCCGCGGCGGCCAGCGCGGCATTCAGCGAATCGAGACGGGCGAGGACGACGTTGTGCGCATCGTCGTCGCCATAGGCGCCGGAGACGCGGTCCATCGCCGCGGCGCGCGCGTCGAGCGCGTCGGTTTGTTGCCGGAGGCCGGTGAGCTGGGCCGAGAGCCAGGAGGCAGACCGCGCGGCGGCCGAAGACCGCGACTGGTAACCATAGTCGGAAAGGGATTGAACGAGGGTGTTGACGACGAGGGCCGCGCGCGCCGGATCGGGATCGGAATAGCCGATGGTGACGAGGCGCGTGCCCGCGTCGGGCGCGATTTTGCTGTGGCGGGCGAAGATTTTGAGCGCGACAAAGCGGCGGTTGGGCGCATCGGCGAGCGGAGTTGAGAGCGGCTCGAGCGGCTTGCCCCAGAAATACACCTTGTGCAGCGCGGTGAAAGCGCGGGGACGGGGCGCGAAATAGTCTGGAGTGTTCTCGAGTCCGGTGCGGCGGATCACCTCGAGGGTGAGCGCGTCGGAGCGGAGGATGCCGGCTTCGGTCTGGAGGGTGAGGTTATCGTCGAACGGGTCGCCGACGGCGCTGGGTGGCCTGTCGCTGGTGGTGTTGTCGAGGCCGAAGGCTCCGTGAGATTCCTTCTGGATCTCGATGACCGCAGTGGCGCGATAGTGGGGAGTGGCACAGGCCGAATAGAGAATCGCTAATCCGATACAGACGGCGAACGACGAAAGTATCCAGGCTCGCCGGCGGGCGAAGATGCTGGCGAAATCGAGGAGTGTCCACTCGACGGGCGGATCGAGGGGCCCGTGCTGCGAAAGTAGGGCGGCCGTCGAGTTCATGGCCGCGGCTCCGGGATGGGTGTTACGTCACGCATTGCGAAGGAGCACCACCGAGCCGTCGAAGTCGAAGCCGAAGTCCATTTCGCTGAGGCCGGCGCGGAGCATGGTGTCGCGCAGGCGGCGGCGATCCTGGGTGTGCAGAAGCAGAAAGCCGCTGCCCCCGGCGCCGACGAGCTTGCCGCCTGTGGCTCCGCCTTCGGAGCGAGCCAGATCGTAGAGGGAGTCGACGCGGGTGGTGGACATGCATCGGCAGCGGGCGCGCTTGCGCATCCAGTGCTGGTGCATGAGGCTGCCGAACTCGACGACATGGCCGGCTTCGAGAACGCTGCGAATCTCCCGGCCGAGCATGCGGGCGAAGTGGAGGCTGTCGAGCATGGCTGGATCGCGAGCCTCAGAGAGGCGCTTCTGTTCGCCGAGCAGGGGGGACGCGCTGCGGAGTTCACCGACGAAGAAGAGCATGAGCGAGTCGCGCAGTTCGCGCAGGGATTCGTCGGTCATGTGGAGCGGCGCGACGCGGACCTCGCCATCGGGCAGATATTCCTGGCAGAGGAGACCGCCGTAGGCAGCGATGTACTGGTCCTGTTTGCCGACCGGCTCGCCGAGCCGGTTCATCTCGATTTCGACGGCTTCCTGCGCCAGGGTTTCGGCGGTGACGGGNNAGGGGGCGTGATGCAGGCTAATGGCCTCGCGCATGAGCGGGTGGCGGATCTGGTCGCAGGTATCGGCGTGTTCGGTCTCGGAATACTTGAGGAAGTAACCCGGCAGAAAGCTGCGGTTGACGGTGATGTAGACGTATTTGGTGATGGCGGCGGAGATGACGAAGCCCCCGCCATTTTCGCGGTAATACGAGGGCAGATCGGTGCCGCCTCCTCCAATGGAGATACGCAGGGGTGTGCGGGTCATGATCAACTTCACACCACCTGCGTGTCTCGTTGCGGGGGAGGGCCACTGGATCGGGCGAAGGAGAGAATGCGGCGCACGCGGGGAGAAGCGGCGACGACGGCTTCGGTTTCGCGGAGTCCGGGGAGGGAGCCGATTTCGTAGAAGCGGTCTGAGGTCTCGAATCCGGCGAGCAGGGAATAGGCTGCGAGGCCGGACCAGACGTCGCCCAGGTCGAAGACGGGGACGGTCCAGTTCGCGAGGACACTGGCGTCGAGTGCGTCGAGTCCGTAGTCGATGTGGTGCATGGTGGGGGAGGGATGGCGTTTGTCGTAGCGCACGACGGCGCCCTTGCGAAATTCGACGTTGCTGGCGCCCCAGCGATTGTGGTTGCAGAAGACAGTCATGAGCGCGGGTTTTTGGGAATTGATAAACGAGCGCCAGATAGGTTCGACGGGCTCAGTCAGCCAGCTGTCTCCGTACATGACGAGGAAGCGCCGGCCCAGCAGGGGCAGCGCGGCGAGCAGAGCGCCGCCGGTGCCCAGCGGAACAGGGCCGTCATGACTGTAGGTGATGGAGAGGCCGAACTTGCTGCCATCGCCGGCGAAATCCTCGATCTGCTCGCCGAGAAATCCGCAGCAGAGGACGACTTCGCGGATGCCGCCGGCGCGAATGAGTCGCAGCTGGTGGGCGAGGAACGGCTCACCCGCCACCTCAATGAGCGACTTGGGCATGAGGCTGGTGAGGGGACGCAGGCGGGTGGCGAGGCCACCGGCGAGGAGAGCCAGGCGCGGAGGCCAGCGCGATTCACCCGATACTTCGGGGAGTCGTGTTGCGCGCGTGTCTTCCTCGACAAAAGGCCCGGCGCCGAATGGGGACATGCCGATCACCGGTGGGCAAAGGGTCCAGTCAGTTGCTAAGTGTGCGTTCATCGGCGGTCAGCTCCTGGAGGGATTGGCGCACGGCATCGCGGCTGTTCCGTTTCGGAAACCAGCCGAGAGAGTGAATGCGCGTGGAATCGAGTCGGACGACCGGGACGTCGCCACGCCAGCCGCGACGCCCTCCGGTGTATTCAAAGACGGGTTTGGCGGAAAGCCCGAGGGTCTCGACGGCGAGGTCGGCGATTTCTGTAACGGTGACGGAATCGTCGGTGGCAACATTGAAGACGGAGAACGGGGCAACAGCTTTCTTCGCAGCGCACAGCGCAGCCTCGACGACATCGGTGACGTGGATGTAAGGCTTGCTCTGCTGGCCGTCGCCGAGGATGCGAAGACTTTTGGGTTTAGTGGAAAGGCTGCGCACAAAGTCGAAGCCCACGCCGTGGGTCTGGCGGGGACCCACGACGTTCCCGAAACGGAAAACGCAGGCCTGCAGCCCAAACATGGAGCAATAGCTGGCAATCAGGGATTCGCACGCGAGCTTGCTGGCTCCATACGTGGAGATGGGCACCATGGGAGCGTAATCTTCGGCCAAAGGCCGATCGCCGGCGTCGCCATAGACGCCGCTGCCGGAGGCATACAGGAGACGGTGGAGGCCGGCGCGACGCATGGCTTCAACCACGTTGTTGGTGAGCAGGGTGCCGCGGTAAAAGTCGACTTCGGGGCGCTCCGCGGCCAGCGCAATGTCGGGGTTGGAGGCGAGATGGATGACCCAGTCGTGGCCCTCCATCGTGGCGGTGAGCGCGCCCACGTCGCTGGCGTCCGCATGCACGATGTTGAGCCGGGGATCGGTGAGGTGTGCTTCGTAATGCCACTCACGGCCGGATGAGAAGTTGTCGAAGATGGTGACGCGGCGCGTTTTTTCCGACGCGAACAGCGCATCGGCGAAGTGGCTGCCGATGAAACCGGCGCCGCCGATGATAAAGTAACTTCCCTCCGAAAGCAGCATCGATGATTCCCTCTGCCCGCCTACACGCGGGTAATGCGAAATCTGATTTGGAAACTGGCTGGGGTTTGTGGCCCAGAATGAAACTGTGTTCTCCATACTTGGGCGATGGCCTGCGGAATGGCAACCTTTTCTATGACGGTCGTAGTTACGCAAGTCAGGTTAATGGCATAGTTATGGCCTGTCGGCGTCATTACCTGTGATAGCGAGGTTACGAGAATCACACTATCGGCGCCCGTTCCGCGAGATATAAGTTCCAGAATACTCAGATGAAAGCGACGCCGGCGGTGGTGATGCAGGGCCTCCCGCGCGTGCCGGCACGGGCCACGTATGACAACAACAGAATCCGGGATCACGGTGGGCATACCGGTATGGAACGCGATGCCATGGCTTCCGGAAGCCATGGAAAGCCTGTTCCGGCAGACCACGGAAGCGTTCGAGATTCTGGTGATTGCCGATGCCTCGACCGATGGAAGCACGGAATACCTGCGGGCGCTGCAGGATCCACGCCTGCGGATCGTAGAGCAGCCACGCGCGGGCCTGACGGCAGCACTGAACCGGCTGCTCAGGGAAACGCGCACACCGTGGATGGCGAGGATGGATGCGGACGACGTGTCTTATGCGAGCCGGATCGAGTGGCTGCAGGAAGCGATTCGCGCTCATCCCGACGCGGGACTCATTTATTCGCTGGCCGACTATCATCCCCGCGAACGCTGCGCTGGACAGTTCCGCTGTTCGCGTGGAACGCCGCAGCAGCTGCGATCGATTGTGGAGCGGGGATATCTGCTGTCTTTCTGCCATTCCACCGTGGCTTTGAATGTGGAGAAAGTGCGGGCGGCGGGGGGATACAGAGAGGGGATCCGCGCCGAGGACGCGGACTTATGGTGGCGGATGGCGCGGAGATTCGAGATTGCCTGCGTGCCCGAGCCGCTGGTGGGTTTTCGGCAGCATGCGGCGAGCCTGAGTGCGGAAGACACCGGGAAGCAGGAGCTTGCCGGGCTCTACGTGCAGTATCTGCTGCTCTCGGAGCTGTGGGGATTGGAGCCGCGCCCGGTGGCGGAAATCGGTCCTTTGCTGCTGGGCTTTCTTGAGCCTTCGGCAGTCAGGGCGAAAGATTCACTGCGGCGCCTCAACATGCACCTGGCGCAAAGGCGGCGTCTGCGCGGCCTGGCGGCGCTGGCAAAGGCAACCTGGGCATCGCCGGGCTACGTTCTGCGGCGAATACGGGATGAATTCCGGCACGGGGCGATCGCCAATGGCGTGGCGCCGCGCCTGTTTTGGGAAAGAAAGGAAGTGCTGTGGACCTGATGGAAGATACCGCAAATGCTGACGAGGAGATCGCCTCACCTGCGCGGCTGCCCCTGCCGCCACGATTTGTGCTGGGGAAAATACCGGTTGACCGCATTTCGATGGACTATGCCGCGGTGCTCATGGTGGAGGCTCTGCTGCATCGTGGAGAACTGCCTCCGCTCACCGTTGTGGGACCCAATGCCCATCTGGTGACTCTGGCGGAGCGGGACAGCCGCTTCGCGGAGGCGATGCGGGATGCGGACCTCGCTGTCCCGGATGGAGTGTCGATTGTGATGGCGTCGCGGGTGCTGGACGTTCCGATTCCGGAGCGCGTGACGGGCGGCGACCTGATGGAGCGCATGTGTGCGGAGGCCGCCCGCTATGGGTTCCGGGTGTTTCTTCTGGGAGGCTTGCCGGGCGCAGCGGTGATGGCCGCGCATAATCTGCGGAAACGGTATCCGGGGCTGGAAATTTGCGGGATGTGTTGTCCGCCGCGGGGTTTTGAGAAGGACGAGGCGGAGCTGGCCCGGATCCTGAAAACGATTGCCGACGCTGCCCCCGATTTGCTGTTTGTAGCCTTCGGAGCGCCGAAACAGGAGGTCTGGATGCAGGAGAATCGCTCGCAACTGAAGGTGGGAGCGATTCTGGCGGTGGGCGCGGCTCTGGACACGCAGGCGGGCCTGCGGCGGCGCGCGCCGGAATGGATGCAGGAGATCGCTCTGGAGTGGTTCTTTCGCCTGCTGATGGAGCCGCGACGCTTATGGCGACGATACCTAATCGGGAATACACGGTTTGTGCTGCTGGTGATGCGGCTGTGGGCGCGCGCGAAGCTCGAGCGCCTGTGGCGATTCATCTGGCATCGCGATGGAGCGAAAGCCGGCAACTTCCCGGTAACAGGAGCGACCCATGAAGAGGATTGAAGAACTGCGGATCAGTTTGTTCAGCGACGGCGCGGATTTGGCCGGGATCCTGGAAATGTACGAGAAGCCCTGGATTCGGGGGTTTACGACAAATCCGACTTTGATGCGCAAGGCCGGAGTGCTGGACTACGAGGCCTTTGCGCGGGCGCTGTTGCGAGCGGTGCCGGACCGGCCCATTTCCCTGGAAGTCTTTGCCGACGACGAAGCGGAGATGGAGATGCAGGCGCTGACCATCGCGACGTGGGGCGCGAATGTCAACGTGAAGATTCCCGTGACCAATCGCGCCGGCGTGTTCATGGGCCCGCTGATGCGCAGGCTGGCGGAGGCGGGAGTGGCTCTTAATGTGACGGCGATCATGACGCTGGAGCAGGTGGACTGGGTCGTGGAGGCGCTGACGCCGGAGACGTGGGCGATCGTGTCAGTCTTCGCGGGGCGCATCGCGGACACGGGGATCGATCCGGTACCGATGATGGCCGAGGCCAAACGGATTCTGCGCCGGCGGCCGCGAGCCCGGCTCTTGTGGGCCAGCCCGCGCGAACTGCTGAATGTTTTTCAGGCGGAGGAGGCGGGATGCGACATCATCACCGTGCCGCCGGAAATTCTGCGCAAGATGGATTTGGTGGGGAAAGGCCTGGCGGCGTATTCGCTGGAAACGGTGGAGATGTTTCACCGCGATGCGTGCATGGCGGCGTACCAGATCGACACCAGCTGCCTGGTCGCGGCTGCAGGCAACCAAGGCGGATCAATGAAGCGCGCGGCTGAGGATGATCTCGGCGGCCTCGGCGAGATTGCTCACGAGGTAGTCGGCGCAGGGGTCGGAAACCTGGAGGGTGGGCCGAATGCGTGACTCGGGTGGAGCGATGCGGATGGTGCGGACGCCGGCAGCGTGACCGCACTGGGTGTCGGTGGGCTGGTCGCCGATCATCCAGGACCGGGAAAGAGTGATGGCGAAGTCATCGCGCGCGCGCAGCAGAAAACCGGGGGAAGGCTTGCGGCACTCGCACTTGCCGGAATAGCCGGGTGTGAGTCCTTTGGGGTGGTGGAGGCAATAGCAAAAGCGAGTAAAGTGAATGCCCGCCGAAGCCAGCTGCGTCTCCAGTTTGTGCTGGATGGAGCGCACAGTCTGGTAGCTTGACTTGCCCAGCGCGTAGTTGGGCTGGTTCGAGACGAGAATGAGGGGATAACCGGCAGCCTGGATTTGCAGCAGGGCCGGAATCACTCCATCGCAGAGACGAAAATCCCGCAGGGACAAGGGGGATTCCATCCGGCCGGTGGCGGGATTGAGGACGGTCGGATTGAGGACGCCGTCGCGGTCCAGAAAAATGGCGGGCCGGACGACCGGGCGGATTAAGTTGCCGATTCCCATTTCATCTCGTTGGAGCGCAGGCGTGGATGAGAGACGAGGAGGTGCCAGATGACGGCCTGGAACTCCTCCGTGTGCGGGGTTACGGTTGCGGCGGAGATGGTGGGGATGATGAGGCAGGCATCGGCAACCTGCGCGGTGTAACCGCCATCGCGGCCCACGACTCCCAGAATGCGCGCTCCCACCTGACGCGCGAGGGCGAGGCTGGCCACCAGATTCATGCTGATGTGGCGCTGTGGATTTCCGCCGCCGACGGAGAAGACGAAGACCCCGTCGCGCGCGCTGAGATGGCTGCCGCGCAGCCAGTTGGCGTAGCAGGAGTCCCAGCCGTCGTCGTTGATGCGCGCGGTCAGCTCGGAGACGTTGTCGGTGGGGGCGTAACACTCAATGCCGGCGATCTTGCGGAAGTCGTTGACCGCATGCCCGGCGTGACCCGCGCCGCCGCCCACTCCGAGAAAGAAGACCCGGCCGTCCAGCGCTCGTATCGCGAGCAGCAGTTCGATCATGCGATCGATGACGGCCGGGTCAAGCTGGGAGGCGAGCTGGCGCACTTCGGCGAGATACGCGGCGGTGTAGTCGCTGGTGGTCACAGTCGGCTCCGGATCATAGTGAGGACTTGCGCAGGACAGGGACGGCGGAATCGCGGACGGAGACGAGGCGAAGTTCCGGCGCACCGTTGCGTGTTTTCCAAAAGCCCTTGCGCATCGATCGGCGAAGGGGAGCGGGGGCGAGGGCGAAAATCAAAAAGCTGACGAAGGAGCGGAACTCGGGGCTGCCTTCGAAGAAGAAGGCCCGAAGGAGAGCGAACCGCGCGCGCAGGCCGGCGTGACTGGCTCGCGCACGCCAGACGCACTGAATGGCGATGAACCACGAATAGGCGCGAGGCGAAATGACGTCGCGGATTTGCCGGATCCACGACAACGAGAAGCTCCAGTTGACATTGCGGCCTACCGTGGCGCGCGTGTCTTCCGTGCGCCAGATGCAGAGGGGTTGGCGGACCATGGCGAGGCCCACGCCCTTGTGCGCAGCGACGCGGATGAGCCAGTCCCAGTCCTGATGCATGGGAAGACCCGCCTTGAAGGGGACTGCAAGCAGCAGCTCGCGCGGGGCAAGCAGCGTGGAACACTGCATGATGCCGCCGGGATCGCGCAGGCTGGTGCGGCAAAAGAGAAAATCGGCGATGGGCTGCGGTTGCTCGTAGGTTCTGACCGGCAGAACGCGGCTGGTTGCGGGCGACTGGGCGATCAGGCGGCAAGAGACGACCGGAAACCAGTCCGGCATGGCAGCGGCGGTGCGCATCTGGTGGGCGATTTTCTCCGGGAGCCATTCGTCGTCATCGTCGAGAAAAGCGATCCACTCCCCGCAGGCGGCGCGGACGCCGGCATTGCGGGCATCGGAACCGCCGCGGTGTTCGTCGAGAAAAACGACGCGGAGGCGCCGATCGTTGCAGGTTTCCAGATACGCTGCCGTGGCCGGATCGGGGCCATCCACCACGACAAGCACTTCCAGATTTGGCCAGGTCTGGCGCAGCGCGCTGCGAATCGCGGAGGCCAGCAGCGCCGGCCGGTCGCGCGTCGGAATAACCGCGGAAACCGGAGGGTGATCCGACATGGACGAGCGACTGGACATGGCGCAGACGAAAAGTGGTAGACAACGGAGTGGAAGTTAGAAAATAAGGCGGGTTGGCGAGGAAATACAGATTACGCGCAGTATGTCGTCCACTTAAGTAACGAAACGGATGCCCGGATGGGAAAAGTGGCCAGCATCCCGTTGCCCTCGTTCGAGGGCAGAATCCACAATTCGCTCAACGGGCGTTGCTTTTGCGTTTACTTCATGTTGTCGAGCACCGAACCGACGATGCCGCCGAGGATCCCGGCCTCGGCGGTCTGTCGCGGCTGCGCCGAAGGCATGTATTCCTGGAGCTGATGCGCAAGGCGCGCGATGGGTAGCGTCTGCAGCCAGATGCGTCCTGGGCCAGTGAGCACACCGAGGAAGATCCCGTCGCCGCCGAAAATCAGGTTCTTGATGCCGCGCAC
Organism: Acidobacterium sp.; assembly: GCA_003152415.1. Classification (GTDB taxonomy): domain Bacteria; phylum Acidobacteriota; class Terriglobia; order Terriglobales; family Acidobacteriaceae; genus Palsa-343. Next base: position 41,180 of record PMAD01000096.1, read on the forward strand.
CATGGTGATCTGAAAAGAGACGCTGGCCTGAAAGGCGCCGACGTGGCCGGGGTGGACCAGCAGCGTCTCGCCCTGCTGCAGATCGCGGGTGATGACCTCGCCGGACAGCTCGAGCCACGCGGTACCCTGGCCGCTGAGCTTCTGCAGCAAAAAGCCGCTGCCGCCGAAGATGCCCGCGCCGAGGGACTGCTGGAATCCGACGCTGATCTGGATGGCGGAGGTGGCGCAGAGGAAACCGTGGCGATGGATCATGTAGTCGTAGCCGGGTGCGACCTCGACGGGCACAATGTGGCCCGGAACGCGCGTAGCGAAGGCGAGCTCGCCGTTGCCGCCCATCGCGCGGTACTCGGTCATGAAAAGGCTGCCGCCGCCGGCCACACGCTTGAAAGCGCCCAGAAAGCCCCCGCCTCCGGCGAACTGGGTGTGGGTGGTCATCTGCACGTTGGGCGACATCCAGGAAAGCTCGCCTGCCTCGGAGATGACGGCGTCGTTGGGCTCGAGAAGGAACTCGAGAACGGGCATGGTGGTGCCGATGACCTGACTTTTCATGACGACAGGGTACAGGATCGGCCGCGCCTCGTCATGAGGAGTTTGTAGACCGCTCCGATGCAGCCGGCGGCAGACCTGGCGCGGTTGCCGCGACCCCACGACCGGAAGAAATTGCCTGGAAATCTCCGCAAAAACGGCAGAAAATGCTCGATTTGAGCGGATGGTAAGAGCCTGGCGGGAAATCAAACTGAATTCCTCAGGAAATTGCGCTTCAGGGGTTGCATGAAGGGTCAATCGAGAGTACGACTATGTCAATAAGGAACCAAACAAGGAGGTCCGAAAGACGTAACTCTTCACTGTTTTTCTTTGTGAGGTAGGGGCTCAGAAGTGACCAGGTTGTATCACCACGCTGTCAGTTGTCACCACGTTGTACGAACTATCCGCCTTCGAGCAGTAGCCGCGATTGATTCAGAGTCGCAGGGTCCCCCCCAAATTTGATGTCCGGCCCTTGTATCTCAGTCTGAGAGAGAAAGGTAGTGTCTCGCTTCGACCAGAGACTCTGTAAGTCACCGTGTGTTTCGGGGGCTTAGCAGGGCCTGATCGCGGAAGACAACGCCCGGCACTTAGCTGCTGCCCTTTCTCTTTGCAGGAAGGCTCCGCGCCGCGGGAGCACTGCGCGCGCGTACAGGTGGCGTGTGTCCTGGCGTTACCAGGTGCCAGCAAATGGATTTTAGGCTCATTCCTCCCTCCTTCGGCCGCGCAGTTGCGGTTGACGATGCATTGCAGTGCAGCCACCCTTCACAGTTCGAGGCACGATCGGGAAAAGGACGCGGATCAAGCGCGCTCAAAACCTGGCGAGCGGCCGGGATGATCACCCTGCTGTGCTGCGCGCCTGGTCTGATGCTCGGGCAGCATCGGTCAAGCCGGAGCTCGCACCCATTGAGTTCGCTTACGTGCAGCAGTGCATCGCTCACGGCAGCAGGAACGGATGCGTGCCAGGTCACACTGACCGGGGCGACCAGCAGCGCAATGACGGTGAGCCTGGGCAGCAGCAGCACCGCCGTCAAGGTGCCCGCGTCAGTCACCGTGGCAGCGAGCGCGTCGAGCGCCAAATTCACGGCCACCGCTTCCGCGGTCAGCTCCACACAGATCGCGATGTTGACGGCCTCGAACAGCAGCAACTCGGAGACCTTCCCCCTGCAGTTGAAGGCTGCGTCGACCGGAACCACCGGAACCGCGGGGTTGTCGCTCGGCTCGGCCAGCGTGGCCTTCGGAAATGTCAGCCTCAGCTCGCCCGCCACGCAGACCGTGAAGCTGACTTCGAGCGGTACCGGCTCGGTGACCATCAGCGCAGCGGCGATCAAGGGAACTGGCTTCTCGATGACCGGGATAACCACGCCGCTTACCCTGAGCTCAGGCCAGACAGTGACGCTGGATCTGCAGTTCGATCCGACGGCGGCGGGCGCGGACACCGGGACCGCCACCATTACCAGCACTGCTTTCAGTGGAGGGACCGCGACCATCGCGCTGAGCGGCACGGGCACGAGTACAGCCGTTTATCAGGTGGAACTGAACTGGGACGCGCCGAGCAGTTCCAGCGTCGCGGTCACGGGGTACCACATCTATCGGGCGCCCAGCGGCAGCACTTCGTATCAGATGCTGAGTTCGTCGGTCACTCAACCGACCACGTATACCGATACGGCGGTGCAGGCGGGGTCGACTTATAACTACGAGGTCACCAGTGTGGATTCTTCGGGCGTGGAAAGCTCCCCGTCCAGCGTCTACGCTGCGACGATTCCCTGAGCTGGGAACTGAGGGAATTGAAGTGCGGAGCGGACTATGCGGTGACGATGGTGCATGGTTCGCCCCGCGCGCGTGCGGATGGCTCAGGATTTGTTGCGCCAGCAGTGGTGGGGGCTATCCGCGTCGCGTTCCATCCGGAAGTAACCATGGTTCGAAGCGGATGCGGTTGTGCGCGGCCGCCGCGGACTCCCCTGTCGGAATGGCTCGATAGTAATCATAGGACTTGCCAGGTCGTCGGCGCGCTACTGTTCGTCGCGGCAACCCATATGTAATGTGTACCGTCGAGTTGAGTTAGGAATCAGCAACTGACGGTTTCAAAATGGAACTTATCGCCGGGGATTCTTCTGCCCTAACTCATAAGTAATCTATTCCAGGCACTATTGTGATCGCTCTCACAGAGTACTTGTGCGCGTTCGATCATGATCGCGTCAAGATACTTCGTTCGACCACCTTCTATCTGACTTAGGCCCAGCGTGCTCGCAAAGTACGTGCGAGCGTGCACAGGTGGCGTGTGCGAAGACGCTTTCCGAGGTGCCGCTGATGCTTAACCATGTTGTTCCTCCCCCCTTCGGCCGCGATCGCGCGGAAGACGAAAACTTTTCCGGCAGCTTTGAACTGGCTGGCCGTCAACGTGGCCCGCGCCGATGGCCCCGGGCCGGTCTGCTGTGTCTGGTGTTTGCCTGTGTTCCGCTGGCCTCGTTTGGTTCTTCTGCGGAACTCTCGGGTTTGTCGTGCAGTGCACGCACCTTCAGCGGCGCCGCAGCGACGACCTGCACTGTCACCATGAGCCGTAAGACGTCGGGCATCCGCAAGGTCACCTTGAGCAGCAGCAGCACGTCGGTTCAGGTGCCCTCCGCCATGTATGTGTGGACCCAGGACACCAGCGATCCGTTCACGGCCACGGTGTCAGCCGTCAGTTCTCCGCAGACGGTAACGCTCACCGCGACGTCGAGCGGCATTTCGGAGACGTACACGCTGCTGTTGGATCCACCGTCGTCGTCGGCAGCGATTACGGCGAGTCCAGCCAGTGTGGCGTTCGGAACGGAAGCGATGAATACGTCGACGAGCAGGACGATCACCCTAACGTCGTCGGGCACGGCTGCGTTGACGATCAGCGGCGTGTCGATCACCGGCACGGGCTTCTCTGAATCCGGGATCAGCGGGCCGATTACGCTGAATCCTGGTCAGGCGGCCACCCTGACGATCAGCTTCGCCCCAGCGACGGCCGGAGCCTTCAGCGGATCGATAACGATCGGCAGCAACGCCTCGAGCGGCACGGCGACCATCAACCTGAGCGGGACCGGGCAGGCGCCGGCGGTGCTGAGTGCTGTTTCGTGCAGCAGCAGTTCGCTGGCGGGAGCTGGGACAGACTCCTGCACTGTGACACTGAGCGCGGTTGCGACGACCGCGACCACGGTGAGCTTGTCGAGCAGCAACAGCGCTGTGACAGTACCGCCTTCGGTGACGATTGCGGCCGGGGCATCGAGCGCCAGCTTCACGGCGACGGCGATCGCCGTCGGTACGAATCAGACCGCAACGTTGACCGCAACTTTGGGCGGAGTCTCGAAGACCTTCTCTCTGGCGCTGAATGCGACGACAGCGGCCCTGAGTCTTAGCTCCACCAGCGTGGCGTTCGGAACCGATCCATTGAATACGACCAGCACGAAGACCGTTACGCTGACCTCGTCGGGAGCGGCGGCGCTGACGATCAACGGCGTGTCGATCACGGGAGCAGGATTTGCGGAGTCGGGCATCAGCGCGCCGATCACGCTGAATCCGAAGCAGACAGCCACGCTGACGATCAGCTTCGATCCAGCCACGGCGGGAGCGGCGAGCGGATCGGTGACGATCGGCAGCAACGCTTCGACCGGCAGCGCGACGATCGGCCTGAGCGGGACCGGGCAGGCGCTGGCGACGCTGAGCGCTGTTTCCTGCAGCAGCAGCTCGCTAACGGGCGCGGGGACGGACGCCTGCGCGGTAACGCTGATTTCAGCCGCGACCAGCGCGACTACGGTCAGCTTGTCGAGCAGCAGCAGCGCGGTGACCGTACCGGCTTCGGTGACGATTGCAGCCGGGGCGTCGAGCGCCAGCTTCACGGCGACGGCGACTGCCGTCACCTCGAATCAAGCCGCAACCTTGACGGCGACGTCGGACGGGGTCTCGAAGACCTTCGCTCTGGCGCTGAGCACGACATCGCCCACCCTGACCTTCGGGACCAGCAGCGTGGCTTTCGGGACGGTCGCGGTAAATACCCCGGCGACGCAATCGGTGACGATGACGTCGACGGGCACGGGTGCTGTGACGATCAGCGGCGGATCGGTCAGCGGCGCGGGATTCACGATCCCCGGAGCCAAATTTCCGATGACGCTGACGCCGGGGCAGTCGTCGACCCTGGAAGTGCAGTTCGATCCCACGGCGGCGGGCGCTGCGACGGGCACGGTAGCGCTGAGCAGCAACTGCTCGATGGGCGGGACGATGACGGTCGCGTTGACCGGTACCGGCGAAGTGGCTGCGGCCACCTATCAGGTCGAGCTCAGCTGGGATGCGCCGGTGGGCTCCAGCGATCCTGTAGCGGGCTACCACGTTTACCGGGCGACGAGCAGCGGGTCGTATGCGTTGCTGACGTCGTCGCTCAACACACCAACGACCTACACAGATACGACTGCGCAGGCCGGGGCGAACTACAACTACGAGGTGAGGAGTGTGGATGCGTCGGGGGTGGAAAGCGGACCCTCGAATGTGTATACCGCGACGATTCCGTAACGACTCGAACACGCTGACGGGTCGCTGCAGATACGAATCCCGCGGACTGGCCAGACGTTGCAGGGCGGTCAGCCAGGGCGGGGCATGAAGCGCAGTTTTGGGCTTCATGTTCCGCCCTGATTTTTTCCCCACGTCAAAACGAGCGGCAGGTTTTCACCGGGGCGGCAAGAAAACGCCAGGCAGAGGACAGACCATTTGTAGCCCGAGATCGCCCCGACCCGCTCAGCCGCCGTCACGAAAGCGGATGATGCGCCGGCGATCGCGTTTCGAGGGACGGCCGGCGGGAGCGGGCGCGAAGTGCAATCCGGCCCTGCGCTCCTCTGCCAATCGTTGGCGCGCTTCGCGGCTGGCTTCGGTTTCCCTGTAGAGAGTTTGCGCAACGGACGCCGGCCCGCGCATGTCGCTCAGAGCCAGAACCTCGACCTGGAAATCCCCACCTTCAGTTTTGATGGAGAGAAGATCGCCGGCCCGAACTTCGCGTGAAGAGCGGGCGGGCTGATGATCGGCTTCGATCCGGCCCAGCTCACACGCCTTCGCGGCGAGCGTGCGCGTCTTGAAGAAGCGCGCTGCCCATAGCCATTTGTCGAGACGGACGCCGCTCATTTTTCTATCGTAGCGGTGGAGCGGGTCTTACCTGGAACGGTGGGCTGATCATCGAAGTGGGAAAACGGGGAACAATAGAGGCGAATATTCGGCGAAAGCTCTACCGCGAGTTCCGCTTCCTTGCAAGAGCCCGGCGCAGAACTTTTGTACCGGGGAATCTCTCCTGCTAACCACTACATCTTGTGGTCGGAAGCTAAAAAACACCCAAGTCGTGAGGTTTTGTGATGTAACTTGCGCTGCCCGTGGGATTTAGGGCTACGACTTATTCGCGACCGCCGCGATTTTCCACTATGCAGGGAGAACCATGTCGGTTACATTCGTCCGGTGGGAGAAAGTGGTAAACGGTGGTGTAAAGCCGCTTAGCACTGACACCCTCCTCTTTGGCGTCCCAGCGC
>PMAD01000087.1:0-21232 GCA_003152415.1 Acidobacterium sp.
AGTGGGCTTCAGCCCCTGCGGAACGCTGCCCCCTCCCCACCCTCGCCGCGCGTGGCTGACGGCCCGCATTGTCGCGATGAGGTTCGTATCAGGGCACGACTTTCAGTGGGGCCGTGACCGCCCAAAATAGACCGGGCTTCAGCCCCTGCAGCCGTTTTGAAGGGGCGCAGCTTTACAGCTTGCGAAAAAAGTCGGTTTTGTATCAGGGCACGACCTCGGTCGTGCCGCAACCGCTGCAAAAGGATTCGGGCTTCAGCCCTTGCGGCCGCTTTGAAGGGGCACAGCTTTACACCGTGCGGAAAAGATCAGACTTGGCTAGCCCAAGCTCAATCGGCAGCCGCACCTGGAGCCAGGAAAAGACTTGTCTACCCGCTACCCGCAACCGGCTACCCGCTACTGGCTCCCGGCTCCCAGCTGTTCTCAATACGCCTGCAGCGGCTCAATCGGCAGCCGCACCTGGAAACACGTCTCGCCCGGCTTCGACTGCACGTGCAGATACCCGCGATGCTGTCGCACGATCCGTTGCGCCGTGTCCAGACCCAGCCCCAGACCGCTTCCCGGAGCCTTCGTCGTGAAAAATGGCTCAAAGATGCGCGCCTGAATCTCCTCCGGAATTCCCGGCCCGTTGTCCCAGATTTCCGTCACCAAAAATTCGCCGGAGAGATGAACGCTCAGCGTCAGCTTCCCTTGGTCGTGCATCGCGTCCAGCGCATTTTCCAGCAGTGCCATCCAAACCTGGTTCAGCTCGCTCGCGTACGCCGAGATGCGCGGCAAATCCGCGGCATACCGCCGCTCGATCGTCACCTTGTCGAGCCGCGACTGCAGCATCGCCAGCGTCGTCTCCAGCGATTGCCGAATGTCGACCTCCTGAATCGGCGCCTGATCCATCCACGAATAATCCTTCACCGCGCCGATCAAATCGAAGATCCGCTTCGTCGAGTCGACCATCGCCTGCGCCATGCGTTCCGTCCGCCCCGACGACGCAAACTGCGACAGCACGATCTCCAGATGTTGCCCGCCCAGCAGCTCCGCCAGCTCGTCCAGATTCTCCGTCGTGATGCCCACCTCCGCGAGGTCCGGCACAATCTGCCAGCTCTTTTCCACGCCATGCTCGCGCAGCCACCGCTGCAGATGATCCTCGCGATGCGCCTGGGTCACCGAGTTGGCCGGCCGCTTCTTCGCCTGTTCCACCATGCGATCGCGCCACGCGCGAATCCGCTCCAGATGCGCATTGTCGAGGCACAATCCGCCCAGCAGGAACTTCTGGTGACCGTACGTCTGCAGCTCTTCGATCATTCCCGACGCCGCACGCTGCGCCGCCGATGCCGGATTGTTCAGCTCGTGCGCCAGATTTCCCGCCAGCTTGCCCAGCGCGTTCAGCTTCTCCGTCTGCTGCTCGAGCCGCGTCATCTCCCGCACGCGATCCAGCAGGATCGACACGCACCGCTGCGCCATCGACGGAATCGCCTCCAGCATCTCCGGGAAAACCTCGCGGTCGACCTGCAGCGCCCACAAATCCGACGCCGCGAATCCCTGGCCGCCATGCGTCTTCATACGCGAGAAGGGAAGCAGTCCCGTAATCTGTCCGGCGCGCCCGATAAACAGCGCCAGACCGCCCTGCGACCGGCGGACGTGCGCCTCGCCCCGCAGGATGAACCACATCTTCGTTGCCGGATCGCCCTCGCGAAACAGCGCCATGCCCGCAGGCGCGGAAACCTCTTCAGCATGCGTCGCCAGCCACTCGAGCTCGCTGTCAGTCAGCCCCTGCAGCGGCGCTACGCGACGGAGCGCGTCCACAATCTCCGCCAGCGGAGTCTTTTGGGTTTCCCCCACAAGGGCCTGGGTTGGGGCCGCGGTTGGAACCGCCAAATCGGTCGCAGTCGATGACTCCATATGCCCTCCCTGGCGCTGACTTCCTATGTAACGATGCTAAACGAACAGGTCAGGGCTCGCTTGCAAGGCCGATTAATTCGCATGCGGCCGCAGCATCTCCGTCTGCCGCAGCGGCGTCTTGTCGATCAGCGCGTTCAGCCGGTCCGTGCTCACCGGAACCGCCGTCCGCAGCATCACGCTGCCGTCCTCATCCAGCAGCAGCACAGCAAAACCCGTCGCGACATGGAATTGAGCCCGCACTGCAGCCATGGCCTTCGCGTCCAGGATCGTATACGGCGCATCCGCCGGCGTCGTCACCTGCCGACCATCCGGAACAATCGGCGTATAGAGCACGAACCGGTCCATCATGTCGTCCGCCGCCTCATCCAGCATGCTCACTTGCCGCCGCAGCCGCGGATCGTCGCCATTCGGGCTGAAAACCAGCAATGGTCGATAGCAGCCCTTCATCGCCGCCAGCGACTTCGGAACCACCGCACACGTCGGATGCGCCTGCGCCAGCGCGCCGCCGCCCAGCGCCACCACCAGCATCGCGAGATAGAAATTCCGTCTGGTCATAGGGATCCGCCCAGGCGACGTTTTCCGGTTCAGATGATCAAGCCCGGAAAAGGGAAGCGGCTTACGCCGTCACCGGCTCGGTCTCCGTCGCCGGCTGCGGCACGCCATCCTTCACTACCACCGGATCGAGGAACGGCATCGCCGCCCGCAGCCGCGCGCCCACCTCTTCCACCTGCAGACCGGCTTCCTTCTTCCGCATTTCAGTGAAATTTTTCCGACCCGTCTTGTTTTCTTCGATCCACTTCTTCGCAAACGTGCCGTTCTGGATCTCCGTCAGCAGCTTCTTCATCTCCGCCCGCGTTTCGTCCGTCACAATCCGCGGCCCTGCTGTGTAGTCGCCGTACTCCGCAGTGTCGGAAATCGAATACCGCATATACGCGAGCCCGCCGCGATACATCAGGTCCACAATCAGCTTCAGCTCATGCAGGCATTCGAAGTACGCAATCTCCGGCTGATACCCAGCCTCCACCAGCGTGTCGAATCCGGCCTTCACCAGCGCCGACGTCCCGCCGCACAGCACCGCCTGCTCGCCGAACAGATCCGTCTCCGTCTCCTCGGCAAACGTCGTCTCCAGAACCCCGCCGCGCGTCCCGCCAATCCCTTTGGCATACGAAAGCGCCTGCGCCTTCGCGCCGCCCGACGCATCCTGATGCACAGCGACCAGGCAGGGAACACCGCCGCCCTCGATGAACACCTCGCGCACGCGATGTCCCGGGCCCTTCGGCGCAACCATCGACACATCCACTTCCGCCGGCGGCTGGATCGCTCCAAACCGAATGTTGAACCCGTGCCCGAACATGATCGTCTTGCCCTTCTTCATGTGCGGCGCAATTTCCTTTGCGTACGTCTCGCCCTGCGAGTGATCCGGCGTCAGGATCATAATCACGTCCGCCCACGCCGCCGCGTCGCTCACGCTCGTCACCTGCAGCCCGGCCTTCTTCGCCTTCTCCACGGACTTGCTCGTCGCCGGCAATCCCACCCGCACTTCCACGCCCGAATCCTTCAGATTCAGCGCGTGCGCATGCCCCTGCGACCCATACCCAATCACAGCGACCTTCTTCTGCTGGATCAGCGACAAATCCGCGTCCTGATCGTGATACGTCTTCGCCATTACGTTTCCTCTTTTCTGAATAATCTCGTCGAAGCGCAGCCCGCTAAAGGGGAGAACTCGCCCTTCTGAACGCTATCCGCTATCCGCTAAACGCTTCGCTAATCCCTAATCCCTGAGTCCTGCTTCTTCCGCCATCAGCACATCGCTCGCGCTGCCCACTTCTTCTGCTTTTAGCTCATCCGGCGTCTCCAAACCCGGAACCCGCATTGCCTCGAGCACCCGGCTCGTGTGTTGCCCGCGCCGCATCACCATCCGCCCCGTGCGCGAAATCTCGAGGATCCGATCGCCGTTCTCGTTCAGCACCTGAATCAGCCCCTCGATCTTGCTCTCCACGCCCGTAATCTCGATCATCATCGATTCCGGTGCCAGATCCACAATCCTTGCCCGGAAAACCTCCACCAGCTCGAAGACCATCGACCGCGTCTTCGGTGTCGCCGCCACCTTGATCAGCGCCAGCTCCCGCGCCACGTGCGACAGCTGGCCCACATCGTCCACCTGCAGCACATTTTCCAGTTTATAGAGACTCGCCGCGATCCGGTGCCCCGCCGTCGGCGACGCATCGCAGACAATCGTCATCCGCGATACGCCCACCTTCTCCGAGTGCCCCACCGTCAGCGACACAATATTGATGTTCAGCCGCCGAAACAGCGACGCCACCCGCGTCAGCACGCCCGGTTTGTCTTCCACCAGTGCAACAAATGTGTGCAGCATCGCGGCGCCTCTCTCGCTAGTCCCGTGCTGTTTCGACCAAGGGGTTCTTCTCCGGCCGCCGAATCATCTCATGCAGCGCCGACCCCGCCGGAATCATCGGGTACACCGAATCTTCCTTCTCCACCAGGAAATTAATCAGGAACGGCCCCTGATGCCCGCGTGCCTCCGCCACCGCAGACAGCACCTCCGCCCGCGTTTTCACAGCCTTCCCGCGGATCCCGTGTGCCTCCGCCAGCTTCACAAAGTCCGGGCTCAGCAGCGGCGTCGACTGATAATTCTTCTCGTAGAAAAACTCCTGCCACTGCCGCACCATCCCCAGATATCCGTTGTTCACCACGGCGATGTTCAGGTCCAGCTCTTCCTGCGCCGCGGTCGACAACTCCGCCGCCGTCATCTGGAAGCCGCCGTCCCCGGCGATCACCCATACTTCCTTATCCGGACAAGCGATCTTCGCCCCAATCGCCGCGGGCAGCGCGAACCCCATCGTCCCGAGGCCCCCGGACGTGATCAGCGTCCGTGGTTCATCGTGCTTGTAATACTGCGCCTCCCACATCTGGTGCTGCCCCACGTCCGTGACGACAATCGCCTTGCCCTCCGTTGCACGCCACAAATCGTGCATCACATGCGCCGCATACAAGTGCCCGCTGTCCGGCAGATTGCTGATGTCCCGCACCGCGCACTCGCCCTTACTCGCCTCAATCTCCTTCACCCACGCGCTTTCGCCTTTTGCATCGCGCGGCGCCAAATGAGGCAGCAGCGCCTCCAGCGCCTCCTTCAGATCCCCAATCAGCGCCACATCCACCTTCACATTTTTGTTGATCTCCGCCGGATCCACCTCAATGTGAATCTTCTTCGCGTTCGGCGCATAGGTCGCCAGCGTCCCCGTCACGCGATCGTCAAACCGCATCCCGCACGCGATCAGCAAATCCGCCTTTTGGATCGCCTCATTCACCCACGCCTCGCCATGCATGCCCATCATGCCCAGCGACAGCGGATGCGACGCCGGAAATCCACCCAGCCCCAGCAGCGTCGACGCCACCGGAATCCGCATCCTCTCCGCCAGCGTCCGCACCTGCGCATACGCGCCCGACTGCAGAACCCCGTGCCCCGCCAGGATCACCGGCTTCTTCGCACTCCGAATCAGCTCCGCCGCCTGCAGAATCGATGCCGACTCCGTCTTCAGCATAGGGTGCGGACGATGCGGCTTCGGCGCCGCCGCTGCAAAATCGAACTCCGCCGAAGCCTGCTGCGCATCCTTCGTGATGTCCACCAGCACCGGCCCCGGCCGCCCTGACTTCGCCACCAAAAACGCCTCGCGGATCACCGGCGCCACATCCTCGGCGCGCGTCACAACGTAATTGTGTTTGGTCACCGGCAGCGTGATGCCCGTGATGTCCACTTCCTGAAACGCGTCCGTTCCCAGCACCTTGCTCGACACCTGCCCCGTGATGCACACCATCGGCACCGAATCCAGCATCGCCGTCGCAATCCCCGTCACCAGATTGGTCGCGCCCGGCCCTGACGTCGCCACCGCCACGCCCACCTTGCCCGACGCCCGCGCGTAGCCATCGGCCATGTGCGCCGCGCCCTGCTCGTGCCGCACCAGCACATGGCGAATCGGAAATTTCCGCAGCGCATCGTACGCCGGCAAAATCGCCCCGCCCGGATACCCAAACACCACGCTGACGCCCTCACCATCGAGCGTCGCCCAAATGATTTCCGAACCCGTCAGCCGCGTCCCATTCGTCGCGCCGTCCGCGGGTTGCCCGCCCGCCTGCTCCGTCTTCTGATTCGTCGCCCTACTCTTGCCCGCCATATTGTTTCCCTTCCTTGGCCTGCTGCTGCGCCTTCGTGCCTAATCCCTAATCCCTAATTCCTGACCTCTAAACTCTGCTTCTCACCCCGTCACCGCTCCAGTTGCTGCCGACGAAACCGAATCGGCATATTTCCGGAACACCCCCCGTGCAAACCGCGGCGCCGGTTTCTTCCATTGCGCCAAACGCGACCCCAACTCAGCGGCCGAAATCTCCGCGTCCAGCTTCCGGTTCGGAATATCAAAATGAATCATGTCGCCTTCGCGCACCGCCGCGATCGGCCCGCCCACCGCGGCTTCAGGAGCCACATGCCCCGCCATCAGCCCGCGCGTCGCGCCGGAAAATCGCCCATCGGTCAGCAGCGCCACCGTTTCACTGAGCTCATCAATGCCCGCCACCGCGCCCGTCACCGACAGCATCTCCTGCATGCCCGGCCCACCCACCGGCCCTTCGTAGCGAATCACCATCACGTCACCCGGCTTGATCTGGCCCGCCTCCACCGCGTGAAAAGCCGCGTGCTCCGAGTCGAACACCCGCGCCGGCCCGCGATGCTCCAGCCGCTTGTGCCCGGCCACTTTGATCACGCATCCCTCCGGCGCAAGATTGCCCTTCAGGATCACCAGCCCCCCGGTCGGCTTCAGAGCCTTATCCAACGGACGAATCACATCCTGTCCCGCCGACTCCACCGCCGCCGCGGCTTCCTCGCCCAGCGTCTTGCCCGTCACGTTCAGGCACTCGCCATGCAGCAGCCCCGCTTCCAGCAGCCGCTTCGCCAGCAACCGGCTGCCGCCCGCCGCCTGATAATCCGCGGCCACATACTTGCCACCCGGCTTCAGATCGCACAGCAGCGGCGTCTTCGAGCTGATTCGGTCGAAGTCATCGACGCTTAGCGGAATCCCCACTTCATGCGCAATCGCCAGGAAGTGCAGCACCGCATTCGTCGACCCGCCACTCGCCGCCACGCTGGCAATCGCATTTTCAATCGCCTTCGGCGTGATGATCTGGCTCGGCTTCACGCCCTTCCGCACCAGCTCCATCACCAGCCGCCCCGCCTCGCGCGACGCCTCCAGCTTCTCCTTCAAAAACGCTGGCACGCCCGACAACCCGATCGGCGAGATCCCCAGAAATTCGCACGCCATCGCCATCGTGTTCGCCGTGAACTGCCCGCCGCACGCGCCCGCGCCCGGACACGCATTTGCCTCAACGGCTTCGAGCCCCGCATCGTCCAGTTTGCCCGCCGCGTGCGCGCCCACCGCCTCGAACACGTCCTGCACCGTCAGGTCTTTTCCGTTCAGGTGCCCCGGCGCAATCGAACCGCCGTACAGCATCAGCCCAGGAATATCCAGCCGTGCCAGCGCCATCACCGTCCCCGGCATGTTCTTGTCGCAACCGGCAATCGCCACCAACCCGTCAAACTGATTTCCCCGCGTGACCAGTTCGACGGAATCCGCAATCACCTCGCGGCTGATCAGCGACGCCTTCATTCCCTCGGTGCCCATGGTGATCCCATCGGAAATTGTGATCGTGTTGAACTCCATCGGCGTCCCGCCCGCCTCGCGGATCCCCTGCTTCACCGCCTCCGCCAGTGTGCGCAGATGGAAATTGCACGGACCAATCTCAGTCCACGTGTTCGCGATCCCGATAATCGGTTTCTGCAAATCCTCCGGTGTGAACCCCACCGCCCGCAGCATCGCCCGCGCCGGTGCGCGGTTCGGCCCTTCCGTTAGCGCAATCGAATACAGCTTGCCCGAGCCATTTCCACCGCTCTTGCCATTCCCACTCATGCCTGCGCGCCTTCTCCCGCCCGCGGCTTTACCCAGAACGCCGCATCGTGCTGCTTCTCAAATTGATCCAGCTCCGCCGCATGCCGCAGCGTCAGCCCGATATCGTCCAGACCCTCCAGCAGGCAATCCCGCCGGAATGGATCAATCGTGAAGCTCGTTTCGAGCCCCTGCTCATCGCGAATCGTGTTTTCCTTCAGCGACACCGTCAATTGGTAACCGTCACGGCTACTTGCCCGATCCAACAGCGTCTGCACCTGCTCCTCGGGGAGCGTCACCAGCAAAATCCCGTTCTTTCCCGCATTCGAATGAAAAATATCCGCAAACGAAGGCGCAATCACGCACCGGAATCCGTAATCGCTCAGCGCCCACGCCGCATGCTCCCGCGACGACCCGCATCCGAAGTTTTTTGCCGCCACCAGAATCCGCGCGCCCTTGTAGCGCGGGTTGTTCAGCTCGAAAGCAGGATCCTTCCGCCAGTCGAAAAACAGAAAATCCTCATATCCGGTGCGCTCAATCCGTTTCAAAAACTGCTTCGGAATGATCTGATCGGTATCCACATTCACCCGATCCAGCGGCATCACCTTCGACGTCAGCGTCCGAAACTTCTCCATTACGCCAGCACCTCCGCCTTCCTAAATTCCCACGTTCTGACATCCGTGAAGTGCCCCTTGATCGCCGCCGCCGCCGCCATCATCGGACTCACCAGATGCGTCCGCCCGCCCTGCCCCTGCCTTCCTTCAAAATTCCGATTGCTCGTCGACGCGCATCGTTCTCCCGGTTGCAAAATGTCGGGATTCATCCCCAGGCACATCGAGCACCCAGGCTCGCGCCACTCAAATCCCGCCTCGCGAAAAATCGCATCCAGCCCCTCGCGCTCCGCCTGCGCCTTTACCAGCTGCGACCCGGGAACCACCATCGCCCGCACGTTGGCATGCACATGATGCCCGGCCACCACCTTCGCCGCCGCCCGCAAATCCTCAATCCGCGAATTCGTGCATGACCCGATGAACACCCGATCGATGGCAATCTCCTCCATCGGCGTCCCGGGCTTCAGATCCATATACTCGAGGGCCCGCGTAAACGCTCGCCGATTCGCATCGCCCTGCTCCGCTGCCGGATCAGGCACAGCGCCTGTTACAGATACCACCATGCCGGGATTCGTCCCCCACGTCACAAACGGTTCAATCTCTACGGCCGGAATCGTCAACTCGCGATCGAACTGCGCCTCCGCATCCGTCGCCAGCTTCCGCCACTCTGCAACCGCTTCATCCCACGCCGCGCCTTGCGGGGCAAACGGCCGCCCCCTCAGCCACGCAAACGTCGTCTCGTCCGGCGCAATCATCCCTGCCCGCGCGCCCGCCTCGATGCTCATGTTGCAGATCGTCATCCGGCCTTCCATGCTCAGTGACCTTATCGCGGAGCCCGCGTACTCGATCACGTGACCCGTCGCGCCGTCCGTCCCGATCCGCCCAATGATCCCGAGCACGATGTCCTTCGCGCCCACGCCCTCCGCCAGCTCCCCTTCAATCGAAATCCGAAACGTCTTCGGCTTCCCCTGCGGCAGGCACTGCGTCGCCAGCACATGCTCCACTTCCGACGTCCCAATCCCAAATGCAAGCGCCCCCAGCGCTCCATGCGTCGACGTATGCGAATCCCCGCACACAATCGTCATTCCCGGCTTCGTCAGCCCCAGTTCCGGCCCAATCACGTGCACAATGCCCTGCCGTGGCGACTCAACGTCGTAGAGCGTCACGCTAAAATCCGCACAGTTCTCGCGCAGCGTCTCGATCTGCTTCGCCGCGATGGGATCCTCAATCACCAGCCGATTCGCGGTCGTCGGCACGTTGTGATCCACCGTCGCAATCGACCGATCCGGTCGCCGCACCTTGCGCCCCGCCAGCCGCAATCCCTCAAACGCCTGCGGTGACGTCACCTCATGGATCAAGTGCAGATCGATGTACAACAACACCGGCTCATTCGCCGGCTCCGCCACAATGTGCGATTCCCAAACCTTCTCGAATAACGTCTTTGCCGCCATCTCCACCAACCTTGTCATCCTGAGCGAAGCGAAGGACCTTGTGTTTCCTGGCCTATCATCCTCAGCGAAGCCAGAAACTCGCATGATCTTTTGTTAATGCGCCGCAGGCGCTCCCGCCCGCGCGGCCAGTACCTCGCGCACTTTGCTTCCCACTTCCGTCGTCGAAAGAACCCTGGCAGATTGGTCCCCACGCGCCAGATCGNNTCATCCAGCCCCGCCGAGTACCGCAGCAACATCGCCGCCGTCAAAATCGCACCCAGCGGATTCGCGATCCCTTTCCCCGCAATATCCGGCGCCGATCCATGCACCGGCTCGTACAAATTCACCTTGCCGCCAATCGTCGCCGACGGCAGCATCCCCAGCGACCCCGTGATTACCGCTGCCTCATCCGACAAAATGTCGCCGAACAAATTCTCCGTCAGAACCACATCGTAGCTGCGGGGCTGGTTCATGATGTGCATCGCCATCGCATCCACGTATTGATGCTCCAGCGCCACGCCTGGATAATCCTTTGCGACCTCCGTCACCGTCGCCCGCCATAGCTGCGAAACCTCCAGCACGTTGGCCTTGTCGACGGACGTCACTTTTCCCCGCCGCTTTTGCGCCAGCTCAAACGCCACCTTCGCCACGCGCACCACCTCGTCGCGCGTGTAGCGCATAGTGTTCCACGCCGCATTCGCTTGCTTGTCCCACTGCCGCGGCTCGCCAAAATACAGCCCGCCCAGCAGCTCGCGCACAAACAAAATGTCCGCGCCCTCCACAATCTCCGGCCGCAGCGGCGAATTCCCACTCAGCCCGGGCCACGCAAATGACGGCCGCAGGTTCGCAAATCCCCCCAGCGCCGCGCGAATCTTCAGCAGCCCCGCTTCCGGCCGCTGGCTCGGCGGCAGCGCGTTGAACTCGTTGCTCCCCACCGCCCCCAGCAGCACCGCATCGCTGTCGAGCGCCGCCTTGAGCGTCCCATCCGGCAGCGGGGATCCGTGCGCTTTGATCGCCACGCCGCCAATCAGTTCTTCGCGAAACGCAAAGTCATACCCGCCCATCTCCGCGACGGATTTCAGCACGCCGACCGCTTCGGCCATCACTTCCGGCCCGATGCCGTCGCCGGCCACAATCAAAATCTTCAGCTTCTTCGTCATCGATTCCCTTTGAGGATCTCGCGGCGGCCTGCTGAACGCTGGCCGCACCATTCCTTGCCGCTTTACCCCTGTTCCACCGGTAGCGTCGAAATCAGATCCTCGTGCCGCTGATGATGCGCCACAAGATTGATCAGGTCCTGGTCGTAGATGGCCTTCTTCCGGTCCGCCAGCTCCGTGAACGCGCGATATGCGATGTCCAGATCCGCCGCCGATAGCCGATACCCCAGCTCGTGCAGCCGCGACCGCAGCGCGGTCCGCCCTGAATGCTTGCCCAGCACCATGCGATTCGCGGGCACGCCCACCGAAACCGGCGTCATAATCTCGTACGTCAGTGGATTCGAGAGCACCCCGTGCTGATGAATCCCAGCCTCGTGCGCAAACGCATTCGCACCGACAACCGCCTTGTTCGGCGCTGCACCAAAACTGATGATGCCCGCCAGTTGCTGGCTCACCGGATACAGCTTCTCCAGATTGAGCCCATCCTCATACGGAAAAACATCAGCCCGCACCTTCAGCGCCGCCCCAATCTCTTCCAGCGCCGCGTTGCCCGCCCGCTCGCCTATGCCGTTGATCGTGCACTCCACCTGCCGCGCCCCTGCATGAATCGCCGCCAGCGTATTCGCGACCGCCAGCCCCAAATCGTCGTGGCAATGTGTTGACAAAATCACCCGCTCCGCGCCCGGCACCTTTTCCAGGATCATGCGAAACATCCCCGCATAATCCTCCGGCGTCGCGTACCCTACCGTGTCAGGGAGGTTGATGGTCGTAGCCCCCGCGCTGATCGCCGCACCCACGAACTGGCACAGAAATTCGGGGTCCGTCCGCGTCGAATCCTCAGGCGAAAACTCCACATCGTCCGCATACGTCCGCGCCAGAGCCACCATTTTCGCCGCCTGCTCCAGAGCCTCGTCCCGCGTGATCTTCAGCTTGTATTCGAGATGAATGTCCGAGCTCGCCAGAAACACGTGAATCCTCGGCCGCGCTGCCCTCTCCACTGCCTTCGCTGCGCGCTCAATATCTTCCTGCCGCGCCCTTGCCAGCGAAGCGATTTTCGGCCCCCGTACCTGCTGCGCGATCGCCGATATCGCCGCAAAGTCGCCGTCCGAAGCGATCGCAAATCCCGCCTCGAGAATATCCACGCCCAGATCAGCCAGCGAATGCGCCAGCGCCAGCTTCTCGTGGTGCGTCATGCTGCATCCCGGCGACTGCTCGCCATCGCGCAACGTCGTGTCGAAAAAGTAAATGCGATCCTGGAGCATACAGGGTCTCTCCCTCAATCGAACCCGCGTGCGTAAGCCGCCATAAGCGGCTTTAACGCCAGCCTTTGCTTCGTGCTCCTTCAGTTTCGCAAAGGCTGCGACTATAAAGCAAATTTGTAATTCTTTGCATTTATATAAATACTGTTTATGCACCAATTCGAAGCTCTCACCCGGCTCGCGCCCTATGGACCTCTACCAGCTCGAAACCTTCCTCGCCGTTGCCGAAGAAAAGGGCTTTTCCCGTGCGGCCATCCGCATGCGCCGCACCCAGCCCGCTATCAGTCACGCCATCCGCAAGCTGGAAGAAGAGATCGGCCAGTCCCTCTTTGAGCGAGCCTCGCGCGACGCCACGCTTACCGCCACCGGCAAGCTGTTGCGCAGCTTCGCCGAGCGCCTCCTGCGACTGCGCGGCGAAACCATCACCGCCCTTGAAGAACTGCGCTCCCTCGAGCGCGGCCGCCTCACCATTGCCGCCAATGAATACACTTGCCTCTGGCTTCTACCGGTGCTCGACCACTTTCGTCGTGATTTCCCCCAGATCGGCATTACCGTGCAGCGATCCCTCGCCAGCCAGATCCCCGATCAGCTGCTGGAGCGCGCCGTCGAGTTCGGCATTCTTTCGTTCCGCCCGGAGGACGCACGTCTCCACGCCATCGCCGTCTACACCGACTCCGTGGCCTTCGTCGTCGACCCAAAACATCCTCTGGCGAAGCAGAAACAGGTCTCCATCCGCGAGCTGGGCGCCCAGAATTTCATCGCCCACACCGTCGCGTCGCCCCTCCGCCAGCGCGTCATCGAGACCTTTGCTCGCCACCAAACGCCCCTCAACATGGGCGTCGAGCTGCCCAGCCTCGAGGCCATCAAGCGCTTCGTGGCGCGCGGCCAGGGCGTCGCGCTGGTTCCCGGCCTCACCGTCCAGCCCGAGCTCGCCCGCGGAGAATTGGTGCAGGTCGCAGTCCCCGAACTGAAAATCGCCCGCCGCCTTTGGCTCGTCCATCGCGCCCGCGCCACGCTCTCCCACGCTGGCCTGGCTTTCCTTGACATTGTCAGAGTCTTGGCCACAGACCGCGGCCATCCCTTCGCATTTCGATCCGAGCACCCGTCGGCCCGCGCTCACGATCGCACTCCTGGGCTGTCGAAATAGCCTGCGGCAGGTACAATGACCAGGTGGACATCCCCGCGATGTTTGCTATTTCAAGGAGCCTGGGCTTCTGAGGCGCCATTCCATTTTTGGCCGCCGCAAGTCTAATACGGCGTTGTGAAGAGGTTGACCGAAGCATGAAGAAATCGTTGTTCTTGTTCCTGTTGTTGTTCCCCCTGCTGGCTGCACCGCTCTTCGCGCAGGAAAGCCGCCAGGATATCAGCATCAGCGGCACCGCCATCATTCCGCCCTTTGCCTCAGGGAACGCTGTCCAGCTTCATGCCACCGTCGGATACGCAGGAGCCCTCGTGAGCTACCGCTATCTGCTCACCCCTCATGGCGGTCTGGAGCTCAACTACCAGTACAACCAGAACGTCCAGCACTTCATTTACCCCGGCGGCAGCTACAACATTCATGACCGGTTCGAGGAGATTTCCGGAGCGTACGTCTACAGCTTCAATTTCAGAAACTGGAATCCCTTCATCGAGGGCGGTGCGGCCGGCTTCCTCATCTCGCCGATCGATGACGCCAAAACCGACACTTTCGGCATCAGCCGCAATACCAATGTCGGGGCGTTGTACGGCGCAGGGATCGCCTACGAGATCAGCCCCAGCTTCGATATCCGGGCCGAATTTCGCGGCCTGGTCATGAAGACGCCCACCTTCAATTATCAAAACAATGATTTCCGCACCAACGTCTACTACAACATCTACGACCCCGTGATCGGCGTCGCATACCACTTTTGACGGGCAAAATCAGGCCTGCCGCCGGTCTCGTCTCTCGGCTCTGCCGCCAATGGGCAGCGTGAATTCCTGTCAGGAGTAGATCGTGTCCGTCCGAACCTCACCGGTAAGGCCTTCCCCAGTCCGCGCAAAGAACAGCGGCTGGCGAATTCTCGGTAGGTCCTTACTGNNTGTCCCCGCGCTGAGCGCTCAGGCGGATAAGGTACTTCACGACTGGTCAGCCGCGAACCGCGTTCCTCTTATCGATCTCACAGCGACCCTCGCCCCACATCCCACCGGCGAAATCACCCTGTACGATCACACGCATTTCAACACTGCCGGGAACGCCATCATAGGACAGGCCATCCTGAAACTCTGGCCTGCTTCTCTTCAGCCGTAGTTTTCGCTGCGACTCCCGCCCGCGCGAGCAGCTCGGCAGGCCTTGGCCTGCCGTTCCACACCGCTCTTACTGTCCCAGGAATCTGTAAGCCACTCCCACGCTAAGGCCGTTCGGCGTCAGGCCGCTGTTGTTCTGCATCACTGTGCCTGTCGTGGGGTTATACGTCGGCGGCCCGGCAAACGATGGCCAAAACTGCCACTCATAGTCTCCACGGAGAATCCAGCGATGCGTTAGCGGATATTGCAGCGTTCCGCCTGGGGCATACACGAAATAGCTCCCCTTCAGGCTGCCCGCTGCCGGATATCCGCTCGTCTGGATCCATCCACCGCCCACTCCCAGCTTGAACCAGCCCGAGACGCGATGGTACCGGAACAACCGATACCGGGGACCAACCAGATAATTCTGCTCGTTCTCGTTGCCCTCGCCGTGCCAATTCAGCCAGCGCGCCTCGCCCTCGACGCCGTACTTCCCGTGCAAATCGAAATCGAAGAACGCTGCCGGACCGACCAGGTCGAACTGGCAGAATGGAGAACTGGTCGAGCAGTCCCAGTCCGGGTTGAAGCCTGACATCTCAGCACCTGCCGACAAGGAAGCTTCGCCCCCGGTCGCGGACTCCGAACTCTGAGCGATCAATGCGGTAGGAAGAAGAAGTAGGAGCGCGATAAATCCAATCTTTTTGACCACGTTGCTTTCTCCGGTCGAAGGACTTCCGAGCATTCGGCGATCTTCAGCACTTACTCGTTATTAACCCGAATTGAACTGCAAACGATGCGCCAAGCGGTTCAATTTCTCTGAACCGCCCGGCTTATCTTATCCCAGTAACAGGTTACTGTGGTGCCTGTGTCTGTGGCTGCGCCTGCGCGCTTGCTGCAGGCTGCGCCTGACCGGCGTCCGCCGATGGAGGCGCTGGCGTATTAGATGCAGGTGTTGCGTTCGCAGGGGTCGCCCCGGCGGCCGGCGCATCCTGATAGCGCTGCAACCGGAAGAACACCGGCGTCAGCTCCAGCGGCATCTTGTCCCGCGCGTTGAGCAGCGGCGCGGGCTTCACATTCAGTTGGAATACCTTGTCATCCCAGGGGTCGATCTTGAGCCGGCTGTTTAGGGGCAACGCCGCGATCTGCGTCAGGTTGTCCATGTCCAGCTTCGGTGCTCCCTGCGTCAGTCCAGCCAGCCACGGCTGTCCATCGGCGCGCACCAGCGAATCGCCCAGCCGCGGCGTGAACAGCGACGGCAGCACTTTCTCCCTTGCCTCCAGCTGCTGAAAGAAGAGACCCACGCTGCCTGCCTTGTCGTGGTAAATCGAGTGGTTGAACAGGTCCACAGCCTTCTTCGCGGCTTCGTCGTTGTCGGGGGTCGAGTGGTTCATCGTGATCCGCCGGAACGTCGCCGTATCCGGGAACAGCAGCCGGTCATTGAAGGCGTACCGCGTATCGATATGGTGTCCGGTCACGATGTGCGCCAGTTGGAACGCAATCACTGCTGCCAGCGCATTCTCGTCCGGCAGCGTATCCACCAGGCCCTTGCTCAGCAGGATCGTGTTGCCCACCGCCAGCGATTCCAGCGGCGTCGTCAGGATCACGCGGCAGTGAATATCGCTCGGCAACTGCAGATTGTTCCCGATGATGATGTTCGTGGTCACCTGCTCGAGATTCTTATCGAAATCGCTCGGAGGCGCGACCAGCCCCGCCTGCGTCAGCCGGTCCAGCACGTTCTGTTCGGCCTGCGAGATCCATTCCCGCTCCGCCTGCAGCGGGCTGACGTCTGTCGAGTTGTCGCTCTGATCCTGCGCGTTCTCGATTTCCATCGATTCCGCGTCCGACTCCCGCGTCGGCAGCTTGAGCGAATAGCCCCAGTACGTCGTCTGCCCTTTGAAGCTCGTCGCGTGCGCAACCTCGTTGTGCAGCGTGTCTTCGATGTACACCGCGGCGGGCGCCCAGACTCCCGGCTGCACATTCATCCGCCAGCTGTCGAAATGGAAATAATGGTTCGTCTCGTCGTTCGGATTGCTGATGTACGTTCCGTTGAAGCGGACGACCGTCCCTTCCTCGTCTTCTACCCAGATGCGTCCGAAGAACCGGCCCGATCCCTTTTCCCGGGGCCCCACATCGAAGACCCATGTCCGCACCGTGCCCAGAAACTCGCGCCGCACAAACGTGAACTGGTAGTGCTGCTGATCGAACCCGCTGGGATCGATAAACATCATCGCCATGAATCCGGTCGGCGAATTCTCCAGGTGGAAGGCCTTCGTCAGCTGCGACATGAAGCCGAACGATCCCGCCAACCACCCGTGCGCCTTCCCGCCCCGCTGCGCTTGCGCGTATTCGTCCGCCGTGAAGGCCTTGCTGAAGTCCACGCGCCCGATCATGTACTGGTCCGCGACCGGCACCTGATAGAGCTTCACATCCGGTCGCAGGTCCTGGATGTAGGACTGCACCACCGGCGTGCTCTTCTGGATCTGCTTGACGATCACCTTCTCCCGCGCAATCGCCTGTTGCACCAGCCGCTGCTGCTGAGGAGTCAAAGGTACCGGTGCCATACCCCGAGGTTCCTTCGCCTGGGACGCCGGTACGCCCAGCAATAATGTGATACCGAGCATCAAAATATTGCGATACATTCTTTTACTCCTCATTTCGTCCCTGATATTTACGCCGCACTCGCGATTTCAGTAAGATTGCAGCCTCGCCGGCGGCCCAATTCCCTACGCCATTTGGAACGTTACGTGGATGATGCTGACCTCGTCCACCGGCCGCCCATCCTTTGTCGCGGGCTTGAACCGAATGCGTTCCGCCGCTATCTTTGCCTGCTCGTCCAGCCCGTGCCCCAGCCCGCTGATCACTTGCAGCACTTGAACCTGACCCGTCGCCAAAAAACGCACCTGCAGCGTCACATCGCCTTCGATCTTCAGTTGACGCGCCTCCGCGGTATACGTGGGCAGCGGCTTGGCCAGCACCACGATCGGTGTCGCCGCCGGCTCCTGCGGTCGCGCTGCCGGCGCCGGGGCCGATCCGTAAATGTTGTCGCCAAAACTTCCCTTCGCCACCGTCCCGTGGCTCCCTGGCTGCCCCGTTCCGCCGACCACGCCGTTGGAGAATCCCGCCGACGCGACCGCTCCCTTGTCCTTGCCGCCGGGAACGCCATTCGCCACACCGGATCCAAACTGGACGCCCTTCACCGCGCCTTGGCGCGCCGCTCCGGCTCCCATATTGTCCACTCCCGGTGCGGCATTGAACGATCCCACGGCCGCGATCGTCGCCGGACGCGTTGCATTCGGATTCGGCTTCACTCCCTGCGGATCGCCAAATCCACCCACCTTCGGTGTTGGCGCCGACATGTTGTTGGCCACCGTCGTCGGCGTCGTGCTCTTGAACAGCCCCAGCTTCGGTTGCGGCGGAGGCGTTACCCGCTTCGGCGGCGCAGCCTCAATCTTCGGCATGATCGGCGTCGGCAGCTTGATCTCCGCAACCTTCGGCGGCGGCGGCAGCGGCTTCGGCAATTCGATCTTCGGCTGGTCCAGCTTCACCACCGGCGGCGGTGGAATGATCTTCACCTTCGGCACAGGCGGCACGTACGGCTTCGGCTGCGCGACCGGGAAGATCAGCTGCGTCGTCTCGTATCGGTGTTCCTGCACCTGATGCACCTGCGCTATGGTCAGCAGCAGCATCAACGCCGCTATCGTGACGTTGATGACCATGCTCATCCCGAATGAGCCCATGCGTCCTTCGGGCTCGGGGAGGAGTCCGAACGTTCCGCGCTTCAGTGAATTGTCTGTCGCCATTGCCCTGTATCTCCAACATCGCCTGCGAAAAGAAGTTGCGACTCTTATTTCAGTGCATTGTGCTGCTCTGCACTTTGATGACCAGTGATGCCCTCTGAACCGTATCCGCTGTGGCCCAATTCGAGACAAATTTCGCAAAACGCGGACCCCTGTCCCGGAATCCTTGCGTTGCCCATCTGGGTTACCATTTGATCTTCCTACAGGTACTTCTGATCGCGCAAGAGGTTACTTAAACGTACTCCCGCGAATTACTTCCTTCAGTCACACGAACGAGGCAGAAGCGTGCCCATTTTGGGTCTTGCCATGTGTGAACGACGCCTTCCAGGCGCTCTTCGCTCACTCCACAATCGCGCTTGCAGTGGGCATCCGCAAGCTCTTCCCTCGCGCCTTGTGGGAGCATCCACGGAGCCAACTGGAACAAAACGCCTCGCCAACGGTAACCGCCGCCAAGGGACCCTTTCCCACCAACGATAAATATTCAGACGCAACAGGGACCCAATTAGCATAAAGGATTGGGGGTAGGGAATCTTGCGAATTCTGGTCACTGGCGGCGCTGGGTACATTGGGGGGATGGTTGCTGGCCTCCTGGCACGACAGGGCCATGCCGTCCTGGTCTACGACAATCTCTGCCACTCCACCCCAGCCGGGGTTCCCGCTGGCGTCGATTTCGTCCAGGGCGAGCTCTCTGACCGCCCTGCCCTCGAAAAGCTCCTATCCTCCGGTTTTGACGGCGTCATGCACTTCGCGGCTCTCATCGAAGCCGGCGAAAGCATGGCCAGACCGGAACTATACTTCCGGAACAATACTGCCTCCACCCTAAGCCTTCTCGAAGCCATGCTTGTCACGCGCTTGCACCGGCTTGTCTTTTCTTCCACAGCCGCTGTCTACGGTGAACCCGACGTAACCCCCATCCCTGAAAATGCACCCCTTCACCCCACCAATCCCTACGGCGAATCCAAGCTGCTGGTGGAAAAAATGCTCTACTGGATGTACCGAGTACACGGTCTCCGTTACGCCAGCCTGCGTTACTTCAACGTCGCTGGCGCCATGCCCGCACGCGGCGAGGCGCACGAGCCCGAGACCCACCTCATCCCCCTTGTCCTCGATGTCGCCTTAGGCCGCCGCGATAAGATCAAAATCTTCGGCGACGATTACCCCACCCCCGACGGCACCTGCATCCGCGACTACATCCACGTCGAGGATCTGGCCCAAGCCCATCTCCTTGCTTTTGAGGCACTTGCGCAGCGGGAGCAGCTCATCTACAACCTTGGCAATGGCTCCGGCTTCTCCGTGCTCGAGGTCATCGAATCGGCCCGCCGCGTCACCGGCCACCCCATTCCCGTGGAGGTCTGCCCAAAGCGCCCGGGCGACCCCGCCGTCCTCATCGCCAGCTCTGAAAAAATCGAAAAGGAATTAGGCTGGAAACCCCGCCACACCACCCTCGACCCCATCGTCGCCAGCGCCTGGGAGTGGCACCAAATCCGCTATTCCTGACAAGGGGGACTCTGACTTCGCTCTTTGCCAGCCTCTCGCTCGCTTTTGGCTCGCCTTTGGCTGACCTTTTGCTTTTTGCTAACCGCTTCTTAGCCAACCGGCCTTTAGCTCACCGCTTCATCAGCCGACCGCTTCTCAGCTGCGGCCTACTTCTCCACCTCGACCCCGCGCCAAAAGGCGATGTGCCCCTTGATGTTGCGCGCCGCCGGGCTGGGATTGGGATAATACCAGGCAGCGTCCTGATTCTCCTGCCCGTCCACCAGCAGGCTGTAATACCGCGCCTGGCCCTTCCACGGACACGTCGAGGTCGTCGAGCTCGGTCGCAGGTATTCCCGCTTCACCCCGCCCTCCGGAAAGTACACGTTCCCCTCAACTGTCTCGTAACTCTCACTTTCTGCAAGCACTTTCCCGTTCCAGACCGCCTTCGCCATCGTTCTCTCTTCCTTCGCCCCGTTTCGCCCGACCTACCACATTACCAGATGCGCGACCCCCCGCCAACGACGCGGCAACACAATGAAAGCGCTGGGTATCAAACCAGGCTCGTCTAACGGCCGACCCAGCAACCAGCCCCAGCGCCAGCCAGCAACTCTGCACCCTGCATCCTGCAACCTGTAACCTGCACCCTGTACCCTGTCTTCCACGATGCCCACGCCCGTCAATCGCCGGACCGTCGATCTCTCCCAGTTCCCCGATCTCGTCGTCGTCTACCTCGGCATGCGCGTCAACCGCATTGCCGGCCTCAAAACTCTCATCGGATTCGGCCCAAAAATCTCCCGCTCCGTCGAAGCCCACCCCGACGGCCTCCTTCGCCACGAGAATTTCGTCTTCTCCCTCTTCCCCATGCACGCGGGCATGCGCCAGTACTGGCGCGATATGGCCTCTCTCCTCGCGTGGACCCGCTCCGAGCCGCATCGCCTCTGGTGGAAGAACTTTCTCCGCGACTCTGGAGGCACCGGCTTCTGGCACGAAACCTACACTCTCTGCGGCGGCATGGAAGCCATCTACGACGACATCGTCCCAAAAATCGGCTTCATGGCCTTCGCCCCCATCGTCCCCGCCCGCGGATCCATGTTCACCGCCGCCCATCGCTCCGCGAACGCCGACTCCAGCGCGCCTGTAGTCTCGGAAGACGAGCTCTACAGCAATCAACCCGCCGCAGGAGGCCAGCAAAAGTGAGCGCGAACCAGCGCGTCGCCATCGTCACCGGAGGAGCCCGCGGCATCGGCCGCCGCACGGCGGAACTCCTCGCCAGCCGCGGCTACCGCGTCCTCATCATCGATCTCCACGACCCCGTCGCAACCCTGCAAGCCATCGCAGCCGCCGGCGGCGAAGCCAGCGGTTATGCCGGCGACCTCACCGACCCCGCTGTCATCGAACGCTTCGTTCCCTGGGCCTT
>PMAD01000087.1:21243-23976 GCA_003152415.1 Acidobacterium sp.
CGCAGCGGATCCATCGTCAACGTTGCCTCCATCGCCGGCCTCTTCGCCGTCTCCGATCGCGCCGCCTACAACGCCTCCAAGCACGGATTGGTCGGCCTCACCCGCACCCTCGCTGCCGAATGGGGTGGCCGCGGCGTGCGCGTCAACGCCGTCTGTCCAGGTTGGGTCAAAACGGAAATGGACGTCGCCGATCAGGCAGGCGGCAGCTACTCCGACGCCGACATCACCGAACGTGTTCCGATGGCGCGCTTCGCCACGCCCAACGATGTCGCCCGCGCCATCGCTTTCCTCGCCGACCCCGAGGAAAGCCCCTTCGTCAACGGCCACACATTAGTCGTCGACGGAGGCTGGACCGCCGACGCCAGCTGGGAATCCGTCCGCCTCCGCAAACGCTGAGCCATTGCGCCCTGTGGAATCCCACCGCACCGGCTGCCCCGGGTCTCGATTCTGAGACCCGGGATACGCGCAAAGCGCGCCGCCTTCAGCTAACCAGCCACCAATGCCGGGTGCCCCATATCTGCCTGTAGTTGGCAGATGTGGGATTCCACAGCCCCAACCCCCCGGGGGTTCTCGCTGCCGGCTACGGGCTACAGGCTACCGGCTTCATCGAAGAACTCAATCAGGCTCTCAATCCCCCGATGAAAATTCGCAATATGAAACTTCTCATTCGGCGCATGCAGCCCATCGTCGGGCAGCCCAAACCCCATCATCACCGACGGAATCTTCAGGTGCTTCTCGAAATCCCCCACAATCGGAATCGATCCGCCCGACCGGATGAACACCGTGTCCTTCCCCCATACTTTTTTCAGCGCCTTCGTCGCCGCCTTCACGTAAGGATTGTCCGTCCCAATCACGATCGGCTCGCCTGAGTGGATCAGCCGCACCTCCACGCTGACCGCCTCCGGCTTGATCTTCTCCACGTACTCCTTGTATTGCCGAAAACTTTTCTCCGGCGTCATATCCGGCACCAGCCGCATTGACACCTTCGCCGTCGCCTTCGCCGGAATCACCGTCTTCGCCCCCGCGCCGATAAACCCGCCCACAATCCCATGCACGTCGAGCGTCGGCCGCACCCACGTCCGCGCAAGGGCCGAGTAGCCCTTCTCGCCCACCAGCTTCGACGCGCCCACTTCTTTCTCGCGATACTCCTCTTCATCGAACGGCAGCTTCTTCCACGCCGCCACCTCGTCCGCGCTCGGCGCCTTCACATCGTCATAAAAACCAGGAATCAGAATCTTCCCCTCGCGATCCTTCAGCCCCGCGATGATCTGCGCCAGCGCCACAAATGGATTCGGCGCAGCCCCCCCATACATCCCCGAGTGCAGATCGGTCTTCGCGCCCCTTACCTCCAGCTCCGTGTAGATCATCCCCCGCAACCCCACCGTCAGCGTGGGCAGCTCCGGCGCAAACAGCTCCGTATCCGAAATCAGCGCGAAGTCTGCCTTCAGCCGGTCAGGATGCTCTCTTACGAACGCCGCAATCCGCTCCCCGCCGACTTCTTCCTCGCCTTCATAAATCACCCGCACATTGACCGGCAGCTTCCCATCTTTCTTCAGTAGCGATTCCAGCGCCTTCACCTGCAAAACCAGCTGCCCCTTGTCGTCCACCGCCCCGCGCGCATATAGATTCCCATTCCGCTCCGTCGGCTCAAACGGCGGCGTCACCCACTCGTCCAGCGGATCGGGCGGCTGCACATCGTAGTGCGCGTAGCACAGCACCGTCGGCTTGCCTGTCGCGTGCAGCCAGTCCGCATACACCAGCGGATGCCCCGCGCTGCGGATCACATCGACGTTCTCCATACCGATCCGCTTCAGCTCCGCCGCCACCCACTCCGCGGCCTTCTCCACGTCACCCTTATGCTCCGGCGTCGTCGACACCGACGGAATTCGCAACAGCGTCTTCAGCTCCTCCAGAAACCGCGCCGCATTCTCCCGCGCATACCCAACCGCTCCAGCACTCATACCCTCACCTCGCGCAATCGAACCAAACACCCGAGTATACGAGCCACTCAAACCTTCCGCCGGATCCGCGCGCAGAATCCCCGCCGAAAACACTCCTCCGCGTGATCGTTCACGATCCCCGCCGCCTGCATCCACGCGTACACGATCACCGGCCCCACAAACTTGAACCCTCTCCGCTTCAGCTCCTTCGACATCGTCTCCGCCAGCGGCGAAGTCGCCGGCACGGGCCCCCTGTTCTGGATAGGCTGCCCTCCCGCCATCTCCCAAGCCCACTTCGAAAAATTCATCCCCTCGCTTTCCATCGCGAGATACGTCCGCGCGCCTCCAATCGTCGCTTCGATCTTCGCGCGTGACCGGATGATCCCAGGATTCCGCAGCAGCCTCTCGATATCCTTCTCGCCGAATCGCGCCACTTTCTGCGGTGTGAATTGCCGAAACGCCGCCCGAAACGCCTCCCGCTTGCGCAGCACCACAATCCACGCCAGCCCCGCCTGAAAACCCTCGAGCATCAGCAGCTCCCACAGGGTCCGGCTGTCGAATTCCGGCACACCCCACTCCTCGTCGTGATACGCCTGCATCACACCGTCGTCTTCCGCCCACGAGCACCGCTGTTTCGGTTTGCGCGTCATCGTCCCAGTCTCCCACCTTCCTCTTCGTCACCCGTCCTCACAAAAAAAACGGAGTCGAAAACTCCGCACTCACACCTTTACCTCGCATGGAGCAAACAATCGAGGATGCGGCGACTACTCGAACACCGGCGTCAGCAGCCGCA
>PMAD01000263.1 GCA_003152415.1 Acidobacterium sp.
GCGACCAGCTGCCATCCTCGTTCCGGTAGCGCAGAATTTCGGTGAGCGCCCGCTGCATCTTCCCCGCATCGCCCGTGCCCAGCAGCACATGCAGAAAGATGTAATCGGCCTCCAGCATCGAGTCGCCTTCGAGTTCCCCGCTCCAGTAGCCTTCCGGATGCTGGTCCACGAGGATCGAATCCCGCGAGCGCTCGATCGCCCGCGCGATGTCTTCCAGAGCGGCGTCGATCCGCCCAAATTTAACTACTTGTGCCGGGGTGCTACTCGGAGGCTCGTCAGCCGCAAAAGGGCCTTCAGAAGTAAGCCTCGGTCGCGCTTTTTGAAGAGGTGTGCTCATAGTATTCGAGAAAACCAATGCATACTACGCTGCGATGCCCGCACCAGTTCGTTAGACTCCCGCAGGAGTTGCCGGAGGAGCCGATTGGATGGCCTGCACAATCTCCGGAGGAAGCCCAAACCGGACGTTTTCCGGCATGACCTCAACCTCCTCAACCGTTCCAAAACCGCTGCTCTTCAGATAGCCGATCACGCCTTCGACCAGAATCTCCGGCGCCGACGCCCCTGCCGTGACCGCGACAGTATTCACCTTCTTGAGCCACGCCGGATCGATCGCTTCCGCGCTGTCGATGAGATGTCCCTGGGTGCCCAGGTTGCGCGAAACTTCCACCAGCCGGTTTGAGTTCGAGCTGTTGTTCGACCCCACCACCAGCACCAGGTCCGCGCTGTGCGCCACGTTTTTCACCGCCACCTGCCGGTTCTCCGTTGCGTAACAAATGTCCTGCGAATGCGGCCCCACAATCTTCGGAAACTTGATCTTCAGCGCCTGAATAATGTCGTGCGACTCATCCAGTGACAGCGTGGTCTGCGTCAGATACGCCACGTGCTCCGGATCCGGCACTTCCAGCGTCTGCACTTCCTGCACGCTCGAGACGACCTGCGTGACGTTGGGCGCCTCGCCCAGCGTGCCCTCAATCTCGTCGTGATCCCGATGGCCGATCAGCACCAGCGAGTACCCCTGTTGCGCGAACTTCACCGCCTCCACGTGGACCTTGGTCACCAGCGGGCAGGTCGCGTCGATCACTTTCAGCTTCCGTTCTTTTGATTGCTCCCGGACCGCCGGCGAAACCCCGTGCGCCGAGTAAATCACCCGCGCGCCTTCTGGAACCTGGTGGATGTCGTCGACGAAAATCGCGCCCTTTTCCGCCAGCTCGTTCACCACAAAGCGGTTATGGACGATTTCCTTGCGGACGTAAATCGGCGCGCCGAAGGTCTCCAGCGCAATCCGGACAATGTCGATCGCCCGCACCACACCGGCGCAAAAGCCGCGCGGTTTCAACAGCAGAACGCGCTTTTCCTCAGGTCCGGACGCCTTCCGCTGAGGGGCTACAGGTGTCTCCGTCGTGATAGTACTCACGTCCTCTATTATACCGTGAACCCGCCTGCCCACCTTGGTGGCCAGGTTGGTACTCGGTTACGGCCGAATCAACCTGGCGGGAAACGGTATTCACGGCATTCGACCCTCCCGCCGCGAAAATCGACCTCGACCACAGTATTTGTTAGATCCCGTCCTCCGATATGTTGCAGCACGGCCCAGAACAGTTCCCGCTGCCGCGCCGGTGGGGCGCTAGGGACGATCACGATCAGCCCCGCATGAACAGCTTCGCGACCGTAAAGCGCCAGGAAGTCGGAAGCGTTATTCGTTACAAACGTGTACTCCCGTTCCCGAATGACAGATCGGAGCTGCCAATCCTTCGATCCGCCCAGACCCAGATAAGTGACATGATCCGCCGCGTAGCCTGCTGTGTGCGCCACTTCGACGAGGGAAGTGTGCAGGCACTCGTCGATCAGCAGTCCGGGCATAATTCACGAGAACTGGTTCCGCTTATACTCCGTAACCCGTATCGGTTCCTGCCCGGCCCACGGATATCGCACTGGCCGGCCTCGGCGCGGAAACGCCTTCATGTAGAAGGGCGCCGCCTTCACCTGCGCGCTGCTCAGAGCGTATCCCTCGAGAATCTCTTCCTCGCTCACGCCTTGGGTAAGCATATCCGCCACCAGTTCCACAGGAATCCGCGTCCCCCGGAAGACAGGTGTCCCGCGCATAATCTCCGGATCGGAAACCACCATCCGCTGCACCTTCCGGAGCCGCACTAGCTCCTGTTCCACCGCGCGGCGAGCACTCTTCACCTCGATGACCAATGCGTCGCCACCCTTCAGCTTCATAGCCTCCAGATCGGGCGTGGACTCGACGGCCCGGGCTACTTCCCGGCGAGCCGCGAGCGGCAATAGCCGTACCCCCTCGGCTTCGAGGCGGAGGTAGACCAACTGCCCACGCGAAAGAAGCCGCTGCGATTCTTTGCCTCGGAGGGCTCTCTGGGGACGGATCAGCCGGCTGTCAATCAATTTGTGCACCGCCTTCAGCGGCAGCCGCGCCACCGCCGAGGCCTGCGCGGGAGTGTAGCGATCTTCGCTCATTTTATAATTCTACCCTGAACAGGGGAGATTATCCATCGCTCCCGGCCGGTCACTGCATTGCCGTACACTCGGAGCGTTCGCCATTCATCCCCCGAGGTCCCGTTCATGACCATCGTCCTCAGCGCCAGCGAAGCCCGCGTGCTCGGCGCGCTGATCGAAAAGGAAGCCACCACCCCGGAGTACTACCCGCTCTCCCTCAACGCGCTGGTCAACGCCTGCAATCAAAAGAACAACCGCGAGCCCGTCATGCAGCTCGACGAGAACGAGGTCCGCCAGGCCCTGCACCGCCTCGAAGACCACGAGTTCGTCGCCGCCGTACACGACAGCCGCGTCGCCAAGTACGAGCACCGCCTCCAGGAAGTCTTCAACTTTACGCGCGGCGAGACCGCGGTCCTCTGTGTGCTTCTTCTCCGCGGACCCCAAACCCCGGGTGAGCTGCGCGGCCGCACCGAGCGCATCCATCGCTTCGAGGAACTCGACGACGTTCTTTCCGTCCTCGACAAGCTCGCGCAGCGCGAACCAGCGCTGGTCGCGGCTCTTCCCCGTCCGCCTGGATCCCGTGAGATTCGCTATGCCCATCTCCTCTCCGGCGAACCCGACACCACCCAGCTCATCGCGGCCACGGCGGACTCCGCCGGCTCGGCAGCGCGCTCCTCCGACCACGAACGCCTCACTCAACTTGAAACCGAAGTCGCAACCCTCCGCCAGGAAATCGCCGCCCTGAAAGCGCAGCTCGCCGCCCTGGTGCCGTCTTCCTGAGTGTTCCTTTGCTGATTCCTGCCAGCTGATCCGGGCCCCGTTTCGCTCCCAAGCCAACCACCGCTCGCTCCCATCTACCGGCTACGGGCTACGGGCTTGCCCCTGTGACTCCCATCACATCCCACCCCGCCGCCTCCCTGCCACCCTGTTTCCATGGACATCCGCCAGGCAATGACCACACTCGACTACGACCGCGCACCTTTCCTTGCCATCTGGGAAACCACGCAAGCCTGTGACCTCACCTGTAAGCACTGCCGCGCCTCTGCGCAGCCCCTGGCCCACCCCAGCCAGCTCACCACCGGCGAAGCGAAGAACCTCATCGACCAGATCGCCGAACTCCAGGTCCCACTCTTCGTCTTCACCGGCGGCGATCCCCTCAAGCGCCCCGACATCTTCGAGCTCATCAGCCATGCCGCCGGCAAAGGCGTCCATGCCGCGCTCACTCCAAGTGGCACCCCGCTGCTCACCCGCGACGCGATCTTCCGCATGAAAGCCTCCGGCCTCTCGCGCCTCGCCGTCTCCCTCGACGGCTCCGTCCCCGCAATTCACGACTCCATCCGCGGCATCCCCGGCACGTGGGAGCGCACGGTCCAGGCCATTCAGTGGGCGAACGAGGCGCAGCTCCCCATCCAGGTCCACACCGTTGTCAGCCGCCTCAACATCGCCGACCTCGACAGCCTCTCCGTCATGCTCACGCAAAAGCAAATCGTCATGTGGAGCTTCTTCTTCCTCGTCCCGGTCGGCCGCGGCAAGACCGACGACCTCCTCACCGGCCAGGAATTCGAAGACGTCTTCGCGAAAATGTGGGACCTCACCAAGCGCGTCCCCTTCGCCATCAAAACCACCGAAGCTATGCACTACCGCCGCTACCTCATCCAGCAGCGCATGAAAGAAAACCGTCCCACCTCCGGCGTTCACGACGACGCAGGCGCTCGCCCCACCGGCCATCCCGGCTGGACCGTCACTTCCGGCTATCCCGGCCAGGGTTCCGAAGCGAAAGCCGTCGGCTGGGCCACCAAGCGCGTCAACGACGGACGCGGTTTCGTCTTCATCTCCCACATCGGCAAGGTCTTCCCCAGCGGATTCCTCCCCATCGAAGGCGGCGACCTGCACAACGACACACTCGCGCACATCTACCAGGAATCGCCCATCTTCGTGAAGCTCCGCGACTCCAACCTCCTCCACGGCAAATGCGGCGCCTGCGAGTTCCGCAACATCTGCGGCGGATCCCGCGCCCGCGCCTACGCAGTCACCGGCGATGTCATGGCCGAGGAGCCCTGCTGCATCTACCAGCCGCGCGGCTACCACCCTGACCCGAATCAGAAAGATTCTTCCCCAATCTGCGCCACCCATGATCTGATTCAGTTAGAGGTGGCCCATTCTTGAGGAAAATCGCCATCGTCGGCGGCGGCATCGCCGGCCTCAGCGCCGCGTGGTCCCTTGAAAAAGGCCGCCGCGCCGGGCAGCCTCTCGAGTACCGCCTCTACGAAGCCGCCGGCCGCCTCGGCGGCGTCATCTCCTCCGAAACCATCGATGGCTGCGTCGTCGAAGGCGGCCCCGATTCCTTCCTCACCGAAAAACCCGCTGCCGCCGCGCTCTGCCGCGAACTTGGGCTAGCCGATCAGCTTCTCCCCTCCAACGACCGCGCACGCAAAACGTACATCGTTGTAAAGAACCGCCTCATCCCGCTCCCCGACGGCCTGATGTTCATGGTTCCGACCAAACTGCTCCCCACAGCCTTCACCCGGCTCTTCTCCTGGTCGACCAAACTGCGCATGGCGCGCGAATATCTCTTTCCCACCGCCCCCTGCCACCGAAGACGAATCCGTAGCCACCATGACCCGCCGCCACTTCGGCCAGGAAACCGTCGACCGCCTCGTCTCCCCTCTGCTCTCCGGAGTCTACGGCGGCAATGCCTCCCAGCTCAGCGTGCGCGCCGTTCTGCCCCGCATGGTCACCATGGAGCAGAACCACGGCAGCCTTGACCCGCGCCATGCTCGCCGCTCGCAAAACCCCGGCCCCGCCCTCAGCAACCCCAAGAACACCCGGCGCTCCTCGTTCCCTCTTCACCACTCTGCGCGGCGGAATGCGGCTGATGACCGACGGCGTCGCCGCCCAGCTGCAGCCCGGATCGATTCATCTCAGTTCGCCCGTGCACTCCCTCGCTCGCCCGGCTCACGATCTCCGCCGTGAGCGTTTGCATATGCCGCAGGACACCGGCTGGCTCATCGAAACCGCTTTCGGTCAGGAACGATTCGACGGCGTCATCCTCGCGCTCTCCGCGTGGGCCTCCGCTAGCCTCCTGCGCCCCATCGACGCGGAACTCGCCGAAGCCCTCGCGGGCGTTCCTTACAGCTCTTCCATCACTGTCACCATGGGATTCAACCGGGCTGACCTCGCCGGCCTTCCCCCTGGCTTCGGTTTTCTTGTCCCCGTCAAAGAAGGCCGCAGCATGCTTGCCTGCACCTTTGTCCACGCCAAGTTCGCCGGCCGCACGCCACCCGACAAAGGCGTCCTCCGCTGCTTCCTCGGCGGTTCCGGCAACGAGCATCTGCTCGACGAAACCGACGCCCGCCTCACAGCAATTGTCCTCAAAGAGCTGTCCGAGATT
Organism: Acidobacterium sp.; assembly: GCA_003152415.1. Lineage (GTDB taxonomy): Bacteria > Acidobacteriota > Terriglobia > Terriglobales > Acidobacteriaceae > Palsa-343. The sequence goes on from PMAD01000263.1 coordinate 5,846, forward strand.
CTCGGCCTCAGAGCGACGCCGAACTTCGTCCGCATCTGCCGCTCGCGTCACGCCATGGCGCAATACGGGGTGGGCCACCTCGAGCGCATGCAGATTGTCCGCGACACCGTGGCCACGCTGCCCGGCCTCGCCCTTGCCGGTAACGCCTACCAGGGCATCGGCGTCCCCGACTGCATCCGCACCGGCCAGGAAGCCGCCGAGTCCGTCCTGCGCTCGCTCCAACAGGAAGAGCCCGCCGCCGCAACCGCCTGAGGATCGCCATGGCTGATCCCACACCGCAAAAACCAAAACCCATTCGCACCGGACTCGGCATCCTGTTGCTCGTCTTGGGAGCTTACTCGATCTATGCAACTCTCGCGCCGTCGCCCGGAATGGCTCGCGCCAGCAATTACGGCGAGCTTGTGGTCATGCTCCTGGTTGGCGCTGCGCTTGCCGCTGGGGGCGCGATCATGATCATCGCCGGAATCAGAAGGCAGCGCTCCAAAGAGGAGCTTCCCCACTGAGCCTTTTTCGCTAACAGTTTCTCGCTAAAAGCTTCTTGCTAATAGTTCCTTGCTAATCGCCTCTCGTTAGCTTTTCGGCGCTTCCGTCATCCCTTTCAGAATGTCGTCCAGCCGATCCGGTGTCCCCTCCACCCGCTCCAGATGCGGATAGCGCAGCCCATCGTGGTAATCGAGGCTCAGCACCTTGTAGACCCCGGTATTCACCACGATCAGCGAAATCGGATTCGAGTTCCCATTCGAGTCGCGGATCGCGTCGCTCAGCAACTGCCCGCTGAACTGGCGTCCGTTCACGGCGACAATCTGCATCCCCGGCCCCAGCTTCGCCTGGTCCGCCGCCGACCCCACCAGCACATCCTCGATGTGCCCGTCGCTGCTCACGTTGATCCCGATCGACCACCACTCCTCGGTCATCCCCATCGTCGTGATCCTCGCCTGTGTAATGTCGTTCGGTGTATCCGTGAACACCAGCTTGTATCCGCCGTTCTCAATTCCGCTCAGCGGCGCATGGGGCGACTTCGACGTGAGCCTCTCCTTCAGGAATCCCGCCCAGTCGTACGCCACCACGTCATTGAGCCCCTTCACCACATCCTCAAACGTATACGGAACCACCTTCGGCGGCGTGTTCCCGCCCAGCCCCTCGAAGCTCGCCAGAAAATCGTTCAGGCTCTTTTTCTCGTTCGTCAGCTTGCGGATCGTCGTGTCCACGTCCAGCCACACCAGGTCGCCCTCGGAGTAGTAGTCCGTATTCCGCCGCCAGTTGTCCCACGGAGAAGAATCGCCGTAGAGATACAGAATCTGCGCCGCCGTCGCGGTGTCCTGCAGATCGCGCCACGTGCGCCCCGGCCGGTAATCGAGCCACGCCGCTGTCGCCGCCAGGTAATCGCGATACTGCGCGGCCGTTTCAATGTGGCTCCGCGCCGCCAGCACATTGCCCAGATAATCCGTCAGCCCCTCGTAGACCCACAGCAGATTCCCCTTCATCGGGTCTTCGTAGTTACCGGTCGCCAGCCCCGCCGGCCGACGATACTTCCCGTTCCATGAGTGCGTGAACTCATGCGGCAGCAAGTCCGCCGAAAGCAGCAGCAGATTGTCGTCGACAAACGTCCTCTCCGGCACGCGGTCGTCGCTTGACTGATGATGCTCCAGCCCAAAATGCGCCACCTGGTCACTGGCCGTCACCAGAAAGTGATAACTCTCGTAGTGGCGCGACTGATACAGCGCCCCCGTCTCCCGCACCAGATTGCTGTAGCCGTTGATTGTCTCCGGCGTCAGCTTCAGATCCTCCGGCCCATCCGCTGCAATATCCAGGAAATGCTTCGGCGTCACCTCGGTGGCGAGCGGAATCTCCACAAAATACTTCCCCGTCAGAAGCGGCGAATCGATCAGCCGCTCCAGCGACACTGTCGTAAAAACCACGGGGCACCCGCTCGGCTCGCAAGCTCTGGCCATGGGCGCGGGCTGGAGCGCCGTCCCGTACTGCCATCCCTGGGGCAGAACCACCGCCGGCTCTACATAGATATCCGCGTCATCCTTGTGCCCCTCGGGATACAGCACCAGTTCATTCCAGCTCAGCATGGCGAGGTTCGCGCTCGTCGATGCCCCGGCTGAAAATCCCGTAGCTCCCGCCGTCGCCAGAAAGTCGTCCTTCACATCCAGCTCCGATACTCCCTCCGGCACCGTCAGATGGATCGCATACATATTCACGTCATCGCGCACCCAGCTGAGCTGCTGACCATTCAGCGTTCTGATGAACAACCCCGCCAGATTGTCGATCGGCCCGTCCGCCATGTGCTCGCCCGGAATCCACTTCGGGTACAGCAGCGTCAGCGGTCCCGGACTCACCGGAATCGTCATGTGCGCGTGGAGGATCTTGCGCGGCGCTTCCGTCAGGTCGACGGTGAGATGAATTGGGTTGGAAGCAGTCTGGGCGGGTAAAGAAAGTGCTGCAGCGAACATCAGCCCCACGACGGAGCCTGAGCGAAAATGCATATTCCTCCTGATGCAAAGCGCAAACCCCTAGTCTAAACGGGATCGCCGATGCCCCGAAATGACTGATTTGCCTCGATCCTCAAGGCGTACACTAAGCCGTTCCGAGGTGCCCGCCATGATGCACTGGAACTTTGGTCTGGCGTGGATCGCCTTCGCCATCGCCGTCGCGCTGCACGTCGCCGACGAAGCCCGCCACGATTTCCTCGCCACCTACAATCCCAACGCTCTCGCCATCCGCCGCCGGCTACACATTCTCTTCCCTCCCGTCTTCACGTTTCGCATATGGCTCAGCGGCCTCATCGCAGGAGTCTGCCTCCTGCTGTTGCTCTCGCCCTTCGCCTTCCACGGCGTTCACTGGATTCGCGTCGTTGCGCTGCCCCTCGCGATTCTCATCGGCATCGGCAACGGCCTGGGACACATCGGCGGCTCGCTCTACTTCCGCCGCTGGATGGCAGGCATCCTCAGCTCGCCCGCGCTGCTGATCGCAGGCACGTGGCTGCTGTGGAGCTGTCATCATGCATGACGCAGGAATTCTTGACGGTTTGTCCAGTCGATCACGCTGAACTCGCGGATGAGTCGTGCAAGCCCTTGCACCAAAGCTCCAATGTCGCCGGAGCGAATTGTCCTTTGGTCTACATAGATGACTCCCGCGTGGCTGAGCCCCTGGTCTCGCCAGCCCTTGAGAATCCTCGGGATTGACCTCACGTCATAGGTCACGAGGGTGAGCCCCTGCCTCGCTGCCTCGGCCAGGCATTCATGATCCGTGCGCCCCAGGAACCTTCCGCCATTCCACTCGTTCATCGAATGAACCGTGATGGCGATGCCCATTCTTTGCAGCCCTGTCGCGATTTTAGGAGACAGGTGTTCGTCAAGCAGCAAACCATTCACTGGATCGCGCCTCCGTCGTCCGACGATGAACGCAGCCCGGGGCCGGGCCTGGGGGATGCTCGTCGATCTTCAGGATCAGTCGGAGCGTGCGGGTGCGCACCGCGTCCCCCGTATCAGCGTCGGCTGACCCGTGGTGGTCTTCCGACGCGAAACTCGTGGATGTCAGGCGCTAATTTCTTCAGCGCCTCGAAGTCCATCGCGTCGTTCTCGGCAAGCGCCTCGTTGATCTCCCGCGGATATGCCTCGGTGTAGTGCATCGCGGCGCGGACTCTGAACTCGGGCCACTCCAGATGCTCGGCCGCCTTCTTCGCGTTTCCCTTGTAAGCGCGCACGATCATCATCACTTCCCAAACCGCCAGCGAACTGCCCTGGATGTACACCTGCCGCCCTACCACCGAATCGCGAAAATCGATCAACGCAAACTCTGCTCGACGCAAACCTTCTTCGACCAGCCGTGCGCTCGTGTCGCTGGCCGTCCATCCATGCCGGTTCGCCATCCGCTTCAGACGCCGGCCGCTCTCCACCGGCAGCCGCATGCTCACCACCACCGAACGGGTTGCTCTCATAGGCTCTGCCTCACAATGTAGCTCTTGTAACTATTGTAGCGCATCCTCCTCCATCCGCACCGTCACCTCCTCCACGTCCTCTCCTCCCCGAATCCGCCGCAGCTGCTCCTGGAACAATCTCCCTCCCAGCGGCTCACCGTTCTCGTCATCCACGCTCGTCTCTTTCATCTCCTCCACGATCATGTGCCGCGCCTGTGGCTGCACGATCTCCTGCAACCCCAGAAACATCGCGCCCATGGCCAGACCGGCCAGCGGCGACACCACCAGATCCCGCATGCGCAGCCGCGCCTTCTTCTTCCTCCGCTCGCGCACCAGGTACAGCGCAGCCGACACCACAAACCACAGCACCCACGCGTTCGCCATCCACGCCAGAAACATCCCGCTCCTCCTCCCGGTTCAGAGGGAAAAACTCCGCGAACGCACGCAGTCCAGCGGGCCAAACGCGTCCGCAAAAAAAAATGGAAGGGATTTACCGAAGCGAGAAAGGAGGAGGCCGCTGAAACAGCGCTGCGCACGAAAGAATCGGCGCGCCGAACACCCGTTCCAGATCCAACGCCGGCCACAGCGACCGCGGCGTCAGCACCAGCCCAAACAACACCACCGGGGCCAGAACCAGGCTCAGNNCAGGACGAATCCCACCGCAGCGGTGGGATGCACCAGCAGCGCGAGCAGGAGAATTACCCCACCCACCGCCGCCAGGTTTCTCTTAGTTCGATTCATCGCGCTGCCGCTCCCTCAACTCTAAACCCTAAACTCCAAACTCTGC
>PMAD01000091.1 GCA_003152415.1 Acidobacterium sp.
GGGACTCGAGGCCTGTTCGGCGGCGGTATGCAGGAGTGCTGCAGTGCCGGGCGGAGGCGCGGTGAACGCGCTGGCGGAGGATGAGGCGGGGCGGGTGTGGATCGGAACCGAGGCGGGATTGTTTGTCACGGATGGCGATCGGGTTCAGGCGTTTGGGCAAAAGACGGGACGAGTGGATTTTCTGTATGGCGATCGGGCTGGGATGCTGTGGGCAGGGACGGCGCAGGGGTTGACGCGGATTGATCCGGTGAAGGGCGCAGCGGAGTTGTTGAGGAGCGGCGATGTTTTTCTGAGCGCGGCGGAAGACCGCGAAGGCGATTTGTGGCTGGGCACGGAATCGGGCGGGCTGGCTGTGCTGCGGGACCGGAAATTCTCGACCCTGACTGCCGAAGAGGGACTGACGGATGAGTATGTGCTGGCGCTGGCACAGGCGCCGAACGGTCACGTGGCGGCGGGGACGAAGGGGGGCGGGCTCAATGTATTTCGGGATGGGAAATTCCGCGCGCTGACGACGGCGCAGGGCTTGTTGAGCAATGTGGTGCTGACGATGGCGGCGGCTGCGAATGGCGATGTGTGGGTGGGCACGCCGGATGGGCTGAACCTGCTCCACGAGGGCGATGTCGCGCGGGCGTTCACGACGGCGGACGGTTTGGCGGACGATTTTGTGCGCTCGCTCTACATAGGGCGCGGCGGAGAGTTGTGGATCGGGACGCGGCATGGGCTTTCGCGGGATGAGGATGGCAAGTTCGCGACGTGGACGGCGCTGGACGGACTGGGCAGCGATCTGATCGGCGCAATGACACAGGATCATGANNGGCTCGCTGTGGATTGGGACGCTGGGCGGGCTGAGCCGCTTTCGCGACGGAGAGATTCGGAATTTCACCACGAAGGATGGGCTTTCGAGCAACGTGGTTACGGCTCTCTATGAGGATGCAGAAGGAACGCTTTGGATTGGGACCAACGACGGCGGATTGAATCGCTGGCGCGCGGGGAAGATTGTGACCCTTGCATCGCGGCAGCTGCCGCAGCGGGCGATCGGGATTCTGGAGGACGGCAGCGGGTATTTGTGGATCAGCTCCAATACTGGTATTTATCGCGCGAGCCGCGAGGCGCTGAATCGCATGGCGGACGGAGGCGCGGCGGCGGAGGTGATGCGCTTCGGGGTGGCGGACGGGATGCGCATCAGCGAGTGCAGCAGCGGAGGGCATCCGGCTGCGTTGCGGCTGAAGGATGGGTCGCTGTGGTTTGCGACGCTGAAGGGGATNNTCCGGAACACATGCCGGTGAATGGCGTGGCGCCGCAGGCAGCGCTGGAGCGGGTGAGCGTGGATGATGCGTGGCAGACTTCGACCGCCGATCTGACGGTGGCGCCGGGACACAGCCATTACGAATTCGACTACGCGGGGCTGAGCTTTGTGGCGCCACAAAAGGTGGAGTATCGATATCAGCTGGAGGGGTTCGATCGCGGCTGGGTGGATGCGGGGACGCGGCGAGCGGCGTACTACACGAATCTGCCGCATGGGCACTACACGTTTCGTGTGATCGCGCGCAATAACGATGGGGTTTGGAGTGAGACGGCGGCGACGGCGGAGCTGACGATCGAGCCGCATGTTTACCAGACGGTGTGGTTCCGTCTGCTGGTCCTGCTGGCCATCGTTGGGCTGGCGTATGCGGCGTGGCAGCGGCGATTGATGCGCGTGGAACGGGAGTTTCAGGCGGTGCTCGGGGAGCGGACGCGCATTGCGCGGGAGATTCACGATACGCTGGCGCAGGGGTTCGTTGCCGTTTCAGTGCATCTGGAGCTGGTGGCGCAGCTGATGCGGAACTCCGCTGAGGCGGCGCGGGAGCAACTGGCGCGGGCGCAGTCGCTGGTGAGGAGCAGTCTCGAAGACGCCAGGACGTCGATCTGGGAGCTGCGGTCGCAGGGAACCGAGCGCGAGGATCTGGCGGTGCGGATTCTGAAGATGGCGGAAGAAACGGCCTCGCGAGCGGGCTCGCGAGCGCGGGTGCAGATGCAGGTGGCGGGGACAAATCATCCGCTGGATGAGGATGTGGAACGCGAGCTGATGCGGATCGCGCGCGAGGCGGTGACAAACGCGGTGCGTCACGGGGATGCGGAGAACATTGTGCTGCGGCTGGAATTCGAGGGGAGTATGTTCGGGATGGAGATTCGCGACGATGGGCAGGGATTTGCGGGGACGCCTCCGGATGGCTCGAGCGGACACTTCGGATTGACGGGGATGCGGGAACGGGCGGAGGCCATTGGCGCTACGCTGGCGGTGGAGAGCAGCGTGGGCGAGGGAACCGCGGTGCGGCTGGGACTAAACATTTCCCAGGCCGGGGAGACGGAGATGAAAACGTAACTATGGCAGATACGATTAACATCCTGATCGTCGACGATCATCACATCGTGCGCCAGGGGCTGGCGGCTTTGTTGAAGACAGTGCCCGGATTCGCGGTGGTGGCGGAGGCCTCCGACGGCGAACAGGCGGTGGATCTGTTCAGAAAACACCGGCCGGATGTGACGCTGATGGATCTGCGGCTGCCGAAGATGAACGGGGTGCAGGCCATCGGGCGGATCCGCGGGGAGTTCCCGGCGGCGCGAATCATTGTGCTGACGACGTTCGACGGGGATGAGGATATCTACCGCGCGATGCAGGCGGGCGCGAAGGGATACTTGCTGAAGGGGATGGATCTGACGGAGCTGACGGATGCGGTGCGGGTCGTGCACGCGGGGAAATCGCGGATTCCGTCGCGCGTTGCGGAGAAGCTGGCCGAGCGGATGAGCGGAGCGACACTAACGGCGCGCGAGCTGGAGGTGCTGCATCTGATTGTGGCCGGCAAGAGTAATAAGGATATCGGGAACGCGCTGTTTATTTCTGAGGCGACCGTGAAGACGCACGTGAACAGTCTGCTGAGCAAGATGGGCGTGGAGGATCGGACGCAGGCAGCGACTACAGCGCTGCAGCGTGGCCTTGTGCATCTGGACTAAGAAGCAGGGAATGGGCAACAGGGAATAGGGTATAAAGTGAATCGGCCGAGCGGGAACGATCTGCGGCGATGGATGGTTACGGGTTTTCTGGCCGTGACCTTGGTCTGGTGTGGGCGTACCCAGGAGACTCGTGCGGCGGAGTGGCATCAGGCCAGCGACACTGAGTTGCGCTCGGTGATTCCCGCGCGCGCGCCGGTTGTGAAGGAAAGGATCGAGACAGAGATGCGTTCCGCCTCGGGAATCACCAATGGGCACGGGAAATTTATTGCGGGCGTGGTGCTGATCACGGCTGGATATTCGGCGGAGGGAAAGTACTCGCACTTTTTTCTGACGCAGGTTCCGCTCAGGCTGGGCACGGATGTGAAGCTGGCGCCGGGAGAATACGTACTGGGCTATGAGCACACCGACAATGGGCTGCTGGTCCACTTTTATGAGGCGGCAACGGGACAACCCGAAGGCAGTGCGCTGGCCACCATGATGGCCGGGGTTACGCGAGTAGAATCGTTTCGCATCTGGCCGCCGGCGGATCGCTCCGCCATTCAGATTGGGCGTTTCGGCCTCAGTTATCAGATCGGGAGCTAACAGGCATGGCGCAGAGCGCGTCGCAAAAAGAACAGAAGGTGCTGGAAGCGCTGAACGAGAACTGGCAGGCGGAGATGCGCGGCTTCCACACCTACAATACGCTGGCGGAACGAGACGACGACTCGATCCGCAGGAAGACGCTGCGGCATATAGCCGAGGCGGAGGCACAGCATGCGGCGCTGTGGGCGAAGCGGATTCGCGAACTGGGCGCTGAGTTGCCGAAATACGACGGCAAGGCAACTGGCGACGCCGATACTCTGGTGAACCGGCTGGGCGGTCCGCAGATGGCGCTGCGGCGGCTGGAGATCGATGAGAGCCGCGACATTGCGCGGTATGGACAGCAGCTGAAGGAACTCGGGGACGAGCCGAGCATCGCCATTCTGAATCAGGTGATCGCCGACGAGCAGGAACATTATCGCGAGCTGAGCGAGCTGATCCGGCATC
>PMAD01000148.1 GCA_003152415.1 Acidobacterium sp.
ATGGCGATGGCTTCAATCTCGACAAGTAACTCCGGCCTGCACAAAATTGCCTGGATTCCGGTAGATGCCGGCAGTGGATCGAGGCCTAACTCGGTATAGACAGCCGTCCGTTCCTCGTTGAACGCCTCGTAGTCTCTCTCGATATCGCGGAGATAGCAACTGGTGCGCACCACATCGTGCCAGGTCGCACCCTCCGACGCCAGCAGACCGCCGATGTTGCTGAACGTCCGACGGGTTTGCGCACGAAGGTCGCCGATATGAATGCTTCTGCCCTGTTCGTCGATGCTGGCGGTGCCGGAGATGAGGAGAATGGTCAGATCGCCCAGATCGATCGCGATGCCGCGGGAGAAGGAGCTGGGTTTGGCATAGGCGTATGCCTCATTCAAAACCTCATGATTGGTGAGGGCCCGCTTGCGGACAGGCGTCCTGCTCGCCGCGCCGATCGCGCTCAGCAGGGACTCAAGATCGCTCACGGCTGCCCCCGCGCGGCCGAAGTGCTCGCGACCACCTTGTGCGGAGCGCTGTTCGCCTGCGTCTCGCGAAACGGCTTCTTCGCCTCATACAACTGCAGCCGGCCTCGGATCGCCGCCGCCATCTTCGCGTTGTTGCGGGTGACCGCGAGATCCAGAGCGCGTCTAGCCGACGCGATGGCGTTGCTGAACTGGCCGTTTTCCGCCCACGCCGCCCCCAGCGCGTCGAATACATCGGGATCGTCCGCGGGCGCAAGACGGTTGGCGTTCTCGGCCAGAGACAGAGCCTCCACGCCATTGCGCACCGATGCGTCGGGCGCGGTGGCCAGCAGCCACGCGAGGCCCGTCGTTGCACTCACGCTGCTCGGGTCGATAGTATGCGCTTTGCGCCAGTGTGCCAGCGCCGCCGGGTCGTCACCTAAAGCCTGATACGCGCTGCCAAGACCCTCCTCGCCGGGAACGTAATGCTGCCGGATGGTAACGGTTGTCTGAAACTCAGCCACGGCCTGGTCGGCATGATCCTGCTCCAGCAGAAACTTGCCCAAAACGTAGTGGTTGTCCACTGACAAGGGATTGATCTCGACCGCGTGACGAAGGTGCTCGAACGCTGCCTGCGTGTCGCCATGCACATAGAGCGAGATTCCCAGGCCGTTCTGCGCTTTTGCATTCTCCTGGTCCATCGCCACCGCCTGCTTCCAGAGGCCGAGCGCCTGATCGTTTTCTCCCTTTTCCTCCAGCTGCATCGCTTCGTCCATGAGCTTGTATTGCTGGACGGCGGGCACCTGAATCTCCGCGATTCCGTCTCCGGCGATGTTGACGAACTCGGGCAGGTTGACGGCGCGGTTGGATGCCGTGGCATTGTCGATCAGGATCGGCGGGCTTGAGTTGCCGTCGTTATCCAGATGCGTCAGATACATCTGCGTATAGGGAGAACGAGCCTTCGAGGAAAAAACCAGCCAGCGTCCGTTGGGCGAAAAACTGTGCCACGAGTTCATCAACGAAGTGTTGGCGCGGAGGCGCCGCGCAAACCCTCCCTCAAACGGAACAATGTACAGCTGGCTGTCCGGACGCATGAGCTGGCCGTTGTGGCACTGCACAAACACGATCCAGCGGCCGTCTGGAGAAACTTTTGGGAAGTTATTGCTCATCCCGTTATTCGAGGCGCCAGCGATGGGCTCGGGCGTTCCACCTTTGCCGTCGTTGAACGGAATTCGATACAGGTTGTATTGAATGGGAGTCTCGTTCGGATCGTTGGCGCGCAGCGCTTTCTTCTCGCCCACCGGATACGGATCCACGGCTTCAGCCCGGGCGAACACGATGTACTTGCCGTCGGGGCTCCACACTCCGTCGGTCTGCACGTAGCGCGGGTCGTCCGCGCCGGGCAGGGGCTCGCGCTTGCCCGTGGCGCGGCTGTACCACTCCAGAATGCCCCGCGTCGGATAGAAAACCTGAAGGAACCGATAGTCCTTGAAGTTTGTGACGTAATACGTGTTGCTCACATCCTCTGTCGAAGTACCGGCAAACGTGCTGACGACGTATTGGCCGTCGGGGGAAACCTGCGACATGAAGCCCACGCGAACCTTGCCCGCCTGCCCGTCGGTGTTCCACTGCACGACGTCCTTGTTCTGAATGGAGATTTGCTTCTGCACGGGAACCAGAGCGTAGAGGCCTTTGTCGTTGGCAGGCCCGTCGACGTCGATCCCCATCGTCTTGCCATCGCGAGAAAAGGAATGGCAGTTGGCGCAGGTCGGCATGTTCGTCAGGACGGTACGGCTCTCGGGGCTGGTAATGTCCTTGAGACGCCAGCGGATGAGATGGATGAGCGACGGAGAGAGCGGTTGCACGGTGCCGTTCGCACCTGCGCTCGGCATTAGCGGGACATCGCGGTAGAAGATCGGCGCCCCAACCGGATCGACGGATGTCGTAAAGCTGATGTGCCCTTGCGAAGACGTGGTATTCGCGTCCTTAAAGCCGGTAATCGTCAGGGTTGCCGGGCCCGCGATCGAATGTGACTGAATTCTTTCCCACGTAGCGGCGTCCGGCGTCCACACCCAGGAAGCCGCCTGCTGCGGGCTCAACCGTGGCAGTTCGTTGGTGTCGGAAACGCAATCCGGATCGATGGGGCCGAGGCGCATCCGCTCCCCCTTCGACACCGCGTGAATCGGAGGTGCCCCGTCGGCAAATTGAATGTCGATGTTCCAGTAACTCGCCACTCCATCTCTCCACAGAAATGTCGGAGGCGTGATCCCGGGCGGAAAAATCGATCCATCTTTCGGGTAATCGAGAGAGATTGGCCATAATTCGGCAGCGGAACCCGTCGCGGGCGCGGCCTCCACAGTCGGCGTCCCCCGGCTGGCCACGCTCAACAAGCGCGGCAGGAAGATCGCCGCCACCACAAGGATAAGAAGCTTGAATCCGACGCGGAAGAAACGCCGGTTGCGATCAGCCGTTGCAGAACCAGAATCGAGCATTCATCACCTCCGGGCCGCGCTCGAGCTTCGATCAGCCACTGATTCTATCTCGGAATAGCTTCCGGGGAAGCGGAAGGCCGCTGGGGAGCCTGTCCGAAAAAGCCGTGTTAACGCAAAACAGGCCCGAGCGCCAATATCTGGCGCCCGGGCCCACATCGAGGGTTAGAAGGTGAACTTCAGAGCGGCCTGGCCGACGCGCGGAGTCGCCGCGTCAGAACCCTGACCGCCGTTGATTTGGCCAAAGGTGGAGTCGGTCGGAGTCATGTCCGGAGTGCCCATGACCACGTGGTTGAAGGCGTTGAAGAACTCGAAGCGGAGCTGCACCTGATACCTCTCCGTGATCGTCCAGTTCTTCATCAGGGCCGCGTCGGTGTTGAAGCTCGGCGGACCGTACATGACATCTCTCGCGCTGTCGCCGAAGGTCCCGTCGTGACGGGTTACGAACGCAGCCGGGTTGAAATACTGCTTCACCCACGCCGATCGCCCGCCCTGGCGAACCTTGAGCGACTGCCCAGCCACCCTGTCCGCGCGGTCACCCGCACAGAACTGCAGGCATCCGCCACCGTAGCCGGGCTCGCCGTAGGCTGCCTGGCTGCTGCCCGAGCCGATGCTGAACGGCGCGCCTGACTCCCAGGAAAGAATGGGGCTAAGTTCCCATCCGCCCAGCGCCTCACGCAGCGCAAGACTTTGTCCCCTCAGCTCCGGAGTGCGGTAAATAAAGTTGGTGACCCAGGCGAATGGAATACTCGCGCTGGAAATGCCGTAGCTCCAGCGCAGGTTCCTGGGATCATCGATCCCGTCCTGGCTGGCCGCGATGTTAGCGGAACTGGCCACGTCCATGGTCTTCTGCCAGGTGAAGCTGGACTGCGCCTGGAGTCCGTGCGCCATATTCCGCTGGAACGTCGCCTGCAGCGAGTGGTAGTTAGCGGTTGCGCCGCTGTCGTATTCCAGGATGCCGCTGAAGTTGGAGTACGGAGCAACAGGCTTGGCGGCCAGCGCCGGTGCTGGGCAACTAAGCGAGGTATAGGAAGTGCAGTAGCTGTAGCCGGCAAAGTTATCGTCCTGCACGTAACTCTGGTGGTAGGACTGGCTGCCGACGTAGGCCACGCGGACTGCCATCACATTGCTCAACTGCTGCTCGATGGACGCGTTCCAGGCCTGCGTTACGCCTTCCCTGAAGCTCCGGGCGAAGGAATCCTGCTCATAGACCGGGCCGGGAATCAGGGAGTTGGACGGCGGTTTGTAAGTGACCGAGGCAAACGGCGGGAACGGGCTCTTGCCGTTGGTCCCGAACGACGAGGTTTCCCAGGGGTTGTGGAAGTTGTCGTATCCGGCGACGGCCTGACCGGTGTTGGGTGTACAGGCGGCGGAGGCTCCGCCTGTGGAGCAGAGAGGAACGTTCGACGGCGCAGCCGGGGCCAGGGCCGTGGCAAACGGCGCAATATCCACGACGTGGTTGTAATCCGAATATGGCACCGGAGCGGTGAACAGGCCGAATGCAGCGTGGAAGGAAGTGTGCGGCATACTGGTGGGCTGGTAGGCCACTCCGATCCGCGGCTCGAAGAGACGCTTGCTGCTGGGGCGAAGCGCGGCGTTCACGCCGGGATCGCCCGGGAAGACCAGGCCGGTTGGCGCTGCGGGGAAGACGACGCTTTGCTGGCCCGCCACAAACGCCGATCCACGGCCACCGACAGAAATGGGCGCAAGGTCCGGATCCCAGCGCACGCCGAGTGTAAGGGTCAGGCCAGGCCTCACCCGGTATTCGTCGTTCACGTAGGGATCCACCTGCCAGCCCTGGATATCGGCCAGTTCGCCGGCTCCCTGCTCGAAGCTGCTCATGTAACCAAGCAGCCAATCGGCAAGTCCGTTGCCGGTGTAGCCGCCACCGAAGCTAATGATGGCGTCAGCCGGGTAGTTGGCCGCGTCTTCGACCGCCCTCTGGTGCTGCAGGTCGATGCCGACCGACACGGTGTGCCGGTGAATGGTCTTGATCAGCGTGTCGGAGATTCCCTCCGTGCCGCGCACCTCATTCGATGGCTCAGTCCAGCCACCGTTGGCGCCGCCGAAATAGGCGCCTTCCATATAGCAGACCGGCTCAACGATGCTGATGTAACGCGACCAGCACATCGGCTTGCCGCTATTGTCCAGCACCGGCGTGCCGTTATGCGCGCTCTGCTGGGTCCACAGAACCGTGGCCGTATTGACTGTAGAAGTGTTTACGGTCCACGTGTGCTGCAGGATTTCGTTGAAGTACCACATCTTCTCGCCGAAGGTCTGGTTCCAGGTGTTCAGATTCAACACCGAAAGAACGTCGCCCGGCGTGTCGCCGGAGGGCTGAATGAACTTGTCGATGTACGAGCGCACTGTGAGGCGCTGGCTCTTCGACAGGTCGTAGTCAACTCTGGACGTGTACTCGTTCCAGGTGGAATTCGCCAGGTTGGCCGAGGCGTACAACATATTCCCCGCAAGATTCTGCGCGCCGGAGGTCGGAGCTGCAGTCCCGGAAGCCGCGGCTGTGTGCCCAGGCAACCCATCGTTGGTGATTTGTACGGCTACCGGATCCAGCCCGCCGACGACCTGGTTAGGCTTGCCGTTGGCAAACTGGAAGGGGCCGTTCAGCCAGCCGCAGGAGAGAGTCCGTGGTCCGGTATAGCCCGAACCGCAGCCGCTGTTATGCGCCTCGGCGTAGTCGACCAACCCACTGAAATCCCCGGCCAGCATCTGCTGGGTGGGTGTAGTGGTGGAGTTGTTCGAAGTTCCCGGGCCGCCGACGACGATGGTTCCCTGGTAATTGAAGAAGAAGAAGAGGCGGTTCTTGATAGCTGGTCCGCCCACATAGCCGCCGTACTGGTTGCGCCTGAAAGTGTCCTGTTGGTGGTTGCTCCAGTTGCCTGCGTCCAGGTCTCCGTTGCGCATGAATTCGAAGAGGCCGCCATGCCACTGGTTGGTGCCGCTCCGGGTGGCCATCGAAACAACGCCGCCCGTCGAGAAGCCATAAACCGCGCTGAAGTTGTTGGAGATCAGGCGAAACTCCTGCGTGGCGTCGGGGTTCGGCGTGGGCGAGTTGGAGCCCAGGTAGTTGTCCATGTTGGAGACGCCGTCGAGCATGTAGTATGTGCTGCCGATGCGCCCGCCATTGGCTGAGGCCGCGTTCTCGCCGGGGAAAGAGAACCCCGATTGCATCCAGCTGACGCCGGCCGTGCTGGCATTCACCATACCCGGCGCCAGAAGCGCCAGAGCCGAAGGATCGCGGCCGTTCAGAGGCAACTGCGACACAGAGTTCTCGTTGATGGTCAGGCCCAGTTCGGCCGTGGTCGTGTCAATGAGCTCGGCATTGGCCGTTACGCTGACGGTCTGGCTTGAGCTTCCCACCTTCATCTGCACATTCTGGGTCGCATTCGTGTTGGCGTCGGTCACGATTCCCTGTTGCGCATATTTCGCAAAGCCCCGCGCCGCGACCGTCAACGTGTAGTTGCCGGGCGGCACGAGTTTGAACACATAGATTCCTGTCCCATCGGTTGTCACCGTCTGCGGGAAATTCGTGCCGACGTTCGTCAGAGTGACGGTCGCTTCGGGAATGGCCGCCCCGGAAGGATCGACAACCTGACCGGTGAGTGTGCCATTCGTCCCTTGTGCCAGAAGAAATCTGCCCGATGCGCTCAGTCCAAACAGGACCACAAAGAGCAGCAAAAGCAGGCGCTTGAAACCGTTACCGGATGGTCGCATTGGTTGCCTCCTGAAAATGTTTGTCAAACCCAGAAGCCACTGTCTCGTTCTCGTTGTAAACGGTTACGTCCTGGGTGAGTCTTCACGGTTCCCCGGAACCCATCCTCCGCGCGGGGTGGGCGCTGCTGCCTCGTCGATCCGGTACCGCAAGGGTTACTTCAGGGTCTTATGTAATCGCTTACATCTCATGTAGAAAAAAAGAAACTTGCCCATCGCTGCCCGTGCGTCACTCACTGCCTCCGCGCATGCGCGATGGTATTCCGATTTCGACTAGCGGTTATATTCGCGGGAATTGGCCTTGTCAAGCGCTATCTGGAGTGGGGATGCGAAACAGCACTGAATCGAGCCTTCGAATGCCTGCTTTTCTCGCCCTCGTTCGATCCCCTTTCCACGCGCCGATCCGTCGCTACTTCTCGCGTGTAAACAGCCGCATCGCAGCTCCGGCTTGAAAAGGGGCTTTATCTCACTGGCGATCGGCCAGATCGACCGCAACCGGAGGTGATCTCCTGTCGGCCTGAGCCACCAAACGTATAATCTTGCTGGCCCGAGATTCAGCACGCAAAGCTTCCCGCCTCGACCCGTTACCTTCGTGCATGCAACCACTCATGAAAAACCGCTTTGGGCCCAGAAATCAAGCACGTATTTACGCCGGTCCAATGCTGTGCGCTCTCAGCGGAATCGTCTGCTGTCTGCTCCCTCCGACCGCCTCCGCAGCGACCGCCTGCAACGCTCCACCCGCGCTCAAAGCGCGCCTGGCAACCAGACCATCGGCGCAGGCGTACGTGGATACCGGAAACTGGTTCGCCGATCAAAAGCTGTTCTCCTGCGCAGTCGACGATTTTGCCCAGGCCGCCAAACTCCAGCCGCAATCCGCCTCCATCGCTTACCTGTGGGGACTGAGTCTCCACTCCGCCGGTCACGACGCGGCCGCGCTCGTTCCGCTCCATCGTGCGGCCATGATCGACCCCAGTGATATCCGTCCTCATCTCGCGCTCGGCGCCGCTCTCGATCGGCTCAAACGCTCCAGCGATGCTGAAGTCGAGTGGCGGGCAGCTCTGGCCATCGACGCCGATTCCTCGACCGCCCTCGACAGTCTCACCCAGGATTTGATCGGCCAAAAAGATTACGCGTCGGTCGTCGCCCTGCTCGAAAAGCCGGTCACCAGCGGAGAGCGATCTCCGCAGCAGAATCTCAATCTCGGCCTTGCCTATGTCGGCCAGGCAAGGCTCGACGACGCGGCCCGCGTTCTCCGGGAAGCGCTCAATACGGCGCCCGACTCGCTGCAGATCGCCGATGAACTGGCCCTTGTCCTCATGATTCTCGGCCGGGAGCACGACGCCTACGCGGTTTTCGATCTCGCGCTCGAAAAGCACCCCGACGATCGCCCCACCCAGGTGCTCTACCTGCGCGCCATGGTATCCAGCCACTCCGAAAAGGCGCCGCAGTACGCGCAGCAACTGCTCGCCGCGATGCCGGAAAACTGGGAGGTGCTCTACCTCAACGGTGTTCTGGCATCGAACGATGGCAATCTCCAGCAGGCCCGCACGTACTTCGAGCGCTCCATCGCCCTTCACCCCGAATTTGGTCCGGCGCACACAACGCTCGGCAACACTCTCGCCAGCCAGGGCGATCTGCGCGGTGCGAAAGAACAACTGGAGAAAGGCATCGCGCTGGGCGACGACCCGCCTGACTCCGAATATGCTCTGGCCAGGATTCTTCGCAGCCTCGGCGAAACCGGCGAAGCCCAAAAACGGCTCCTCCGCTATCAGCAATTGAAGAACGCTCAGACCGGAGTCACGCAGGCCGCCGGTAAAGCTGAATCCGCCGATCAGGCAATGGCCGCCGGCAATTTCACGCAGGCCGCCGCCACTTATCGCGATGCGATTACATCCGATCCCAACGAACCGCTGCTCCACTACAAATTGTCGAAGGCGCTCGATCGGTTGCACGACGATGCCGGCGAAGAGGCCGAGCTGCAGCTGGCCATTCGATTGGATCCCAACCTGGCCGAGGCGCAGAACCAGCTCGGCTATCTTGCCGCCCGCGGTGGCGATCCGGCTCGCGCGGAAACCTTCTTTCGCGCCGCTGTTCAAGCCTCTCCCTCCTATGTCGTCGCTTGGGTCAACCTCGCGGCAACTCTGGCCAGCGAGGAAAAGTGGACCGAAGCGAAACAGGCGGTGGATCGCGCTCTCACCATCGATCCGGACAATGCCGCGGCTCGCCAGTTGAATCAGGCCGTCATGGCCCAACAATCCGGTCCGTGATGCCAGCGCCGCCCGCTGCGCTCGGGAAGCACCTTACAATCTCTGTGATCGCCATGAGTATTCAATAACCATGCCGGACCCGTTCCGATCTGCAAGGTCATGGTCCCGCCGCCGTGTCCTCAAGTCTGTTCCCGCACTCCTGGCATCGAGAGCTTTTCCCGCCGGCGTCTCCGCTCCTTCGTCCGCAAGCGCAAGGCCCTTCTCGCACTTCGTCGATGTCGCCGAGCAGGCCGGGCTCACCAGGGTCATGTTCTACGGCGAGGGACAGAAGGCCACCTACATCACCGAAATCATGGGCGGCGGGTGCGCATTTTTCGATTATGACAACGACGGATGGATGGACATCTACATTCTCGGCGGCCGCAGGCTCGAATCGGTGCCGCCCGGCGCCAGCAACCGCCTGTACCACAACAACCGCGACGGCACTTTCACCGACGTCACCGAGCACGCCGGCCTGCTTGACGCCGGCTGGGCGGTTGGCGTCTGCGTGGGCGACTACAACAATGACGGATTCGAAGACCTCTACGTCACCTACTTCGGCCAGAACCGCCTTTATCGCAATAACGGCAACGGCACTTTTACCGATGTCACCGCGCAGGTCGGGTTAGCCACCACGGCGACGCGCTTCGGATCCGGCTGCACCTTCATCGACTACAACCGCGACGGCTGGCTCGATCTCTTCGTCTCCAATTACGCCGACGTGGATCTCGCGACGCTGCCCACGCCCTCCCTGCAGCGTCCCAACTGCAACTTCGAGGGCGTCCCGGTCAATTGCGGCCCCAGCGGCCTTCCCCTGCCCACCCATGCGCTCTACAGGAACAACGGCGACGGCACCTTCACCGACGTTTCCAAAGAGTCCGGCGTGGCGGCGCTGCGGGGTTCGTACGGCCTCACCGCCTGCGCCTTCGACGCCGACGAGGATGGTTGGCCGGACATTTTTGTCGCCTGCGACACCACTCCCAGCCTGCTGCTGATGAACAACCACGATGGCACTTTTCGCGAAGAAGCCCTCCTGCGCGGCCTGGCGCTCAGTGACAACGGCAAGGAAATGGCCGGCATGGGCGTCGGCGTGGGCGACTACGACTGCGACGGGCTCCTCGACATCGTTCGCACCCACTACATGAATCAGGCGACCGGCCTCTATCGCAACCTCGGCAAGGGCAACTTCGAAGACGTCACCGTCCGCTCGGGTCTCATCCACGAGCGGCGCTTTGTCAGCTGGGGCACGGGCATCTTCGATCTGGACAACGACGGCAACCCCGACATTCTGCTGGTCACCGGCCAGGTCTATCCCGAGCTCGAACCGGTCCTTCCCCAGTATCCGCGCCGCGGCCCGCGCATTGTCTTCCGCAACCAGGGCAACGGGACCTTCAC
>PMAD01000343.1 GCA_003152415.1 Acidobacterium sp.
GCATCATCGCCCTCTCCGACCTGCTCACCTACAACAATTCTGTCTCTAACGGTGTTGCAGCGTTCCAGTTTCCGAACACCTCCCCTCCCAACGCCGCGGCAACTATAGGCGGCGGCGATTTCGAGGAGGCAAACGATCCGCACTGGAAGGATCCTTCCTCGGCGCAATGGAACTTGACCGTGGAACGCGAGCTGACACCCAGCACCGTGGCCCGGTTGAGCTACACCGGCCAGGGCGCCTGGCATCTTCCCATCACCGTTGACAACAACCAAATTCCCGCCAGCACCACGCCCTACTCCGTTCCCAACAACGGTTACTCAGTCGTCGATCCTCGTGCGCCCTTCCAGAACTGGCTCCTGCTGATGGAGTCGTTCAGCAACGGCACTCAAAACTATGAGTCAGGTATAGCGGAAGTCACCCATAAAGAGGGGCATGGACTCACGTTCCAGGGGAACTACACTTTCACAAAAAATATCAGCGATGCCCAGGGCACCGACGCGCCATCTGCATACGCGGGCGAGGAGCCCTATGCCGTGGAAATTGCCGACCGTTTTCACATAAAATACGACCGCGGCAACGTGGTGGGGATGCCCCGCCAGCGCTTCATGCTGACAGGTACCTGGAAACTGCCGTTCGGAGAGGGACAAGCTTTAGCCGGACCGGGATTCCTGAATCCAGTCCTTGGAGGCTGGACCCTGAGCTCGGTGACGACATTGCAGACCGGTCAGTGGCTCACGCCCACTATGCCCGCCGCCGACGATCAATCGAACACCGATATGATCGCGCGAACCACCGGTGGGGCCATTGCACGTCCCGACTGCGTTGGAAACCCGTACGCCAGCCAGACTCCCCAGCACTATTTCAACCTCAATGCCTTCGCTCTGCCGCCGGCCAATGCCGGGCGCTTTGGCACCTGCGGCGTCGGTATCCTTGAGGGCCCCGGCATGATCGACGTCGACGCGGGTCTGGCCAAACGCTTCAGCATTGGCGAGCGGATGCATCTTCGCTTCGAAGCCACCTTTACCAACGTCATCAACCATACGAATTATGCGCCGCCATCGCTGAACTTCGGAGAACCTTCCAGCTTTGGCGTTTTGAACACCGCCCTGCCCCAGGGCGAGGGAGGCAACCGCACCGGTCAGCTCGCCCTGCGCCTTGACTTCTAACCGTGATCTCTAACCCGGCTCGGGCGGCGCTCCCCCGCCGCCCCACGCTACCACGCGCAAACAATTCGGCCTTTCTTATCGCACAGAAACCCGCCTGAACCAGCACCCTGCTATCCTCAACCTCATTCCATGGTGGAGACAACATCCCTGGGAATGTCCGCGCGCATCCACCCCGCCCGCACCGCCGCCACCGCGCTCTTCCTCCTCACCTCCCTCAACCTCTTCAACTTCATCGACCGCTATGTTCTCCCTGGCGTCCAGCCGCTCATCCAGCGCGAATTCCATATCAACGACGCGCAAACCGGACTCCTCACCTCCGCCTTCTTCTTCACCTACATGCTCATCGCGCCCGCCACCGGCTGGCTCGGCGACCATCTCCCCCGCAAGCCCCTCATCGTCGCCGGCGCCCTCATCTGGTCCGCCGCCACCCTCCTCACCGCCACCGTCCACAGCTACCACACGCTGCTCATCCGCCACGCCGCCGTCGGCATCGGCGAAGCCACCTTCTCCATCTTTGCCCCCGCCCTCCTCGCCGACTTCTACCCGGAAGAAGATCGTAACCGTGTCCTGAGCATTTTCTACGTCACCATCCCCGTCGGCGGAGCCCTCGGCTATCTCCTGGGCGGCGTCCTCGGCGACCGTTATGGCTGGCGCATGCCCTTCTACGTCGCCGCCGCCCCCGGAGTCCTCATCGCCCTCGCCTTCTGGCTCTTCGTGCGCGAACCAAAGCGCGGCTCTGCTGACACCATCCAGCCCACCGCCCAGCGCACCAGCTTCACAGGCCTCTTCCGCAACCCCGCCTTCCTCACCGCCACCCTCGGCATGGCCATGTGGACNNTTCGCCGTCGGCGGCATCTCCACCTGGTTTCCCGCTTTCCTCGGCCGCTTCGCCGGCTACTCCGTTGCCCGAGCGGGACTCACCGCCGGCGAAATCACCGCCATCGACGGCCTCCTCGCCACCATCGCCGGCGGCTGGCTCGCCCAGATCTGGCTCCGCCGCAACCACCGCGCCCTCTATCTCGTCTCCGCGTGGAGCGCTCTCCTCGCCATTCCCTTTGGCCTCGCCGTCTTCTTCGGACCCGCGCGATTCCTGCTTCCCGGCGCCTTCGCCGCCGAGTTCTTCCTCTTCCTCAGTACCGGCCCCCTCAACGCCGCCATCGTCAACTCCGTCGCCGCCCCCATTCGCTCCACCGCCATCTCCGTCAACCTCTTCATCATTCATTTCCTCGGCGACGCCTTCTCGCCCGGCTTAATCGGACGCATCTCCGACAAAACCAACCTCCGCGTCGGACTCGCCACTACCCTCCTCTCCCTCACCCTCTCCGGCGCCATCCTCTTCTACGGCTCCCGCTTCGCCCCCCGCCTCCCCGACCTCAAGCCGTCGTCTCCGGCTGGGCATCTCTGATCATGCACGTCCTCTACATCCTCGCCATCATCCTCTCCTGGCTCATCGCCCTTACCTGGACCCGCGTTACCCTCACCGCGCTCTACCACCTGCCCCACATCCCCAACCTCCTCGACCCGCGTTACAACACTCCCAGCGAACCCGTACCCGACCCAACCACTCCCAACATCACCGTCATCGTCCCCGCCCGCAACGAAGCCGCCAGCATCGAAACCACTCTCCGCTCCCTCCTGGCCCAAACCATCCCCATCGACATCGTCGCCATCGACGACCGCTCCACCGACGCAACCGGCGCCATCATGGACCGCCTGGCCGCCGAACCTCTACTCCCCGGCAAATCCCTCACCATCCTCCACGTCGACCACCTCCCCGACGGCTGGATGGGCAAAACCCATGCCATGGCTCTCGCCGCCCGCCAAACCGCAACCCCCTGGCTGCTCTTCACCGACGCCGACATCCTCTTCCGCCCCGACACCCTCGAGCGCGCCCTCCGCTTCGCCCACGAGTCGAACGCCGATCACGTAGCCCTCGCCCTCACCCTCATCCTCCAGTCACCAGGCGAGCGCCTCATGACCACCGTCTTCGGCTGCTTCACCCTCCTCTCCTTCCGTCCCTGGAAAACCCCCGACCCCGCCGCCAAACACGATTCCGTCGGAGTCGGCGGCTTCAATCTCATCCGTGCCTCCGTCTACCGCGCCATCGGCGGCTTCGAAGCTCTCCGCATGGAGGTCCTCGAAGATCTCCGCCTCGGATTCGAAGTCAAGCATCAGGGCTTCCGCCAGCAGGTCGTTTTCGGCCGCGATCTGATTCGCGTCCACTGGGCCTCCGGCGCGCTCGGCATGACTCACAACCTCACCAAGAACTTCTTCGCCATGTTTCGCTTTCGCCCCGCCGCCCTCATCGCCGGCGTCATCGTCCTCGCGCTGCTTTTCTTCACGCCCTTCGCCGGTCTCTTCGCTCCGTGGCCCATCCGTTCCGCCAGCCTCGTCGCCCTCGCCATGATCGCTCTCGCCCACAGCTACTCCTCCCGTCACTTCACCGGCATCTCCATCCTTTATGTACTCACCATGCCCCTCGGCACCGCGCTCCTCCTCTACGCCCTCCTCCGCTCCATGATCCTCACCCTCGTTCGCCAGGGCGTCGTCTGGCGCGGCACCTTCTACCCCCTCCGCGAACTCCGCCGCCACACCGGCCCCCTCCGCTAGAAAGCCCCAGGCAATGTCTATCCTCCCCCACCTTTGGGGCATGGAAACTTTTTCCGTAAGACAGATACTAAGCGGCAAAGAATTCCTGAAGAATTCCTGAAAGCGATAACTCGCCATGCCCTTCTCCTCAAACTCCGATCCAGCGACCTCCACCGGTAGTTACACTGGCACCCTCCCCACCGAGCCACGCACCGCCAACACCACCGCGTTCACCCTGACCGCTTTCGCCGCCACCATTCTGGCCACGCTGGCCGCCCACTGGATCGCCAAACAGTATTTCCCTGCGCACCAGGCGCTCATCACCCGCGTCGCCGGACTCGCTTCCGCCGCTGCGCTGGTCTCCGCCATGGCCTTTTTCCAGCGTCAGGCCAGCGCTGCCTCGGCTCCCGCAGCTTTTCAGGACGCGCAGGGACATACCACCCCGCAAGGCATGCACCGCAAGGTCCGCAGCGCCATCTACCTTTCCCTCTACGTCGCCGTCATTGTTGCGTTGATGCTCCAGCCCCTGCCCTTCCGTATGAGAACGGCCATCCTTCGCGCGCAATTCGGCGTGGTTGCCCTCTGGGCGTGGGGCGTGCGCCGGATCAAGCAGCACATCTACGTCCTCGGCAATCGTGGCGAATACGACCGTGCTCTCCGTCTCGACCGGGCCTGGTCCGCGGCGCCGCTCTACGGCTCGCCGCTCGCCGGTCCCATCCTTTTCAATGCGGGACGCTACCGCGAAGCCCAGGCGTATCTCAAGCCGCTGGCTTTTGACGCTCAGGGTAATCCGAGGCTCACCTCCGTCGAGCTGTATACCTATGCGCTCGCTCTGGTGAACGACGACCGCACAGCCGAAGCCCAGGGTCTGCTCGAAGCGGCGGCCCAGGCTTCTCCGAACTCGGGTCCCCTGCAAGTGGCGCTGGCCACCTGTCTGCTCTCGCAGGGCAAGGATCCCGAGCGAGCCCGCAGTCTGCTGGAAACAGCCATGGCCGGCCCGCAGAAGGATGCTTCCACGTACCTGGGCCGCGCCGATCAGGCTCGACGCATTGCCCGTTACGCATGGGCGCTGGCCGCTGCCGGTCGGCGCAACGAGGCGCAGGCCAAAATCGACGAAGCCCTTGCGATGAGCAGCGACCTCCGTCCTGAAGATGCGGCTGGCGTCCAGTACTTTGTCGGCGAAGCATGGCGAGCGCTCAACGATAAGGTGAAGGCAAAGGCAGCCTTCGACCAGGCCATCACTCTGCGTCCCGATGGCGTAACGGCTCTAAGTGTCCGCAAAGCCATGGCGAAGATGGCCTCCAGCTAGCCGACGGCACGCCAAATCCAAAACCAGCCCGTCATCCTGAACGAAGCGAAGGACCCCGCGTTTGCCCTTAGCTTTGTCATCCTTGTATCTCTAAAGGACAGCGACAGAGATGAAGGAAAATGTCGCAGTGGGGGAACCGAGGCATCGGTTCCCCCCCGGGCGGACGGCTCCCGATTCCCGCAACGCAGCTGGCAGAGGCACTCGCATCGCGTCGCCTTTGCCACTGTCGATCTGCAAATGACGGAAGACTACAAAGCCCAGTTGGCCGGCGGGGCCGCGGTCTCAGTCGGTTTGCGTATGCGCAATGCGGCCGTCGGCGGCATTCGGAATGCGGTCGACAGCTTGGTGGGGAGGGTGCTGCTCGTGGAGGAGAATGGACCAGCGGTGCTGCTCTGGCTCGCGATCCTGGGGATTCCCGCTGCGTTGGTGTGGCGCCGGTATCAGAGAGTCCTTGGGAAAGTGTGACCACTCCGCGACTGGCAGCGTGAAATGCCGGGCGACTAAGTAGTCCATCCTGTCCGCGGGCTCCGGCGCCCGCGTTTGAGGCTCGGGTCCACAGTTGCATTGTTTTTCGTAAACACCCACCCATCCCCCAAAAGAAAATTCACCACCGAACACACCAGAATAGCCACCCCATTCGCAGTCAGCACCGGCATCCCCGCTCCCTCCACCAGCAACCGCATCAGCACCAGGTTTCCCACTATCGACACCGCCCCGTTCGACAGATGAAACCGCGCCATCTGCCCAAACACCCCGCCCTCGCCGCGCCGATCCCGCCACGTGTACAGCACATGCCACGCAAAGTTGTGCAGCAGCGCTACCTCAATCGCCGCCGCCGTCGCCACCAGATAATGCCCCGCCATCCATCGATTGAAATCCGCGAGCGCCCCCAGTTGCACAACCATCCCCAGCGCGCCCACCGCATTGAATTTTAGCCACCGGATCATCCTGCCCACGGCGCCCCCCTGGCTTCACGCTTGGTTTTGCCGGGCTCTTGCTCGTCTCTCACTCGCTTTTCGCTTGTTTCTTGCTCGTCCTCCGCTCCTCTTTCGCTCACGGCAAAGGCTCCTGCCGATACAGCTCCGCCGTGTGCCGCACCGCGACCACCACCGCGATCGCGAACATCCCAGCCGCCGCAATCACCCCTCCGACGTCGAACAGCAGCAGCCGATGCCCACACACCGCCACATAAGGACTTCGCAGCAGCGCCAAATTCCCCAGCACCAACAAAATCCGTAACTCCGTCGGCCCAAACAACCCCTGCGATAACTCGAATTTCCCGAGCGTGTAAGTCGCCAGGTAACTCTCACCCGACAGCAGCAGAAACCCCACTAACATCGCTACCGCCACCTGCCAGTGCACCAGCCCTGACCACCCCAGCCCGCCCAGCAGCGCGACCGACCCAAAGATATCCGCCATGTGATCCACATAGAACCCATACCTCGGCCGTTGCTGCCGTCTTACCCGCGCCAGCGTCCCATCCAGGCTGTCGCCCAGCCAGTTCAGCGCGATGCACACGATCGTCAGCACCAGCGCCCGCCGGTCGTACCGCGCCAGCGCATAACCGATCCCCGCTCCCACCTGCGC
>PMAD01000067.1 GCA_003152415.1 Acidobacterium sp.
CGGGGGCCCCCTATCTGCGGGACGAGAGTGCCGCAGAGCAGCGGTTGTCCGGGGAGAGAACGGCGGATCAGGAAGAAGGGCGGCCGATGCGTCCGGCATGGCTGACGGAGAGAGAATCGGCGCCGGTGCAGCTTCCGGAAACGGAGACGCAGCAACAGTCGCAGGAGCGGTCGGCGGCGCGCTGGTATGCACTGCGCGGGGTTTTTGGGCGGGGTCCGGAGGATATTCAGCCGGAGCGGGTGGAGAGCCAGGTTCCGGTGCTGGCGGTGTTTTCGCTGGCAGGCGGAGTGGGGAAGACGAGCCTGGTGGCGGCGGTCGGACGGGGTCTTGCGGCGCGCGGCGAGCGGGTGCTGCTGACCGATACGTGCTCGTTTGGGGTACTGCCTTTTTATTTTGGAGCGCGGGAGGTCAAGCCTGGGGTGGTGCGCACGTTCAGCGGAGGGACGAGCGATCCGCCGATTCGGGTGCTGACGCTCGAAGCGGAGCGGTACGAGGCGGATCCCGATCTGCTGCGGCGGGAGATGACGCGTGGAGCGCAGGACTCCAGCCGGGTGCTGATCGACGTGGCGACGGGATCGGGGTCGATGCTGCGGCAGGCGGCGCGGCTGGCGCCCACGGTACTGGTGCCGGTGGTTCCGGACATGGCATCGGTGGTGACGCTGCAGGCGATGGAGGGATTTTTTCGCAATCAGGAGGGATTGAGCGGCAAACCACTGCAAGCCTGGTTCGTACTGAACCAGTTCGATCCGTCTTCGCCGCTGCAACGGGATGTGCGGGAGGTTTTGCGGCAACAGCTGGGTGAGCGGCTGCTGCCTTTTGTCGTGCACCGAAGCGCGGCGGTGAGCGAAGCGCTGGCGGAAGGGATGACGGTGCTCGACTACGCGCCGAACTCGCCGCCCGCAGAAGACATCATGAGTCTGGTGACGTGGATTCGCAGCACGTCGGCAGCGGCGAGCGCGGGGCATCGCGGGATGCGCTGGAGCGAGCGATGACCCAGTCCGAGATGTGGGAGGGGTTTGAAACGGGACGGGGGCCATTCTTCCAGCTGCTGCGGATCGTTCTGACCGCGGCGGGGATGGTGGTGCTGTTCTTTTTCGGCTCGCTGTCGCTGTCGTGGCCGCAACAGGCGGTTTTGGGGCTGCTGATTCTGCTGCTGTGCATCTGGCTGAGCCGGGTTTCGGATTCCTATCTGATCACGCTGACGCTGATGATGTTGTCGATGTTTGCGACGTTCCGCTACGGGTGGTGGCGCGTGAGCAGCATTATTGCGTTCTTCCAGGATCCGGGAACGAAGTGGGGCCCGGTGGATGTGTTTTTCATCCTGCTGCTGCTGGGCGCGGAAGCCTACGCGTTCGCGATTCTGTACATGGGATTCCTGCAGACGGTGTGGCCGCTGCGACGGGCGCCGGTGGCGCTGCCCGACGATCCGGAGGACTGGCCGGAAGTCGACCTGCTGATCCCAACCTATAACGAGCCGCTGAATGTGGTGCGATACACGGCGCTGGCGTCGCTGAACATCGACTGGCCGGCGGAGAAGCTGCATGTGTACATCCTCGATGACGGAAACCGCGAGGAGTTCAGGGAATTCGCGGTGGAGGCGGGGATCGGCTACATGACGCGGGGCGACAACATCCAGGCGAAGGCTGGCAACATCAATCATGCGCTGAAGAGCCTGAGCTCGCCGTATGTGGCGATTTTCGATTCGGATCACGTGCCGACGCGCAGTTTTCTGCAGATGACGGTCGGGTGGTTTCTCAAGGATCCGAATCTGGGAATGCTGCAGACGCCGCATCATTTTTATTCGCCCGATCCGTTTGAGCGGAACCTGGGGCAGTTTCGGGTGATCCCGAACGAAGGCGAGTTGTTCTACGGGATCGTGCAGGACGGGAACGATTTCTGGAACGCGGCGTTCTTCTGCGGGTCGTGCGCGGTACTGCGGCGCGAGGCGCTGGACGAAATCGGGGGAATTGCGGCGGAGACGGTTACTGAAGATGCGCACACCTGCCTGCGCATGCAGACGCGCGGGTGGAACACGGCGTACATCAATATTCCACAGGCGGCGGGCCTGGCGACGGAGCGGTTGTCGGCGCACGTCAAGCAGCGGATCCGGTGGGCGCGGGGGATGATCCAGATCCTGCGGATCGAGAATCCTCTGTTCGCGCCGAACCTGACGCTGGCGCAGCGGCTGTGCTACTTCAACGCGATGACGCACTTCCTGTATGCGCTGCCGCGGCTGATCTTCCTGACGGCGCCGCTGATTTACCTGATTTTCGGGTTCACCAACGTGCCGGGATACTGGATCGCGATTCTGGCCTATGCGCTGCCCCACTTGACGCTGTCGAGCGTCACGAACAGCCGCATCCAGGGATACCATCGGCACTCGTTCTGGAACGAAATCTACGAAACGGTGCTTTCGCCGTACATTCTGCTGCCCACGCTGACGGCGCTGTTCAATCCGAGGGCGGGAAAGTTCAACGTGACGAGCAAGGGCGGCCTGGTCACGCAGACGTTCTTCGATGCGCGGATCGCGCAGCCGTTCATCGTGCTGCTGGCGTTCAACGCGCTGGGGCTGCTGATGGTGATTCCGCGCTTCCTGCACGTGCCTGGACTGGGATGGCTGTGGGACGGGACGCATCCGGGCACGATCATCACGAACGCGCTGTGGACGTCGTTCAACATTGTGATTCTGAGCGTGTGCGTCGCGGTGGCGCGCGAGGCGCGGCAAACCCGGCAGCACGTGCGCATCAACTTCGCGGCTCCGGTGCGCGTGCAGATGGCCGACAGCAGGATCGTGCCGGGGCAGACCATCGACGTTTCAAGCGGCGGCCTGGCGATGGAACTGCTGGAAGGCATGCATGCCAACCACGGCGAGGCCCTGAAGGTGATCTTTCCGCTGCGAACGGGCGACGCGGAGTTGCCGGCGACGGTGGTGGGGCTAGCCAACAACGTGCTGCGGCTGCAATTCGATCCGCTGACCGTCGCGGAAGAGGAGATGCTGACGATGGTGCTGTTTTCGCGGGCCGATTCCTGGCTGGGATGGGGGGAATCCCGCGAGGTGGATCAGCCATTGCGAAGTCTGGGCCGGATCATTCGCATCGCGTTTCGCGGATTAGGGATGGCGTTCTCGTCCATGAGGCCGCACCGCAACGGGCAGCAGAGCAAGAGCAAGAAGACGCCACTGACAGCGGAGAGCCTGATTCTGCTGCTGGCACTGGGCCTGGCGGGATGGAGTGCGACGGCGAGAGCGCAGACCAGCGATGCAACTGCACCGGCTGCCGCGGCAGCCCCTTCGGAGGCGACACCGGCGGGAAGTTTCAAGACGGAGCAGAACCTCTTCGATCTGGGCGTGCCGGGGCCGATCAATCTGCGCGGCACCGATGCCTACGACACGATTTACTTCGCGATCCCGCAGAACGAAGTGGTGAAACAGGCTTCGATGCACGTGTACTACCACTTCTCGCCAAGCCTGATCCCATCGCAGAGTCATTTGAAGGTGATTCTGAACGGGACGGTGTTCGCGACGCTGCCGGTTCCGGAGGCTGCTTCGAACGGCGCCGTGATCGAGTCGGACGTGGTGGTTCCGGCCGATCTGCTGGTGCGGAACAACCAGCTGACGTTCGAGTTTATCGGGCACTACGCGCAGACGTGCGAAGATCCGACGAATTCGGCGTTGTGGGCGCACGTGGATCTCAATACCCGGATCGCCATTGCGGGGGATCTGCTGCCGCTGACCGATGATCTGAAGCAGCTGCCGCTGCCGTTCTTCGATGCGCAGCTGGCGAAGCCGCCGGTGATTCCCATCGTCTTCGGAACCACACCGTCGCTGACGGGGCTGGAAGCGGCCGGGGTAGTGAGCTCGTGGTTCGGGGTGCTGGGAGACTATCGCGCGATGCGGTTTCCGGTTTCGGTGGGAACATTGCCCGCGGGAAACGTTGTGCTGATCGCCGAGGGCCCGAACGCGATGCCGCCGGGGCTGAACCTGCCGGGCGCGCAATCACCGACGGTGGCGGTGCGCACGAATCCCGTCGATCCGTATGGGAAGGTGCTGATCGTGACGGGGGCGGACGCGGATCAGACGCTGGCGGCAGCGCAGGCGCTGGCGACAGGCTGGCCAGGACTGCAGGGGTCGACGGCAACGATTACGGATCTGCATCTGCCGAAGAGCAACCCCGACGATGCGCCACGCTGGCAGCAACCGGATGGCAAGGTCCAGTTGTGGAATTACAGCTCGTCGGAGTCGCTGCAAGGCGACGGCAACGAGCCGATGACGACGTACTACCACGTCCCACCCGACCTGTTCTATGGCGACACGCAGAATGTTCTGCTGCACCTGGACTACCGGTATAACGCGATCCCGATCGGGCCGATATCGAGTATGCAGGTCGAGTCGAACGATGCGTACCTGGGGTCGGTTCCGCTCATCCCGGGCAAGGATGCCTCGAGAGAAACGTCGGTCAACCTGGCGATTCCGGTCGTCAACCTGCGGCCGTTCTCCAACTCGATGAAGTTCAGGCTGACATTTCAACTGCTGAAGAGTGGCAACTGCAAAGATACGGTCCCGGCCAATCTGGTGGGGTCGATTCTCAGGAGCTCGTATATCGATCTGCACGGCTTGCCGCACTGGGCGGCGATGCCGAATCTGGAGCTGTTCTCGAATGCGGGCTTTCCGTTTACGCGTTACGCGGATCTGAGCCAGACCACGATTGTGTTGCCGGATCANNGCCGGTCCGGATGTGCTGCAGGCGGGCGCCAACGAAGATTTTCTGGTGATCACGACCGGGCAGAGCAATGGAGCGGTGGGAAAGCTGGCGGCGGGAATGCCGGTGACGTTCGGCGACAACAGCCTGAAGGTGCAGGACACGCGCGGCTTCTTTTCGACGTTTCACAACATGTGGTGGAAGATACCGGCGACCGATCAGCTGTCGTCGGGAGAGATCGGAACGACGGGTGTTCCGGATGCGCTGATCGAGGAAATCGAATCGCCGTACGCGAGCGGGCGGACGGTGGTGCTGGTCGATATGAAGAGCGCCGCCAATTTCGAACCGATGGTGAAAGCGTTTCTGGAGAGCTCGCAGTCGAGCGCGGTGTCGGGCACGGTGGCACTGCTGCAGGGGACGCGGTTCGAGAGCTACCGGATCGGGAACAACCTGTATCACGTCGGACTTCTGCCGTGGTGGACGGCAGTGGGTTTGTGGTTCATGCAGGTGCCCTGGATGGTGGATCTGGTGGTGCTGGCGATCAGCTTTGTGTTTGCCATCTGGATACGTGGGTGGTTGCGGGCGAAGGCGCGGCGGCGCTTATTGGTAGTAGAGGGCTGATGATGGAGATGCGAGGGCCCACAGGGGGTTAGCGCCGGGAGGGCCAGGAGAGAGTTGGGGGCAGTCGGGGGCGCAGGGCGAGGAGTGCCACCTCCTTCGGGTGATCGCGCGGAAGAGCCCAGAGTGATATGGAAGAAGTAACGATGAACCGAAGCCTCCGCAAGCTGTTGATGGGTTTGAGCCTGGGGGCGATTCTTTGCCTGGGCGGGGCGCCGGTGCGGGCGCAGTCGGCGGCGGAAAAGACGCTGCTCGAAAAGGCTCAATCGCAGGAACAATCGGGGCATCTCGATTTGGCGGCGCAGACCTGGCAGCAGATACTTCTTTCCGACCCTAACAATCAGGAGGCGCTGGCGGGACTGGGGCGCTGGGCAAAGCTGAGCGGGAACGACGCAGAGGCGGAGACGTACATTGAGCGCCTGCGGGCGGTAAATCCGAACAGCCCGGAGATTGCGAAGATCGAAGGCCTGGTCAGCAGCAAGACGCAGAATCAGCTTCTGCAGCAGGCCGCGGAGCTGGCGAAGAACGGGCACAACGAAGAAGCGCTGAAGATCTACCGCCAGAGCTTCGGGACGCATCCGCCGGACAACTGGGCGCTGGCCTACTACGACACCGAGGCCGCGATCATATCGACACGCGACGATGCCATCGATGGCCTGCGGAAACTGATGGCGAAATACCCCAGCGATCCGCAGTATGCGATCGACCTGGGGCGCGTCCTCACGTACGCTCCGAAAACGCGGGCGGAGGGCGAGAAGATTCTCGCCCAGTATCCGCAGGACGCAGTAGCACAGGCGGCGCTGCGCCAGGCGCTGGGATGGGATGTGCAGAATCCGGCGACGGTTCCGGCGGTGCGCGAGTATTTGAAGCTGCATCCGGATGCGGAGCTGGCGAGGGAGCTGGAGGAGACCGAGCAGCGGCAGGCGAAGGCCGCGTCGGGTATTGCGCGCACGCCGGCGGAACAAGCAGCCTTCCGGGAACTGGCCGCAAATCGTCTGGCCATGGCAGAGCAGATGTTTCAGGAGCTGAACGCGACGCAGCCCACCAATCCGCGAGTGCTGGCCGGGTTGGGCTTCGTGCGCATGAAGCAGAACAATTTCGCCGAGGCCACGACGTTCTTCGAACAGGCTGAGGAAAATGGGCTGCGCAGCCCGCTGGTGACCCAATCCCTGGCTACTTCGCGCTTTTGGAATGCGATGCAGCAGGGCACCGAGGCGCTGAATGCGAACCGGCTGGATGAGGCCGTGAAGAACTATCAGGCGGCGCTGGCGCTGCGGCCCGGCAGCGTGGATGCGCTGACCGGAGAAGCCGGCGCTTACATGAAGATGCAGGAGCCGGAAAAGGCAATTCCGCTGTATCAGCAGCTGGTGCACAAGCAGCCGAAAGCGCCGGCGTGGTGGCGCGGGCTGTTCATGGCGCAGGTCGAGGCCGGACAGGGGAGAGCGGCGCTTGTGACATCGGCGCAGTTCCCGACGGCGCTGAAAAGCAGCTCCGCGAGAGATCCAGAATATCTGCGAACGCTGGCGCGGGCGTATGTAGCGGTCGGCCAGGATGCCGAAGCGCAGCGCTATCTGGTGCAGGCGATCAATCTGCATTATCCGGCGGGCGAGGAGCGGATCAAGACCGAGATCACGCTGCAGTACGCCGCCTTGCTGGCGCAGGACAAGAGCTTTACGAAGGCGGCAGGGATCTATCGCGGGATTCTCCGCGCCGATCCGAACAGCGTGCCCGCATGGCAAGGCATGGTTTCGATGGAACACCTGGCGGGGCGCGATCCGGATGCGATTGCGATGGTGGAGCGGATGCCGCCGGATGCGTACGACAACGCGCTGCGCGATGGCGGGTTCCTCTCGATGCTGGCGGCGATTTACCAGAGCCAGAACCATCCGGACGTCGCGGAGGGATTTCTGGAGCGGGCGATCGGGATTTACGAGGAAAACGGGCAGCCGTTGCCGATTCCGCTGCAGCTGCAGGTCGCGGCGGTCGACCTGGAGCGGAACCATCCGGAGGCGGCGTACGGCATCTACCGCAGCGTACTGACGCAGCATCCTGACCGGCTGGATGGCTGGAAGGGATTGATGGCGGCGCTGCACGCGACCGATCACGACGCGGACGCGCTGGCGCAGATCCAGCAGATTCCGCCGGCGGTGCGCAAGGCGCTGGCCACGGATGTCGAATACCAGCAGACGCTGGCGGCGATTTATGCGGCGAACGGCGATCAGCGCGGAGCGCTGGCGCTGCTGATGGAAATCCAGGATTACTACCGCGGCGAAGGGAAAAGGCCGCCGGCAAGCGTGGACATTGCCACCGCATGGACGCTGTTCAACCTCGGCGACGATCGCGAGCTCTACCGGCAACTGATGGGGATGGGCGATCGCCGGGATATGAAAGACGAAGAGCGGCGGCAGGTACAGACCATCTGGGCGTCGTGGGCGCAGCGGCGCGCGGCGCAGGCGGCGGCGGCCGGGAATCCGCGGCGCGGCGTGGATATATTGATGGCGGCGGCGCAGGCGTTTCCCGGAAATCCCGCAGTGAGCAAGGCGCTGGCGGCGGGCTTTGTGCAGGCCGGGCAGCCCAAAGACGCGATGGCGATCTACCAGGCGCTGGACATGACGAACGCGACGCCCTCGGATTACCAGAGCATGGTGGGCGCGGCGATCGCCGTGCAGAACATGAAGCAGGCCGAGGCATGGCTGCGCGATGCGTTGGGAAAATTCCCCAACGATCCGAAGGTGCTGGCATCGGCGGCGCAGTTCGAGCAGGCGCGCGGAGATCGTGCCCGGGCAGCGGATTACTGGAGAGCTTCGCTGAATGCGATGCCTTCCGCAACGCCGACGGCGACGCTGGCGCACGAGCTGGATCAGGCGGATCTGGTGAAGCAGACGAGGCCGGCGAAGCCGACGGATCTGGTGAACCTGCTGAATCCGGACGGGGACGCAACGGTGGAGGGCGGGGGTGGAGTGCCGCTGCCGAGCTACAGCAATCCGAACCCGACGCGGGCCAGCAACCAGCCGTTGGGGCCTGATCCTTATTACATGGGGACGGCGCCGGTGCAGATTTACCAGATTGGCCAGGGGAGTGGGGAAGGGGCGAACGAACTGCCGAGTGCGCCGATCCCGGCACCAAACGCGGGAAACACAGAACCGGGAATTGTCCCGATCATGCCGCCGAGCGGAAACGCAGCCCCGACGGAAGGCGGAGCGAACTCGCCGGCCAGGGAGAATCCGAGCCCCGCACAACCGGAGACGCAGCCAGCCAGGCCTGTGGAACCGCAAATGAAGCCCTACATACCGCAGGCATCGCTGCCGACTCCCCACGTGGAGACGCAGGTGAGCGAGGCGAGTATTCCTGAGGAACAGCCGCAGCAGATCGGGCTGGAGACGAGTCCGGCGCTGACGCCACTGCCGAATGCCACCGAGGCGGAAGCGGCCCTCGATGCAGCGAAAAAGCCGATCGATCCGTCGATGGTCTCGACGCAGTACGCGCCGCTGTCCGGGGAGATTCAGCCGGAGACGCCGGATTATTTCGAGAAGCCGCCTTCGACGACCGGGGCGAGTGACGACGAACTGATGCACGAGAATCTGCCTCCGCTGCGCGGGCCTTACGAGCGGCCCTCGATTGTGCGTCAACGGGATTTACGGGAACAGGCGCAGATCCAGCTGGGCTACATCGAGGGCGAGTACAGCTCCTGGATGGGAGGCACGGGAACCGTGAATCACCGCAGTGGGACAGAGGGGTTCGATTCGCTAACCGCCCTGCAGGCTCCGTTTGAGGCGTCGGCGGCGTTGGGCAGAGCGATGCGGCTGACCATTGTTTCCAACCCGGTGTTCCTGGATTCGGGATCGGCCACCAAGTCGCCGCTGCTGCCGGGAGGAGTAGTGGAACAGCTGGGTACGGCGCCGGCGAACTCGGTGCTGAATCAGCAGAACGCGACCGGGGTTGGCGGGGAAGTGCAGTTCGCGACGTCGAATTTCGCCGTCAGCGGGGGCTACTCGCCGTGGGGCTTCCTGGTGGCGAATGTGATCGGACGACTGGACTGGAAGCCGGGCAACGGGCCCTTCACGTTCACGGCGAGCCGCGATTCGGTCAAGGATTCGCAGCTGTCGTATTCAGGGCTGCACGATCCCGGATCGGCGGGACCGGGGTTTGAGGGGAATATCTGGGGTGGCGTGAACGCCACGGGCGGAGATGTGCAGTTCGGCAGGAGCGATCCCAATTCGGGTTTCTATGTCAGCGCCGGCGGGCAGTATCTCACCGGCGTTCACGTGCAGACCAACGATCGGGTGGATGGAGACGCGGGCGCTTACTGGCGGGTGAAGGAAGTTCCCAACGAAGGCAATCTGACGGTGGGCGTAAATTTCTTCGGAATGCATTACGCGCATAACTCGAACTTCTTCACTTACGGCCAGGGCGGTTACTTCAGCCCGCAGGCGTACTATCTGGCCAACGTGCCATTCTCGTTCGAGGGGCGATATGGGGCCAACATCCACTACAGCGTTGTAGCGGCTTTTGGGGTCGAGGCGTTTCAGCAGGACAGCGTGCCGTTCTTCCCGCTGGACCAGGCGCTGGAAGTTGCCAACAGCAACGCATCGTATTCGGCGGAGTCGGTGGTGAGCGGCAACTACGACTTCAAAGGCGAGATGGCCTATCACCTGAGCGATCACTGGTTCGCAGGCGGCTTTCTGTCGCTGAACAACACGCGGAATTACAACAACCAGGTGGTTGGATTCTTCGTGCGCTGGGACTCGAAGGAGCAGAGGGAATCGGACCTCGGACCGACGGGATTGTATCCGTGGGATGGGCTGAGGCCGTATCTGGCGCCGTAGGGGACCCCCATAGGTAACAGAACGACGATTACGAGAAAGAAACGATTCTCCCCCATGAATTGAATTGTGGATTGGACGGAATGGGTGTTGAATGCATGGGTCGAACCCGTTCCGGCGTGGGGGCCCTGCCGTGGATCACATTTCGAGTCGCATTCTTTTGCCGGCAGCTCTGGTTTCTCCTGTTCCCGCCATTGGATCCCCTAACTTCACACAACCAACTCCCGATGGACTGAAGATGACGTCGGATCCGGCAGCGCCGGGGGCGGCGAGGAGCAAGCGGGACGGCCGCTGGCAACCGAGATTTGTCTTGCATAAGTGGCGAGGAGGACTTACAAAGGGGCTATGTTTCTCCCCTTAACAAGTGAGTGCGGATTCCTGGGAATCCGTGCGGAATTGTTTTGCACTAATTTTCTGATTTGGTGAGGCTACTGTGGATACCATTCTGCGCCGTACTTTCTTGTTCGCGATTCTGTCCCTGCTGGCTGCGATTCCCGCATGGAGCGCGCCCACGTGGACGCAACCCACGCCGGAAGAGCTGAAAATGACCTCCGATCCGGCAGCGCCGGATGCCCCGGCCGTGTATCTGTTTCGCGAGGAATTCGTGGACGATAACGTGCACTTCCACCGGGTGTATGCGCAGATCAAAATCCTGACGGAAAAAGGGAAAGAAGAGTTCAGCGATATCGAGATTCCCTATGAAGGGGGCAATTCGGATATCAAGGCGGTGGAGGGGCGCACGATTCACGCGGATGGGACGGTGATTCCGTTCACGGGAAAGCCCTACAGCAAGGAGCTGGTAAAGAGCGGCGATGTGAAATGGATGTCGAAGGTCTTCAGCATGCCCGATGTGCAGGTGGGCAGCATTATCGAGTATCGCTGGGAATTGCAATACGACGACAACTGGTTCATACCGCCGCACTTTTATCTTCAACAATCCGTCTTCACGCACAAAGCGCACTATCACTTCGTACCGCTGAACATGGCGACCACTACCAAAATGCTGATCAGCAAGGATGCGTTCGGGAAGGAAAATGTGGCGAGCCGGCTGCTCTACTATCCTAATCTGCCGCCCGGGGTGAAAGTGCGGGCGGGAATGGATGGCTATGACCTGGTGGTCGACAATGTTCCGGCGCTTAGCGAGGAGGAATTTTCGCCGCCGCTGGATAGCTATGCCTACCAATTGCTCTTCTACTATTCGTCTGCCTCTTCGGGAGCGGATTTCTGGAAAGACGAGGGCAAGGTCTGGTCGAAGGATGTGGATCGTTTTGCGAACCCGTCTGACAAGATCCGGCAGGCGGTGGCGGGGATTGTGGCGCCGGGAGACTCCGATGAGCAGAAGCTGAGGAAGATTTATACGGCGGTGATGACCCTGAACAATACGCGATTTTCCCGGGAGCACTCGCTGGCGGAGAACAAAGCCGAAGGCCTGCGGGTAAAAGCGGCGGCGGACATCTGGGAACAGAAGCGGGGAAGCGACGATGAGATTACGCGGCTGTTCATTTCGATGGCGCGGGCAGCGGGACTGAAGGCCTGGGCGATGGCAGTGACGGAGCGGAACCGGGCTCTGTTCAATGGCGGATGGCTGGACTGGAGCCAGCTGGAAGACGAGATTGCGATCGTCAATGTGGGAGGCAAAGAGGTATTTTTCGATCCCGGCCAGCGCTACTGCGAATTCGGCAAGCTGCACTGGGTGCACACCCAATTACCTGGGATTCGACAAAGCGACAGCGGACCCGCGCTGATGACGAGTCCGGGAGCCACTTACCAGGACAATCAAATGCTGCGAACCGCAGATCTGACGCTGAGCGCGGATGGCACGCTGAAGGGCGCGGTGCGCATCTCGATGGGTGGAGCGGAAGCGCTGCGCTGGCGGCAGGAAGCTCTGAAGACTGACGAGCAGGAAGTGAAGAGGGACTTTGAAGCGATGCTGCAGGGCCAGGTACCCAATGGCGTCGAGATAAAGACGAATCACTTCGTGGGACTGACGGATAACACAACGGCTCTGCTGGTGGTTTTGGATGTGAGTGGGAGCCTCGGGACACGAACGGGGAAGCGGGTCTTTTTGCCGAGCGCTTTTTTTGAGGCGAGGGAGAAAACTCTGTTCGCCGCCGGGAAGAGGGAGAATCCGGTGGACCTGCATTATCCGTATATTACGCAGGATAAGGTAGACCTGGCGCTGGCGCCGGGACTGGCGATCGAAAGCCTGCCGAAGGGCGCGAGCATTCCGATTCCGCAGATGGCTTTGTACAAGGCGGACTACAGCAACGCGGGAAGCACGTATCACCAGGAACGGGTGATGGCGATGGGCAACACGCTCTACAAGGCGACAGATTATCCGCAGCTGCGGGAGTTTTTTCAGAAGACGGGAGCACAGGACCAGGAACAGGTGGTGCTGAAGCGGGCACCGGAAGGGAGCGCGACCGGTGGATCGGGGGCGAACGAATGAGGGATCAGAGCTCAGAGTTCAGGGCGCAGAGGTCAGCGGTCAGCGACCGGCGCACCATGCGCGGCGGGCGAATTTGGATGGGTGCCCTGCTGATGCTGGGATGCGCCGGAATGGCGCATGCGTCGAAGGACGCGCAGCTGCCCGACTGGGTGTTGCAGGCTTCGACGGACGCGCCGCTGAAAGGCGATTGGCGCGACGCGAAGGCGGTCTACCTGCTCGAGGATACTCTGCTCACGGTCCAGCCAGACGGGCGGCCGGTGGAGCGGTATCGGGCGGTGGTCAAGATTCTGCGGCCGCAGGGGCGGGATGAAGCACATCCTGTGACCTGGTTTACGAAGGACGAGAAGCTCGAGTCGTTTCATGTGTGGAGCATTGGGCCGGACGGGCACCACTACGCGATGAAGGATGCCGAGTACATAGAGAGCGGCGATGTGGGCGCCGCGGAAGGCATTCTCTATGGCGATATTCGGATGAAGGTGGCATCGCCACCCGGTGCGGATCCTGGCGGGGTGGTGGCGTGGGAGTTCGTTAAACAGCTTTCTCCGTATTTCGCCGAGGACACGTGGAGCTTTCAGAACGCGGTGCCCACGGTTCGGTCGGTATACGAGATCGATTTGCCGGGGGGGTGGCACGAGGAGGCGGTGTGGGCGCGGCATGCGCGCGTGGAAACGGCAGAGATAACTCCCGGTCACTTCCGCTGGGAGCAGGCGAATATCGACGGCATCGATTTGGCGGATGTGCCGCTGGCGCCGGATTGGGAGGCGCTGGCGGGAAGGATGACGGTGCATTTCAGCGCGGATCCGCTGCCTGAAGGAGACGCGCTTTGGTCGAAGATCGGCAACTGGTATTACACGCTGGCAGCGCCGCGGAGCGAGGGCGGGGGAGATGTGGCATCGACGGCGCGCACGCTGGCCGGGGACGGCGACTTCATGGCGAAACTGGCGAAGGTCGCCGACTTTATGCAGCAGCAAATCCGGTATGTCGGGATCGAGATCGGCATCGGGGGATGGCAGCCGCATCCGGCACAGGATATCTTCCGGAGCCGATATGGAGACTGCAAGGACAAGGCGACCCTGACGGTGGCCATGCTGGACGCGGTTGGAATTCGCGGGGCGTGGGTGAGCGTGGACGATCGGCGCGGGGTGATCGATCCGAATGCGCCGTCGCTGTTCGGCAATCACATGA
>PMAD01000341.1:0-2634 GCA_003152415.1 Acidobacterium sp.
AACCAGTCGTCGCCCATCCAGCCGTCGACCATGGGGCTTTCGGGGGCTGCAACCTTGAGCGCGGGGTGCGGATTGAGCAGGGCCATGACGACGGTGAATCCTTCGTAGCTGGAGCCGATCATGCCGACGCGGCCGTTCGATTCGGGGACGTTTTTCACCAGCCAGTCGATAGTGTCCCAGGCATCGGTGGTGTCGTCGGCGC
The DNA here is from genome assembly GCA_003152415.1 of Acidobacterium sp. GTDB lineage: Bacteria > Acidobacteriota > Terriglobia > Terriglobales > Acidobacteriaceae > Palsa-343. The sequence continues at coordinate 203 of PMAD01000341.1, forward strand.
CGCTCGGGTTGTAGCCGGAGTTCACGGGCGGCGGCGTCATGAGGTAGGGACCTTCGGATCCGTATTTGCCGCGGACGTCCTGATAGACGCGGATGTAGCCCGCCTGGACGAAGACTTCATCGCTGAGCGGGAGGGCCTCGATCATGCGCGGGCTCTTCGATCGCGCGGCACGGGCGGCGGCGTTGTACGGCGTGCGGGTAAGGAGGATAGGGGCACCGTGCGCCCCTTTGGGGACGACGATGACGGTGTAGAGCTTGACGCCGTCGCGCATGGGGACCATGACGACGCGCTTCTCAAAGTCGCTGGGCTGCTCGGGGGCTTTGAAGTCGGTGGCCAACTCGTCGGCGGGGAGGTTTTGCTGCTGGGCGACGGCGCTGGCGGCTGCGGCGAGAAGGAGGCAGGCAACGGTGCTGATCGACTTGAAGGTGTTCATGATCCTCTTCGGTTGTCCCTTGAGGGCGGGTATTTCATGCGGAATAAGCCTACCATCGCGGAATCGCCGGACGAGGCGGTTTGGCTGTGTGCGGGTTGCAGCAGCGCCCGTCAGGAAGGCGCGTAGCCGTGGGCGGGAGCCAGTCATTAGTGCGGCATGGCTCGGGGACAGGTTGCTCCGGGGTTGCGCCCCGGGTAATTGCTTATGACTTGCGGGCTTCCAGTGTTTTTGGTTGGGAAAACGATTGGGCACGGAAGCCGATCTGCCGGGCGGGTTTCTCCGGCCGCATCATGAGCGCGCGGATCGCCTTGATGATGCCGTCGATCGTCTTGTCGTGGGTTTCCAGCCTTTGCTCGAGCTCGGTGAGTTTGGCTGCAAGCTTTGTGTGGGTGGCGAGCGTCTCACGCAGGCGCACGAAGGCGCGCACCACGAAGATGCTCATCTCCACTGCGCGCGCGGAGTTGAGCACGCTGGCGGCCATGATGGCACCGTGCTCGGTGAAGGCGTAAGGAAGATAGCGACGACCGCCACCGCCGGCATTTGAGATCACAAAGTGTGATCTCAAAGTGTCGTTCTCTTTGGCAGTGAGTTGAAAAACGAAATCAGGCGGGAAACGATCCTCGTTCCGTTTGATTGCCTGATTGAGCGCACGCACTTCGACGCGATAGAGCGCTGCCAAATCGGAGTCGAGCAGGACCTTTTGGCCGCGAACCAGAAAGATCTGAGTCTCAATCGGTTTCTGTGCAAGGGCGGTTTTCCGGGGCATTTCGCCTCCTGGTTCAGATCACATACCGCGGATCGCATTGCGGCAAGATCACGGGGGTCACATTGGGGCGTAGCCGTGGGCGCGGAACCAGTCGATGGCGCAGCGCAGCGCCGGGTAGGCGGGGACGACGCGGAAGCCGAGTTCGCGTGCGGCTTTGGCGGAGGACGCGAACATTTTCTTTTTGCCCATGCGGACGGCTTCGACGGTGGCGCGGGGTTCTTTGCCGAGGAGGTGGCCGGCGATGATCTCGTCGAAGAAGGCGAAGATCATGGCGACGGAGTGCGGGACTTTCATGGCCGGCGAGGGAAGGCCGGTGATGGCGGACATCTTGTCGAGGATTTGCTTGAGGGTGAGGTTTTCGCCGCCGAGGATATAGCGTTCGCCGGGGCGGCCGGTGCCTGGGTTGAGGGCGTCGGCGTGGGTGCGGGCGACTTCCAGGACATCAACGAGGTTGAGGCCGGTGTCGACGTAGGCGGGGAACTTTTTGTTGAGGAAGTCGACAACGATGCGGCCGGTGGGCGTGGGTTTGTTGTCGCTGGCGCCGATTGGCGTCGTCGGGTTGAGGATGATGACGGACTGACCGGCGCGCGCGGCTTCGATGGCGACCTGTTCGGCGAGGAACTTGGAGCGTTTGTAGGGGCCGACCATGTCGGCGAAAGTGACAGGGGTGTTTTCGTCGACGATGGTGCCGTCGGTTTTGAAGCCCATGGTGGCGACCGAGGAGGTGTAGACGAAGCGCGGGACGTTTTCTTCGCGGGCGATGCGGAGGAGGGCGCGGGTGCCTTCGACGTTGGTGCGGACCATGGTGTCTGGGTCGCGAACCCAGAGACGGTAGTCGGCGGCGACGTGCATGACGGCGTCGCAATGACGGATGGCGTTGCGGAGGGAGTCGGGTTCGAGCAGATCGCCGATGATGGTTTCTGCGCCCGATCCGGAGACGAGGTCCCTGACGCTGGCGAGGTTGCTGGTGCGACGAGCGAGGAGGCGCAGTTCAGCGCCGCGGGCGGCAAGCTCGTGGGCGACGTGGCTGCCGACGAATCCTGTAGCGCCGGTGACGAAGACTTTCATAAAGCAGCCAGCAGCCAGCAGCCAGCGGCCAGCCAAGGCTCTGGGCGCAGAGCGCAGGGCACAGCAGCGAGCTCCGGCCTCCGGCTGGCTGGCAGCTGGAAGCTGGTAGCTGGTAGCTGCGCAGTCATCGTTGCTCCACGGTGAGCCAGGAGTCGAGTTCGGCGA
>PMAD01000341.1:2660-4420 GCA_003152415.1 Acidobacterium sp.
CCCCACTCCCAGTCGTCGAGGCCGATGGACCCGGAGATGATTTGTTTGACGGTGCCGGCAAAGCGGCGGCCGATGAGGCCGTGTTCGTGCATCATGCGGGCGCGATCGGGCATGGGGACGGAGTACCAGTTGACGTGCTCGCCGCGCTTTTTGTCCATGGGATAGAAGCAGATGTATTTCGTGTCGGGGATGGACGGGTAGAGGCGCGCGGCCATGGCGGAGGACTGGCGGTCGACCATTTCCTGAATCTGGCGATCCCACTCTTCGCTGAAGGGTTCGACTTTTTCGGCGCCGAGGAGCGAATAGGTTTTGACGGAGGACTCGTAGAGTCCGAGCTCGACGATGGAGAGATAGGAATGCGTGGGCTGGAGGTAGCTGCCGAGTTCGGTGCGGGCGAGGTCGCGCTGGGTTTTTGCGAGCTGTTCGATGGAGTCGCGGAAATGGATGAGCATCAGGTCGCCCTTGTGGCCAAGCTGGGCGAAGAGGGCGGACTGGTTGGGGCGGCCTTCGGAGGAGTGGGTTTGGAGGGGAGTGAGCAGGGCGGAGGCTTCGGTGAGGGCGCGCTGGCGGGCGGATGCGTCGGCGCGGCGCCAGGCAGGCCAGTCGAAACGGAACATTTGATGGAGGAGGCTTGCGCCGTCGAGCGTGAGGGGAAATGGGGGTAGTTCGGGCAAGACGGCCTCCGGCAGGTTACAGGTCGCAGGGTACAGGTTACAGGTTACAGGTTTCAGGTTGCAGAGACGACGGCGGACCGCGGAGCGGATAGCGGATAGCGGATAGCGTTCAGAAAGGCATCCGAGCGGTGGTCCGATGATGGTTCGAAGTTAACTCTCGCGATAAGGGGTACCCCCCTCCCCCTGGGGTGGGAGTGCGGGATGGTTGCACATTCCGCAGGAGTTCGCGAGGGGTCACCTTTGTACCGTGCGGGGATAGCGGATTGGGTAGTAACGGCTGCATCACTGGCCTCGCGGACCGTTCTGGCGGCGGGCGTTTAGCGAGGTACGTTTAGCGAGAGACGTTTAGCCAGGGACGTTTAGCGAAAGACCAACGGAAAAGCGAGCGAGAATCGAGCGAACGGCGAGCTGGAAACCAGAAGCTGCCGGAAGCACGGGGCGGTAGAAAATGGAAAAGCCCCGCGGCTGGCGAGGCTNNAGGGTTATAAAGAAATAAGTGGCATGTTATGAGGGGAGTGCCATTTTGGGAATCGCGCGGGGCTTGACAAGTTTTCCACAGTGGGCAGGCTTTTAGCTGGTAGCTGGTAGCGAAAGACTAACAAGGTCAGGATTGCGGCGCGTGAGCGTCCTTCTCGCGAGCAAGGGTGGCGAAGCACCAGGGGTATTGACCGGGTAATGTGGCGAGGCCCGCACGGACGGGATTGGCAGCGATGTAACGGCGGTGGTTATCGAGGCTGTCAAGGTCGCGCACTCTGTGATCGGAGAAGCCGCGTTGCCAGACTTCGCCTGCATAATCGGTTTCTCGCCTGAGGCGGAACGAGAAACCGCCCTTGATCAACTGCATGGCCTTCTCGATGGTTACGTCAGAAGACGGAGTGATTAGGAGATGCAGATGGTTGGGCATGATGACGAAGTCGTGGAGCTGGAAGCGACGCGCGCGAATGCAGGAACGGAGGACTTCGACGAGGAGCGCGGCGTTGCGGTCGGACTGGAGGAGATGGCGGCCCACATACGTTTTGGTGGTCACGAAGAATGTGCGGCCAGCGTCGACGACGTGATGGGGATCGGCGTTGCGGTTCGGTATGG
>PMAD01000341.1:4494-6726 GCA_003152415.1 Acidobacterium sp.
GAAGGATAGATTTGTGCGCCGGGAAAGGAACGGGGGTTTAGCGAGGGGAGAGGTTTTCGTCGGCGTAGAGGTCGGCGATTTCGTTGGCGTATTTTTGCGCGATGACGCGGCGGCGGAGCTTCATGCTGGGGGTAAGCTCGCCGGAGTCGACGGTCCACTCATCGGGGACGAGGTGGAAGCGCTTGATGGTCTCGAAATTGGCGAGGGTGGCGTTGACTTTGTCGACGATGGTTTGGAATTCGGCGCGAATTTTTGGATCTTCGACGAGTTCTTCACGGCTGAACGCGGGAATACTGTGTTCTTTGGCCCACGGTTCGAGGGCCGCGAAGTTGGGCATGATGAGGGCGGAGGCGAATTTGTGGCGGTCGCCGACGACGGCGACGTTGCCGACGAGGAAGCTGGTCTTGAGCTTGTTCTCGATGGGCTGGGGCGCGATGAGTTTGCCGCCGGAAGTTTTGAGGAGCTCCTTTTTGCGGTCGGTGATGAAGAGGAAGCCGTCCTGGTCGATGTGGCCGATATCGCCGGTAGCGAACCAGCCGGCCGCATCGATGGCCCCGGCGGTGGCGGTGGNNGGTGGCGGTGGCGGTGGCGCCGGCGTCGCTCTGGTTTTTCCAGTAGCCCTGAAAGATGCTGGGACCGCGGACGAGCAGCTCGCCGTCTTCGGCGATGCGGCACTCGACGTTGGGCAGCGGCTTGCCCACCGAGCCCATGCGGTTGGCGTTGGGCGTGTTGAGGGCGATGACGGGTGAGGTTTCGGTGAGGCCGTAGCCTTCGAGGATGCGAATGCCGGCGCTCGCGAACCAGTGGGCGGTGTCGAGGCCGAGGGGCGCGCCTCCGGCGATGTAGTAGCGGACGCGGCCGCCGAAACCGGCGCGGAGCTTCTTATAGACGAGCGCGTCGGCGACCTTCCAGGACGGCGATGAGGGGCGTTCACCCGCAGCGACTTTGTGTTTGTGCCGGGCGCCTGTCTTCAGCGCCCAGCCGAAGAGGTTGCGCTTGATGGCCGATACCGACGCTTTCTGCTCGGCGACCTGGCGGACTTTCTCGAAGACGCGCGGTACAGCGACGAGGACGGTGGGCTGGACGGCGGTGAGGGTTTGCGGGAGCTTGTCGAAGGAGGAGCAATAGGCGATGAGGACATGCTTCGCATAGAGGGCGTAGTCGAGGTGGCGCGCCGTGATGTGCGAGAGAGGAAGGAAGGAGATGCAGGAGTCGGTGGGGTTGAGGCCGAACTCGTCGAGGGAGTGGTTGACGTTGCAGGCGATATTGCTGTGGGTGAGCAGGACGCCTTTGGGCTCGCCGGTGGTGCCGGAGGTATAGATGAGGGTGGCGAGGTCGGCGGGCTGAATCTCGCGGGCAGCGCGATCGAAGGCGGCGTCGCGGTGGTCGGCGTGGGCATCGGCGCCTGCGATCAGGGAGGAGAAATTGTGTGCGCTGGAGGTGGGCTCGTCGTCCATGAGGACGATGTGTTCGAGAGTGGTGGCGGGGCGATGGGGTGCGATTTTGTCGAGCTGTGCACGCGTGGAGAGGAAGATGGCGCGGGAACCGGAGTCGGCGAGGAGCGGGAGGATCTGGTCGGAGAGGAGGTTGGGATAGATGGGAACGTCGACTGCGCCGATGGCGAGGCAGGCGAANNGGACGCGCCGATAGACCTGGGATGAGGAGATGGGCTGCCATGCGCCGGTACTGTCCTGAACCAGCATGGCCCGCTCGCGGCGGCTATCCGCGATGGTGAAGAGAATGTCGTTAAGCGTCTGGAGGTGAAGCACGCGCGGACCAATGTATCGGAGCGGGGGCGGGGGCGCAAGTAACGCGAGCGATGCGGGTGGTGGAGTGAAGGTTCGGCTGAGCGTCCCAATTTGGGAATTTTGGGGCGGACAGGGTGACCAAAGCGGGTTTGTGGCAACGCCTGTGACGGCGGTCACAGGTGTTCCTGCACCTTTAGAGGGATGATGAACGCAGATTGTTCTGCCCGTTTTGTCCCGGCGCTGCCGGTTATTCGGCTTAGCACCTTTGCAGTGGACAGTGGGTTGACTTCCAACAAGCAGACGCAACGTCGTCGCGGGTTTCTCAGTGCACCTGAGGCAGGATCTGGCCGCACCCCTGTCAGGCGCCACAACCAGATTTGCAGTCAACCGATCCCTGGGGGTCCACCATGCACTGTGACGCACATCTCCTGCAAGGCTCCCATACCCGGCGGGCCGCACCAAAGCTTGGGCCGGACGCCTTTTG
>PMAD01000136.1 GCA_003152415.1 Acidobacterium sp.
GGCGGAGATGTGGCATCGACAGCGCGCACGCTGGCCGGGGACGGCGATTTCATGGCGAGACTGGCGAAAGTCGCCGACTTTATGCAGCAGCAAATCCGGTATGTCGGGATCGAGATCGGCATCGGGGGATGGCAGCCGCATCCGGCGCAGGATATTTTCCGGAGCCGATATGGAGACTGCAAGGACAAGGCGACCCTGACGGTGGCCATGCTGGACGCGGTTGGAATTCGCGGGGCGTGGGTGAGCGTGGACGATCGGCGCGGGGTGATCGATCCGAATGCGCCGTCGCTGTTCGGCAATCACATGATTGCGGCGATCGAAATTCCGAAAGGGTATGAGAATCCGCGACTGCAGGCGGTGGTAACGACGAAGTCGGGGAGGCGATATCTGATCTTCGATCCGACGAACCCTTACGTGCCGGTGGGGCAGCTGCCTGATTACGAGCAAGGAAGCTATGGAGTGCTGGCGGCCGGTGACGACAGCCAGTTGATCCAGCTGCCGATTCTGAATCCGGACGCGGAATCGATCGACCGTAAAGCGAAGTTCGAGCTGGCGGCGGACGGAACGCTGAAGGGCGATGTGACGGTGCTGCGGTCGGGAGCATCGTCCTGGACGATGCGCGACCGGCTGGCGACGGACAGCGACAAAGAACAGCGGGAGCTGGTGGAGCGATTGCTGCAGCATGATTTCTCGACGTTCACGCTGGGAGATGAAAAGGTCGCGCACGTACGGGAGCTGGATAAGCCGCTGGAGATGGATTACTCGGTGACGGCGCCGCTGTACGCGAAGGGAGCGGGCAGTTTGCTGCTGGTGCGGCCGCGCGTGGTGGGCAGCGACGCGGAGGGGCTGGATGAAAAGCCGCGCAAGGTCCCGATCAGCTTCACGGGAGTGGGGACCTGGAGGGACGAATTCGACGTGAAGATTCCGGCCGGTTACACAGTGGACGATGTGCCCGATCCGGTGAGCATGGATGTAGGATTCGCGACGTATCACAGCGAGGTGAAGGCAGAGGGTGGAGCGCTGCACTACAAGCGTGAATACGTGCTGAAGAAGCTGGAACTGGAACCGGGCGAGTACGCGAAGCTGCGCAAGCTGGAGGCGGCGATCACCACGGACGAGAACAGCGACGCGGTGCTGAAGAAGCAGTAGGGAGGTCGGCGGGCCGATCGCGGATCGACCCGGCACGACTTACTTACTCATGAGTTACGGAGCGCCTGCATCTGAGCCTCCAATTCCGGCAGGCTGAGACCTGCGGGACTCGTGCCCTTCTTCGCCATCCAGTCCTGGTCTGCGATCGCGTAGACTTCATCGACGTACTTGGCGAAGAAAGTCCAGGTCATGGTGTAGAACTCTCCCCATGAGATGACGCGGGCTCCGTCGGCGGTGTAGCCGGCGAGGACGACGGCGTGCCCTCCGGTGATTTGGTTGTTGGTGGTCTGGACGTCCCAGACGGCAGGGGTCTGCGCGGGCGGATCGGGATTAATGTAGTAGGGTACCTGGAGCCCGATGTAGGCAACGCCGCAATCGTAAATGGTGTGTTTCACATCGTCGACCATGCGGGGNNCCGCCGGGACCTTCCCCTTTTTCTCCGGGTTTGTAGCCGCAGGCGCGAATGTAGAGCTGTTCGACGTCGGAGTCGGGCTCGGTGTCGATGGCGCCGGCGGTGTTGATGCTCCAGACCTGCAGGGCGTGATAGAAGGCGGCGCAGGTGCAATCGCCGAGCGTGTCATTGAGCATCATGCCGAGGTTGTTTGGCATTTTCTCGGTCCAGTCGCAGGCGGGCGGCGGAGGAGCGATCGTTTTGCCGGCGACCAGAGCGCTCATGTGGGGAATGCGGGGGTCGTAGGTTCGGGCGAGACGTCCAAGTTTGCGAGCCATGTGGGTTCCTCATTCCGAGTTCGTCTTCGAAACACAGATCTTGCTGCGGTCAATTTCGGTGTCACAACGCCTGAGAGTGGCAGCAGGATACCACCTGTCAACCTGAAGGTTGGGCGGGGACTATTTCCAGACGTGAGGAATGTCGCCGGCCGGCTGGTGCTGGGTAATTTCGGAATAAGTAATGGCGAAGTCGGTGCTGAGGTCGCGCGGCGCCCAGTTGCGATCGCGATCGGTTAACGACATGCTGAGCTGCGATAGAGTTCTGCCGTTGTCGACTTGAGCTTTCACTGCGTTGTAGAGGTCGGAGAGAAAGGTTCGCTGCCCCTCGAGGATCTCGGGGCCGCCGGCGTCGCCGTGGCCGGGAAGGACGTGGAGCGGGTGGAACTGCTCGGCGCGCGCCAGGACCTGCGGCCAGTTGGCAATGTTGGCATCCCAGAGTTTGTTGCGCGGACCGTTGACGGCGGCGTCGCCGGTGCAGAGGATGCGCTCCTTCGGCAGCCAGACGAATCCGTCGCCGCGCGTATGGGCCCAGCCGAGAAACCAGAACTGCACTTCGCGCGTGCCGTCTTTGAGGATGAAGGGACTGGTGCGAAAGGTGAGCTCGGGGCGGGGAGCATCAGTGAGCTGGAGGGAACGGACATCTTCACGTTCGGCAGCGGTGGCCAGCCATCGCTGCGGCTCGTAGCGATTCATTTCGTCGACAACGCCCTCGTAGGCGAAGGTGGTTGCGCCTGCATTGGTCCAGATTATGTTGCCGTAGGCGTGATCGCGATGGGCATGCGTATCGAAGACGAAAAGGACGGGTTTGGGAGAGAGCCGGTGAATGTCACGGACCAGTTCGCGGGCGCGGCCGGGATAATTGGCGTCGACGACGATAAGGTAGTCCTTCATCTCGATCACGACGTTATTGCAGTAGCCTTTCGAAGAATCGCCGGGGAGAAACCAGACACCGTCGGCAATCCTGAGCGCGTCGAGACGATCGGTGTCCGCAGCGTTCGTGAGCGGCGCGAGAAGGAGCAGGAATAGAAAGGGCAACAGGGAGCGACGGAGCGGCGAGCGAATTGAGCAATTCACAGCGGACCTATCTGCGCTCTTTCTGGACGGGGACGACCTGGACGGTGGTATCGCGCATTTCGGTGAGGAAGCGATTGATGATGGAACCGCGCAGAAGGATATCCCAGCGCGAGCGGGCCGACTGGCCGAAGACGACGTGGGAGATGTTCTCNNGCGCCGAGATCGCGCGCCATGCGCTGATAGTCCTCGAGGCGGGCGAAGGCCTCGGGATCGCCGTGGCGATGGTCGGCATCGGGGGTTTCGACGTAGACGACGTACCAGTTGGTGGCGAGGCGGCCGGCGATGCGGGCGCCGACGCGGACGAGGCGCTCCATGCCCGCCCGAGGCGAGAGGCAGACCATGACCTTCTCGGGGATGGGGGCCTGCTCGAGTCCCTGAGTGCGGCGGTACTCTGCGGCGGCGGCGCCGACCTGTTCGGCGGTCGCACGCAGAGCCAGTTCGCGGAGCATGTTGAGATTGCCCTTGCGAAAAAAATTGGCCAGGGCCTGCTCAACTTTTTCGGGAGCGTAGATCTTGCCCTGGCGGAGGCGATCGCGCAGCTCGTCGATGGTGATGTCGACGTTGACGACCTCGTCAGCGCGGCGCAGGAAGCTGTCGGGGACGGTTTCGCGAATCTGGATACTGGCAGAGCGGGCGACAGCGTCATTGAGCGTCTCAAGGTGCTGGACGTTCATGGCGGTCATGACGTTGATGCCGGCGTCGAGCAGCTCCAGGACGTCTTCGTAGCGCTTATGGTTGCGCGAGCCGGGGACGTTGGTGTGGGCCAGCTCATCGACGATGCACCAGGCGGGATGACGGGCGAGGATGGCCTCAAGATTCATCTCGCGCAGGATGATGGAGCGGTACTGAATTTCCTGGAGGGAGACGATCTCCAGGCCTTCGACGAGCGCAGCGGTCTCGGCGCGTCCGTGAGGCTCGATGAGGCCGATGACGATGTCGACGCCCTGGCGGCGCATAAGGTGCGCGTCTTCGAGCATGCGGTAGGTTTTGCCGACGCCGGGAGCGGCTCCGAGATAGACACGAAGGCGGCCTGGCTCCGGAGTATCGGAATGGGGTGGCGTGAGGTCGCGCGCGAGGCCCTGAGTCGGATCGGGAGGTGGAACGGGGGGCGTGGTCATCCGACCTCCACAGGGTGACGGTCTGGTTCGGCGACGGCGATGGGAAGCGTAAAGCGAAAGGTTGTCCCTGCACCGAGCCGGCTTTCGACCGATACCTGGCCACCCTGAGACTCAACGAGGCGGCGCACGAGCGCGAGTCCGAGGCCGGAGCCGCCGCCGGCGGGGTCGCCCGTAAACCTGCCGAAGATAGTGGGCAGACGCTCGGCTTCGATGCCGCGGCCGTTGTCGTGGACGAAGAACTGAACGCGCTCCTGCTGCTCGGCGGCTCCGAGGCGAATGTGTCCGCCTTCCGGCGTGTAGCGGAGGGCATTGGCGATGAGGTTGTCGAGGACGGTGCGCAGCGCGCGCCGATCGGCCTGAACGTAGGCGACATCCTCAAAGGCAATGAGCTCGATGTCGATGTTCTTCTCGTGAGCCGCATCGCGGGAGCGCACGATGGCATCGCGGAGGGCGTCGATGGGACGGACTTTCTCAATGCGGAGCTGGCGGCGGCCGGTTTCAAGTTCGGCGACTTCGATCAGGTCGAGCATCAGATCGTCGAGGTGTTCCGCCTCCTGGGCGGCGCTGGTGGCGAGCTCCATCTGGAGCGGGCGCAGCTCGCCGGCGTGGTTCTGCGTGAGCGCGTAGAGGGAAAGGCGCAGGCGCCGAATGGGTTCGCGCAGCTTCTGCGAAGCCACGGAGAGGAAGCGGGATTTGAAGCGATCGACCTCGGCGATTTCGGTTACGTCCTCAAGCAGGGTGACGGCGCCGAGGAGCTTCCCCTCGCTGTCACGCATGGGCGTGGTGCGCAGGCGATAACTGCGCTCCGCCTGACCGATGCGCATGGGGAGCAGCGCGGCCTGGCCCTCTTCCGCAGTGGTGGCGCGCTGCATGGAGACGGCAGAGCGAATGGCGTTGAGGATTTTGTCGCCGCCGGGCGTGGTGGCGAGGACCATGCGGTCGACTTCCGCGCCCCCCGACGTGCCACCCAGCAACTCCACGGCGGCCTGGTTGAGCTTGAGGACCTGGCCTTTGCCGTCGGTGACGATAACCGGCTCAAAGATGGAGCGCACGACGGCGTCGATGAGCTGGAACTCCATCTGGCGGCGGCCGGATTCGGTTTCGCGAAGGTCGCGGAGCTGGATGGCGAGACGGTTGAGCTCGGTGGCGATCGTGCCGAGGTCGTCCTTGGAGCGCCACTCGACACGCTGATGAAGATCGCCCTGGCCGATGCGTCGAGCCACCCGCGCGGTATGACGCAGCGGGGTGATCACCAGGAAGAGCATGACCGCGGAGATGACCGCGGCAGCGGCGATGGAGAGGCCGCAGGCGGCGATGAGACGGGCGCGAAGCTCATTCTGATGACCACGCAGTGCGGTGACGGTGGTATAGCGGCGCGTGGAGAGCTGATCCAGGTCTCGGCGCAGCTCGACGTGAAGGGATTCGAGCGACTGGGTGAGCTGGGTCGAGTCCTCAGTCGGGTGTTGCGCGAGGCGCTCGTGTTCCTGCACGAGCCGGTCGACGGGAAGGGAAGGATCGAAGCCGCGCACATCATCCGCGGCGGCGCGGAGGAGGATCTGGGTGTGGCCTGCCTGGTCGCGAAACTCGGCGTAAGTGGCGTTGCCGGTCGCGATGCGGGCGGCAATCAGTTCCTCATGAGCGAGAGCGCCCTGCGCCGAAGCAAGCGAGGCAACGGCGGCTTCGGCGACATGAACCTGCGCATCCAGGGCTGCAAGGCGCACGAAGGAGGTGCGCACCAGCAGGCTGACCGTGGCGACCAGCGCGATGAGCAGAAGACAGCCGAGGATCAGTCGTTGGTAGAGACCGAGCATGGGCGGAAACGACGCAAATCCCTGAATCTTGAGCGTAGTGGGGTGGCGCTGGCGATGCAAGAGAAGCGGTGCGCCTCAAGGCGCACCCTCGGATTGCTGGCCTCATTTCATTCGGGGGTCCTTCGACTCTCTGCGTTCGCTCAGGATGCCGCGTGATTCGCGCTTCGCAGCGGAGGACCGCAAATTTCCAAGGGAGGGTTCGCGGGGTTAGGATGAGGGAACAGGCGGCGTAAACAGCATGGACCTCAGGGACAAGCAAGCGGCGCTGGAAGAGCGGCTGCGGACGCTGGGCAGCGTCATTGTTGCCTACTCGGGCGGCGTGGATTCGGCGTACCTGGCGTGGGTCGCGCATCGTGTGTTGGGTGAGAAGATGCTGGCCGCGTTGGCGGATTCAGCGTCGCTGGCGAGGAGCCACTACGCGGACGCGCTGGCATTCGCCGAGGAGAACGGAATTCCGCTGCTGGTTCTGGAGACGAAGGAACTGGAGCGCGAGGCGTACGCCGCGAATAACGGGGATCGGTGCTTCCACTGCAAAGATGAGCTGTTCACGGTTCTGGAAACGGAGCGCGCGAGGCGGGCGTTTGGCGCGGTAGCGTATGGATTGAACCTCGATGACGGGAAAGATTTTCGCCCCGGGCAGAGAGCGGCGGCCGAACATCGTGTTGTTGCCCCGTTGGCCGAGGCTGGCTTGAACAAGGCGGAGATTCGTGCGCTGGCCGAGGCTGCTGGATTGCGAGTTTGGGATAAGCCCGCGTCGGCGTGCCTCTCGTCGCGCATCGAATATGGACGGCGCGTGACCACGGAGGCGCTGCGCCAGGTGGAGGATGCCGAGGAGGCGCTGCGGGCGCTGGGGCTGCGGCGGTTTCGCGTGCGGCATCACGGGAGCGTAGCGCGGATTGAGATCGCGGAAGAGGAGATGGCGGCGGCGCTGGAGCCCGGATTCTTCCGCAGGATGGCGGCGGCGGTGCGGAGCGCGGGCTTTCCTTATGTAGCGGTGGATTGCGACGGGTACCGGTCCGGCTCGATGAACGAACTGCTGCCCGCGGAGATGCTGCAAAGCAACCAGGGTCTACGCACGGCGAGCGAGGAAGCGGTCGGCAAGGCCGGTCAGCGACCAATGACGCTATGAAAATTGGCAAGATTGAGTGCTTTGCCGGAATTTCCGGAGACATGCTGCTGGGAGCGCTGATCGATGCGGGCGTGCCGGCGGAGGTTCTGCAGAAGGCGGCCGCGGCGCTGAAGATTGGGGCGGAGCTGCGAATCCATTCCGTGGACCGCGGCGGGGTTCGGGCTACCAAGGTTGACGTGCTGGAGCATGGGGTTCCTGCGGAGGGCGCGGGGGACCACCGGCATCAGCACGGCGAAGGGCATTCTCACGGGCACTCGCATAGCCGGAACTGGCCGCAGATTCGCGCGCTGATTTCAGGCGCGGAATTATCTGCGGCGGCAAAGAAGATNNCGGACATCGTGTGCGCCGCGGTCGGGCTGGATTCGCTGGGTGTGAGGCGGTGGCTCTGCTCGGCGGTGAACGTAGGCAGCGGGTTTGTGAACTGCGCTCACGGACGCATGCCGGTGCCGGCTCCGGCGACGGCGGAACTTCTGAACGGCGTGCCCGTGTATTCAGCAGGGCCCGAGATGGAGCTGACGACGCCGACCGGGGCGGCGATGTTGCGGGCTCTTGGGTGCGAGTTCGATGTGCAGACGCCGCTGGCGGTGAGCACGATCGGCTACGGAGCGGGGGGACGCAATCCAGACGGTTTTGCAAACGTGCTGCGGTTGTCGATCGGGACGGCAGTCGGGCGAGCGACAGGGGCGCAATCGTTCTCAGGAGACCGCGTAGTGGTGCTGGAATGCGCGCTCGACGATGCAACGCCGCAGGTTCTGGCGCACGCGATGGAACTGGCGCTGGAGCATGGCGCGCTGGATGCAATGGCTGCGCCGGTGACGATGAAGAAAGGGCGGCTGGGAACGCTGCTGACGGTGCTTTGCAGGCCGGAGCATGAAGATGAGCTGGAGAAGCTGCTGTTCCGCGAGACGACGACGCTGGGGATCCGGCGGCGCGAGGAAGAGCGCGTAACTCTGGAGCGGGAATTTGTAACAGTCGACACGCAATATGGGAAGGTTCGGATGAAAATCGCTTCGGCGGCGGGGGAAATCCTGAACGCAATGCCGGAGTACGAGGATTGCCGGCGCGCGGCGCGGGAGCATGCGGTTGCGCTGCGAGCCGTGATGGAAGCTGCAATGGCTGCGTACAGCGAGAGCAGCGCGAAGGTGAAAGCATGACGCGCGAAACGATTCTGCAGCTTCTGGAGAAGGTGCAGGCCGGCGAGACGACTCCGTCGGCCGCGTTGCATGAGTTGGCTCGATTGCCTTACGAGGATGCAGGATTTGCGCGCATCGATCACCATCGGGCATTGCGGCTGGGATTGCCGGAGGTGATCTACTCATCCGGGAAGACTCCGGCGCAGGTGGCGGAGATTTTCGAACGCATGGCGGCGGCAGGGGGCAGCGTTCTGGCGACCCGGGCAGACGCCGAGGCGTACGCGGCGGTCAAGCTGCGCGTGCCGGCAGCGGTGTATCACGAGCAGGCGCGCATTATCGGGTTGAAACGGAGCGAGGGAACTGAGAAGTCAGGACCGGTGGCCGTGGTTTGCGCGGGGACCAGCGACTTGCCCGTGGCCGAAGAGGCTGCTACCACGGCCGAGTATCTGGGACTCGACGTTGCGCGCATCTGGGATGTTGGCGTGGCGGGACTGCATCGCGTGCTTGCGGCTCGCGAGGGACTGACCGCTGCGCGGGCGGTGATTGTGTGCGCGGGCATGGAAGGCGCGCTACCCAGCGTGGTTGGGGGGCTAGTGGCTGCCCCGGTGATTGCGGTGCCGACCAGCGTCGGCTACGGCGCGGCCTTTGGCGGCGTCGCGGCGCTGCTGGGGATGCTGAATTCCTGCTCGCCCAACGTATGCGTGGTGAATATCGACAACGGATTTGGCGCAGCGTATGTGGCGGCGATGATGGTGCGGAGCCAGGACCGCGCGGCAGATCCCGGGCCGGGCAGTCAGTCGACGGAGAAAAACCAAAGCGCGGCCGGGACGCAGCAGCCTGGCGCGGCGCTGTTGAACCATCGTTAGGCGACCAGCAGAACTTTGCCGTTGGGATGCTCGTGTTCGGCGAAGTCCTGGGCTTTGCGCGCTTCTTCCAGGCGGAAAACTTTTGCGATCGGGATGGTGAACTCGCCTCGCGCGACTTCCTGCGCCAGCTCGTAGAGACGGCGAGCGTCGGGTTGCGCCATGATCGCGTTGACCTGGATGTTCCTGCCCGCGGCCGCTTTAGGCTCGCCAAGAACGGAGCCGAGCACGCCTCCAGGCTTGATCGCGGGGAGCAGTTTGGCAATGGTCTCACCATTGACGGTGTCGGCGATGGCGTCAAGATCATGCAGAGTCGCGATGTCCTTGTCGTCATCGAGAGCCACGACGCGTTCGGCTCCGAGTTTCTGCGCCTCGTCGCGCTGGGAGGATTTCACGCCGGCGATGACATGCGCCCCATGCTTGCGCGCGACGTGAACGGCGGTGCGTCCGACGCCCCCGACGGCGCCCGTGACGAGGATCGTCCATCCTGGCTGAACTTTGACGCCGCGTTCGATGAGTTGGGAGCCGGTGGTGAGCACGAGGGGCAGTGCGGCCGCCTGTTCGAAGCTAAGCCCCTCCGGAATCGGCGCGAGGATGTCGGCGCGGACGGTGGCAAATTCAGCGTAGGTGGCATTCGTCAGCGCCATGACGCGATCGCCCTTTTTGAAGTTCTTTACGTCGGGGCCAACGTCGACGACTTCACCGGCGAGATCGCGGCCGAGAATGGCGGGCAACTGAAGCGGGAACCGGGATCGAGCCGCGCCGCTGCGCAGCTTCCAGTCGATGGGATTGATGCTCGTGGCGCGCACGCGAACCCGCACTTCATTCGGGCCAAACGGCGGTTCCTGCTGGTTGGTTTCGTATTGCAGCTTGTCGATATCGCCGTACTCGTAGAGAACAACCGCTTTCATCGCAGAATTTCCTCCGAGGGTGGGATGAGCCTGGACGCGGAAGGGTCGCTTTGTTTACGGCAGAGTGGTTTGAGCGCGAAGTCAGACGCCGACGGGCATGCTTTTCGGTTTCTTTGTGAGCAGATACAGCAGAAAAAGAACCGCGAGGACCGATCCCAGTCCGGCGAGGCCGAGGATGCGCAAGACGGCTACCGTGTAGCGCCCCTGGCTGGGCGAGTAGCTACAGCAGTAGAGCAGCACCAGGTCGCTCAGCGTGCCGATGCGATGGGTGCTGGCCTGAATGAGGGCGAGGCGCACGTCGCGGGGCTGGTAGTCGACGCCGAAGAGGTACTTCGACATTCGGCCGTCAGGCGTGGCGATCATGATGACGCTGGAGTGGGCGAACTGCGTCATCTTGCCGTCGGGGCCGGGGACGCGAACGTAGTGGAAGCCGGTGGCCTGGGCCAGATCGGTGATGGAAGCTTGCGGACCGGTGAGGAAGTGGACCGAGCCGGCAGCATCTGGCGTGGCGTCGACCGTGGAGAGGAAGTGCTGCTTCTCGGCCGCAGCGTCCGCGGGCGTGTCCGAGGGATCGATGCTGGCGACGACGACGTCATATTCGCGACCGGCGTGGAAGCCGCTCTGCCGCAGCGCGGACGCCATGCCACTCAGCACCTGGGGGCAGAGCATCTGGCAGTTGTAATACATGAGGGCCAGCATCACAGGGCGGTTGTGGTTGAACAAGTCGCCGAGCCGGACGTCGCGGCCGGATTCGTCTCTGAACGAATCGCCGAGGGGCAGCGCGCGATTGAGATTCTGATCGATTCCGGCATTCTTCTGCCAGGAGGGTGTTTGCTGGGCCGTCGCGCCAACAGGCCGATCTGCGGAGTACTGCGCGTGCGCGGCACCGGCGCTCAGGGTCAGGGCAGCGGCGAAAACGAGGATGTGTGCACGCAAACGGATCACATTCCAGAATACGCCGCAGCGCGGTTGCTCAAGGCAGCGGATGGAGGGTCACCGTTTTTCCTGTGCGGGCGGACTGACGCGCAGCATCGAGAATCTGCATGACGACAACATTGGTGTCGAGTGCGGTGAGGTCGCCGCTCGGATGCAGTTCTCCGCGAACAACCGCGGCCAGGTAGTGGAGCGACGAGTCCTCAGGCGGCGAAAGTGGCGGAGTCGTCAGGGAGACTTCGGGTGAGGATTCGCTAACGCGCTCGCGGATTTGCGTTGGGTTGACCGCGATGGCGTACCCGGTTGCGCCGTAGACTTCGGTATCTTTACGACCGAAGGGCCAGTTCCAGGAAGGCATGAGAACGGCCTGCGCGAGCGGATAGCGCAGGATGACGGTGGCGTCGTCATCGACGCGAGGATAAATCTGCGGCTTGTCGGTTTGCGCAACGGCGGTGACGCTGAGCGGAGCTTCGCCGTGCATCAGCCAGGTCATCAGGTCCGCACCGTAGCAGCCAAAGTCGTAGAGGGCGCCGGCGCCATTCTCGACCGGGTCAGTGAGCCACTGGAGAAATTCCGGCTGAACGCCGATTTCCTTAGGCCCCTGATGGCCATCGTGGATGACCACTTTGCGAATCTCGCCGAGCCGGTTCTCCTGGAGCAGGCTGTAGAGGGCGCGATTGCTGGCGTACCAGGTGGTTTCGTAGTTGACCAGCACCTGGATGTGGTGCTCGCGGGCAGCGCGGCGGATGGCGAGTGCGTCGTCCAGCGAAAGCGTGAGCGGCTTTTCGACCATGACGTCGACGTCATGGGTCGCGGCCGCTTCGATGACGCGGCGATGTTGTCCGATGGAGGTGTACACGAGCAGCGCCTGCGGTTGCTGGTGAGCGAAGAGGTCGTCGAGGGTCGCGTAGAAGAGGCTCGGGTCGAGGTGGAATTGTTGCTCGTATTTGGCGCGCAATGCGGGGTCAGCGTCGACGATCCCCACGAGTTCCGTGTCGTGTTGTTTCGGGAATTGCTGCAGGAAGCCGACGACATGGCCGTGTTCGAGGCCGACGATGGCGACGCGAACCGGCTGTTTGTCCGCAGCTGCTGTCTGCGGCTGCGCGAAAGCGAGCGCGGAGCAAAACAGGAAAGCAGAGGCGAGAACGGGTAAACATCGCGTCGACGGAATGGACATAAGCGACATGTTACCGCCGCGGGCGCGTTCCCGGCGCATCCCGTTGCCATGCCGGTTTGCAAGGTGGTAGCTTGGGTATTCGATCCGTCCATTGACACGCAAATCCGCGAAGGAAATCAGCACACATGCAGACCAGCTATAACGGGTTAACTCTGCCCAAAGACGGCGAGGCGATCCAGTATGCGAACGGGAAGTACAGCGTTCCCGATCACCCGATCATTCCGTTTATCGAGGGCGACGGCACGGGCCGCGACATCTGGCGCGCTGCGCAGCGTGTTTTCGACGCCGCAGTCGAGAAGGCCTATGGCGGAAAGCGGGCGGTAAAGTGGTTCGAGATTTTTGCCGGCGAGAAGGCCTTTCGACAGTTCAAGAACTGGCTGCCCGACGATTCGGTGAAGGCGGCGACCGACTTCCGCGTGTCGATCAAGGGACCGCTGACAACGCCGGTGGGCGGTGGGATTCGATCGCTGAACGTGGCTCTGCGGCAAATCATGGATCTTTACGCATGCATACGGCCGGTGAAGTACTACTCGGGCGTGCCGAGTCCGGTGAAGCGGCCGGAGAAGCTGGATGTGGTGATCTTCCGCGAGAACACCGAAGACGTGTATGCGGGCATTGAGTTCAAGGAAGGGACGGCGGATGCGAAGAAGCTAATTTCGTTCCTGAATGACGACTTGCTGAAGGGTGGCAAGAAGAGAGTTCGCGAAGATTCGGGTGTGGGGATCAAACCCATCTCGATTACGGGGACGAAGCGGCTGGTGCGGTATGCGATTCGCCATGCCATCGCGAACGGGCGCAAGTCGGTGACGCTGGTGCATAAGGGGAATATTCAGAAATTCACCGAGGGGGCGTTTCGCGAGTGGGGATATGAGGTCGCGGTCGAAGAATTTCGCGGGGACGTGGTGACGGAGCGCGAGAGCTGGATTCTCGGAAACGTGGAAGCGAATCCTGCGCTGACGGTAGAGCAGAATGCCGCGCTGATTGAACCGGGGCTGGAGTTCGGGAACGAGGAATTCCGGCAGCAACTGTATGCCGAGATCAAAGGCGTGCTGGACGCGATCGGCAAGACGCACGGGAACGGGCAGTGGAAGAAGAAGGTGCTGATCAACGACCGCATCGCGGACTCGATTTTCCAGCAGGTGATAATCCGGCCGGAGGAGTACAGCATCCTGGCCTGCCCAAATCTCAATGGCGATTACATTTCCGACGCCTGCGCGGCGCAGGTGGGCGGACTGGGTATCGCGCCGGGGGCGAACATCGGCGATGGCTACGCGGTTTTCGAGGCAACGCACGGGACGGCGCCGAAGTATGCGGACAAAGATGTGATTAACCCCGGGTCGGTGATGCTGTCCGGAGTGATGATGTTCGAGTTTCTCGGATGGCCGGAGGCGGCGAAGCTGATCGAGAGCTCATTGGAGAAGACGATTCAGCAGAAATATGTGACTTACGATTTCGAACGGCAGATGCAGGGTGCGACGAAGGTGAAGACCAGCGAGTTTGCCACGCGCATGATCGGCAATATGTGAGGGCTGGCGGTCCAGGCGGAACCGGCTTCGCCGCAAAGTAGGATCATTCATTGTTACGTAAAGGCAGAGGAGAGGTATGCGGAAGAAAGTAACGATTGTCGGTGCGGGAAACGTAGGCGCGACGGCCGCACATTGGATCGCTTCGAAGGAGCTGGCTGATGTTGTGCTGATCGACGTGGTCGAGGGGATTCCGCAGGGCAAGGCGCTGGACCTGCTGGAGGCCATGCCGATCGAGAAACGCGACTGCGACATTACCGGCACCAATGATTACGCGGATACGGCGAACTCCGACATTGTGGTGATCACGGCTGGAATTCCGCGCAAGCCCGGGATGAGCCGCGACGATCTGCTGCAGACCAATTACAAAATCATGTCGGATGTGGTGGGCAAGGTGACTGCGAACTCGCCGAACTGCATTCTGATTGTAGTGTCGAATCCGCTGGACGCGATGGCCCAGGCGGCGTTCCGGCAGTCGAAGTTCAACCGCGAGCGGGTGATTGGGATGGCCGGCGTGCTGGATTCGGCGCGGTTTCGCACGTTTATCGCAGAGGAGTTGAAAGTATCGGTCGAGAATGTGACCGCGTTCGTGCTCGGCGGGCACGGGGACACCATGGTTCCCCTGACGCGCTATTCGACGGTCGCCGGGATTCCAATCACGGAACTGATCGCGAAAGACAAGCTGGATGCGATTGTGCAGCGGACGCGCGATGGCGGAGCCGAGATCGTGAAGTATCTCAAGGCAGGCAGCGCATATTACGCGCCGTCAGCTGCAACGGTGGAGATGGTTGAGGCCATTTTGAAGGACAAGAAGAAGATTCTGCCCTGCGCCGCATATCTCGAGGGCGAATACGGCATCCGTGGCTATTACATCGGGGTGCCCTGCAAGCTGGGATCGCGAGGTCTGGAACAGATTATCGAGATTAAGCTCACGGCCGAAGAGGATGCGGCGCTGAAGAAGAGCGCAGCGGCGGTGAAGGAGCTTTGCGCAGTGATCGGCGTCTGATCAGCCCCGAGCGCGCAGGAACGCGATCACGTGATCCGCTTCGACCACACCCACCAGCTTGCCGGCCTTGTCGATAACCGGCAGTGCGCGAAGGTTGTACTTATCGAATAGCTCCGCAACCTCGTTTTCGTGCTGATCGGCGCGGACTGAGATGAAGTGAGTCTCGGTCAGCACTTCGAGTCGAGTTTCCGGGCGGGCCAGGACCAGACGCGCCAGGGGGACGACACCCTGGAGACCTTCGCCGGAATCGATCAGGTAAATCTCGGTAATCGTTTCGGGGTCGCCTTCGAATCCGCGGAGAGCGCGAATACCGTCTGCGACGGTGGCGCTTTGCGGCACCGCAACGTATTCGGTGGTCATGCGACCCGCGGCAGAATCCTCGCGGAATTCCAGGAGGTCCTTAACTTCCTGGCGCTCCTCTGGATCCATCTCTTCGAGGATGGCTTCGGAGCGTTCTTCGGGGAGCTCAGCGAGCAGATCGGCGGCGGCTGACGGATCCATCTCCTCGACAATGCCGGCGGCGGTTTCCGAATCGAGTGCCTGGACCATGGATTTCTGAAGCTTCGGCTCGACCTCTTCGAGGGTTTCAGCGGCCACTTCTTCGTCAAGCGTGCGCAGGACAGCTTCCCGTTCTGCCGGGGCCAGATCTTCCAGGATGTCGGCGATATCGGAGGGATGCAGCTGCGCGAGCCGTTCATGCTCGATATTGAGCCGGACGCGGCGGGCGGGATCCACCTCGATCATGTCGACGAAGTTCCAGGGGATCACCCGCGCAGGCAGTTTCGAGGCGAGGCTTTCGAGGGTCCGCTTGGGGAGGGTGCCGCTGAACATGCGGAGCACGGCGCCGCGCAGGCCTACTTCAACTTCAGCAACGCTCAGCTGTTCGCCGGAGTCGCCGTTGGAGTGCCAGCGCAGATTGACATCGTTGACGCGGACCACCTTGCGACCGTGAACATCGATGATCTGGCGATCAAGCAGATCACGACGAAGCAGAATGAAATTTTCGTCGCCCTGCCACGGATTCAGCGTGGCTTCCGGCCGGAGTTCCAAAGCGCCACTGGGCGTCCAGCGAACGTCCTGAAAGGAGACAATCTCGAGGCCCTTGCGGGTCTTCAACACCAGACCGGCAACACGTCCGGCTTCTTCGCCGGTGCCCACAGCGACATCCCGGAGACGGCCCCGCATCCGCCCGCGCGCGTTGGTGATGGGAGTGCCGAGAATGGCGGTCAGGGACCGCACTGTGACTTCGTCACTCATGCAAGCAGGTCTCGGCTTGAGTGTACCAGCCTGTTTTTCCCGCAGCGCGGCGAAGCGGAACCAAAAATCGTGGAAATCGAATTCACTGCTGGGAAAGCGGAGGCGATGAGCCAACACCGCGCGACGCAGGCGCTGATTTCCGATTGCCAGGCGGCACACGGCAGTTTTCATTGACTGGGCAGCGCTATGGACATACACTCAGCGCTGGGCGCGTCGGCGGGAGTGTACATCGGGGCCGCGACCGCCGAAGAGCGTCTTCCCTCACCCATGTCCTCAGGAACCACCCGGTACGCGCCGCAGTCCAACCGAGTGAAGCTGGTCGTTGCTTCCTCGGTCATGCTCACCTTTATTTCTTTCTGGCGAGCGGCGGCTGTGGTGCTCAACGACCTGGGATCCTCGGCTTTCTACGCCGGAGGCATTGCCGAGCAGGCGGTAGGAAAAGCAGCACCCTGGTTCATCCTGGGGGTGATGTTGTTTTCCTTCGCGGTCCGCTCCGTTTACGTCGAGAGCTGCTCGATGTTCACACGAGGCGGCGTGTATCGCGTCGTGAAGGAAGCGCTCGGCGGAAATTTCGCCAAACTCAGCGTGTCGGCGCTGATGTTCGATTACATCCTGACAGGCCCGATCTCAGGAGTTTCGGCGGGGCAGTACATTACCGGGCTGCTGAACGAACTGCTGGGTGTGGGGGCGGCGCGTGGCTGGCTGCCCTCGTGGCTGTTGTCCGCTGCGCACTCGGGCCTGCCGATGAACGAAATCGCTGCGCTGTTTGCGGCGGCTGTGACGATCTACTACTGGTGGCAAAACACCAAAGGCATCGAGGAGTCGACCGACAAGGCGCTAAGCGTCATGCAGGTGACGACGGTGATGGTGGTGCTGCTGCTGTCGTGGGGATTCGTCACCGCCTTCCACAATCATGCCAAACTGCCACCGCTGCCGGTTCCGGCCAATCTGCATTTTTCCCCGGACGCGCTGGGATTCCTGAGCGGGACCGGGCTGGCGAAAACGCTGGGGCTGTTCGGCATCCTGATGGCTTTCGGACACTCGGTGCTGGCGATGAGCGGCGAGGAAACGCTCGCTCAAGTCAATCGCGAGATCGAGCACCCGAAGCTGAAGAACCTGAAGCGCGCAGCCATCGTCATCGCGATTTACAGCTTCATCTTTACCGGAGTCGGCACGTTGCTGGCTACCATGATTATTCCGGACGCCGTGCGCGTGCCCGTCTACCGCGACAATTTGATTGCCGGCATGGCGATGTTCATGTGGGGACCCCAGGTTCTGCGGATCATCTTCCGGGTCTTCGTGGTTATCGTCGGATTCCTGATTCTCTCCGGGGCAATCAATACTTCGATCATTGGGTCGACGGGCGTGATGATGCGCGTCGCGGAAGACGGCGTGCTGACGGACTGGTTTCGCAAGCCGCATCGCCGCTTTGGGACGAGCTATCGCATCATTAATCTGATTACCGGGCTCCAACTCTTCACGATTATCGTGAGCCGCGGCAACGTCATCACGCTGGGTGAGGCCTACGCGTTTGGCGTCATCTGGAGTTTCACCTTCAACTCCCTGGCCATGCTGGTGCTGCGACGGAAATACAAGGGAGAACGCGGCTGGAAGGTGCCGGTGAATTTGCGCATTGGCAACACCGAGCTGCCCATCGGTCTCTTTTGCGTGTTCCTGACTCTGCTGATGATCGCCCTCGTCAACTTGGCGACCAAGAGTGTGGCGACGGAGAGCGGAATCGCGTTTACCGCGGTATTCTTCACGATCTTTGCTGTTTCCGAGCGCAGAAACGCTGCGAAGCATCAACTGACGCAGCAGCAGATGAAGGAGCACTTCCAGCTCGAGCAGCAGGATACGATTGGGCTGGAGGAGCTCCAGGTAAGGCCCGGCAGCGTCCTGGTTACTATGCGCGACCCGGTGAATCCTTACGCGTTGAAGTGGGCGCTGGCACGTACCCGTACCGATCAGCAGGACATCGTTGTGCTGACAGCTCGGATGATGGGCGCCGGCGGTCCCGAGTACGTCGACCACCAGATCTTCAGCGAGCATGAGCAGATGCTTTTCACCAAGGCGGTGTCGGTAGCGGAAAGCTTTGGCAAGCACATATCGCTGCTGGTGGTGCCGGCCGGAGACATCTTCGCGGCTTTGGTGCAGGCGGCCAACTTGCTGGAGGTCGCCGCGCTGGTTTCTGGATTATCGACAAGAATGTCGGCGCAGGACCAGGCTTTCCACGTAGGCCAGGCCTGGGAGAGTTTGCCCGAGCCGAAGCGGCAGTTCACTTTCTACGTGATCATGCCCGATGGCGAGGCGGAGGCCTTCCATATCGGCCCGCATGCGCCGTCACTACGTGCGGAAGACGTGCAGCTGGTCCATCGCCTGTGGCTGAATTTTCGCCGCGATCCGGAAATGCAGGGCCTGCATCACAGCGACATCATGACCTATGCGCTCACCCGCCTGGCCATGGACTATGCCCGCGACAAACAGGAGACCCTGAGGAACCTGCGCCGGTACAGCCAGGACGCCGGACGCGATGCCCAGCTCGGGATCAGTTATCGCCCGCCCGGGCGTGAGGATCAGTCGATTCCAGCGCCAAGGCCGTCGCTGGACGATGAAGGGCACTAAGTTCTTCAGACGGCCCATCAGTTCCCATTTGTAAAAGTTATCCCTTTTCCCATATAGTCTCGTAGGAACAAAACGGATCAGCCCCGCCCCCCAAGAGCGGGTCACTATTAGCTTGATTCCAGGAGGCTGCTATGGGAGTTAAAGAGATTGTTGCGGAACTAGACAGGCAAATCGCGCATCTGAAGGAAGCGCGGGGGCTGTTGGCGGGACAGGCAACGGGCGCGAAGAGACGCGGCAGACCGCCCGGGAAATCCACCGCCAGTCGCAAACACCGGAAACACCACCTGTCACCGGAAGGCCGGAAGCGGATTTCGGAAGCATTAAAGCGCCGCTGGGCGCTGCGGCGCAAGGCTGCCGGGAAAGTAGCCAAATAGTCGTGCCGGTGTAAGCGCGGGCAAAAGGGTACGCCCGCCTTCAGGATTCACAAGGTTCGCCGGAACAACGGCGTGGCGGCCATGAGGGAGACGATCCCGAAGCCGAAGAGGAAGAGCACGTCGCTTTGGATCGCCGCAAAGCCGCCATCCTTGATCAGAATGGCTTTGAATCCGTGCACCGCATAAGTAAAAGGGTCGACAACGGCAATGGCTCGGAGCCATGGAGGAAACGCCGCGATGGGATAGATGGCTCCGCTGGGAAAGAACAGAAGTGTGTTCAGAACCCCGAACATGGCGCGCGGGACTAGTGGGTCTTCGACGCGCACCATGAGCAGAAACATCATGCCGTTGAAGGCGATGGAAGTGGCCACAATAAGAAGCGCCAGCTCAAGGACCGCGGCGGGATGAAAGATGACGCCGAGTCCGGCGAGCAAAGAGCCAATCACTGCAAGACTGATGCCGGAAAGCACCGCCTTGACGGCTCCGGCGATGTTAAGCCCAAGCACAAGCTCGAGTTTTGTAATTGGCGTTACCAGATAGCCCTCGTGGACGCCCCTCGCTTTGTCGTCGATATATAACATCCCGCCGCCGATCATCACCGAGATATACATGGCAAGGGCGACGGAACCGGCCAGCAGAAACTTCATGTACTCGATATAGGGGTAAAGCTCCACGATGTCGAGGGTGATGGACTGCACCACTTTTGGCTGGATGAGCGGAGCGTTGAGCGCGTCGACCAGCGACTGCATCTCGCTCTCGAGGCTGCCGCTGACGAACTGGTCGGAGTTATCGACAACCAGACCGATGTGCGGGGACTCGCCGGCAAGGACGCGGCGCGAATACTGCGCAGGGATGACAACCGCCGCGTCGATCTTCCCCGTACGTACGTCTTCCTGCGCGGCTTGCTCATCGGTGTAGGGAACCGTCCTGAAGGTACGGATGTTGGCAGCGACGGACTGGAAGGCCTCCTGGATCTTGAGCGCCTCCTCGCCATGGTCGTAGTCAACCACGCCCATGCGGGCGCCGGTGACTTTGCCGCCGAAAGCATTGCCGAGAATGATCAGCTGCACGAGCGGCAGCGTCATGGACATGAGCATCAGCGTGGGTGAGCGGAAGAACTTCCGCATCTCGCGTTCGACGATCGCCCACATGCGGTTCATGGCTGCATCCCCGGACGCGGCGGCATCATGAAGCCGACAGCTTTCACCTGCTCGTCGCGCAGCTGGCGTCCTGTGTAGTAGACAAAAACGTCGTCGAGGGTTGTGTTCTGCACGCTGAGCCCGCGGATGGGGTCGCCGTCGGAGGACGCCATCTCCACCAGTTGCGTGGTGGTCAAAGAACCGTTCGAGGTCATCAGGCGATATTCGCCGGAGCCTCGGGACTCGACCGCCGTGACGCCGGCCAGATGCTCCAGCTGCGACTTGTAGTCAGTCTGACCCTTGCCGAACTGCACTTCAACAACGCTCGATCCGGGCACACTGGACTTGAGGCCGAGAGGCGTGTCGAGGGCGACCAGCTTGCCGTGGTCGATGATCGCGATGCGATCGCAGAGATTGTCCGCCTCGTCCATGTAGTGCGTGGTGATCAGAATCGTGAGCTTCATGCGGTTGCGCAGTTTGTCCAGCATCTCCCAGACAGCGACGCGCGAAACAGGGTCGAGACCGGTGGTGGGCTCGTCGAGAAAGAAGATACGGGGACTATGCACCAGGCCGCGAGCGATTTCGAGCCGCCGTCTCATGCCGCCCGAAAGCGTTTTGGTCTGGGCTTCGCGCCATTTGGTGAGGTCGACGGCCTCGAGGAGCTCCGCGATATTGCGCTCCCGTTGCGCGCGCGGCACGCCATAGAGCTTGGCGTAGATGGAGAGGTTTTCCTCGACGGTCAGATCGATGTCGCTGGTGAGCGCCTGAGGGATCACTCCGATGAGGCGCCGCACTGCGTCTGGTTCCCGAGTCACGTCGTGTCCGGCGATCAGCGCGCGTCCCGCGGTGACCGGGATGAGGGTGGTCATCATCCGGATCAGCGTGGATTTGCCCGCACCATTCGGCCCGAGGAGTCCGAAAATCTCGCCGTCGGCGACCTCGAAGCTGACGCCTTTGACCGCCTCGAAGGTCCCGTAGCGCTTCACGATGTTCTCGACAGCAATAGCGGGCGTCGTGGCCGCCGCGGCGGGCATCGTGGCCGCGTTCGAGGATGGGGTTGGCGAGGTCACGGCTTCACCAGCTTTTCTTTGGGAACGTAGACCTCGGCAATCATGCCGGGGACGTATCTCATCCCGGGATTGTCGATGAGCAGCTTGATCTGTACGGTTTCAATGTCGCGCTTGCGGCGGCTTACATCGCGCTGTGTGGCGAAGGCGGCCTCGGCGGCCTTGGCGATGACCGTGCCCCACACGGTCGCACCGCTGGGCATCACGACGCGCAGCTTGTCTCCCAGCTGTACGGCATCGGATTCGGTCTCCGGCAGTGGCGCGTAGACCCAGGTTTGCGAAAGGTCGACAATGGTGACGATGGGCGTGGCCGGCGAGACCACCTCACCCTCGCGCGCGGCGCGCACGTTCACGATACCGGTGACCGGCGAAACGACACGCGAATAACCCAGCTGGACCTGGGCCTGTTCATACATGGCCTGGGCGTTGCGCATTTCGTCGCGCGTGGCGGCTACGGTTTTTTCCGCGGCTCTGGTCTGCAGCAGGTTGGCCTGGGCGGTGCGCACAGAGGCTTCCGCCGCCGCAACGTTATCGCGCGCCGAATCCACCGCGGCTTTGGCGGCGTTGAGGCTGGTCACCTGTTCATCGCGGATCTGCTGGCTGGTGACGCCGGCCTGGGCCAGGGCTACGGCGCGCGTGGTGTCGGCATCCTGATGCTCGTACTGCGCCTGGGCCTGTGCCAGCGTCGCCTGGGCCGCGCGCAGTTGCGCCTCAGCGGCCGTCACCTGGCTCGAGGTGTCACCCTGCGTTTGCTCTTCAGTATCACGCGAGCCGGCCAGCTTGTACTTATCGCCGGAAACCGTGGCTTCAGCCGCGTTGCGGGCGTCGGCCAAATCCTGCGCTTCGATGGTCGCGACCAACTGCCCCGCGGTGACCGTCTGGCCTTCATCGACGGCGAGCGACTGGATGCGGCCCTGGATGCGGGAGCTGACCACAACTTCGTTGGCGTCTACAGTGCCAATCAGCTGCAGGTCGCTGGTGTGTTTGGTGGAGAAGAAATACCAGCAGAGCGCGATGACGAGCAGCACACCCATGATGATGAAGATACGATTGCGTGGTTTCATGCGGTCTTTCTCTCGGGAATTGCGTTCGCCGGGATGGGCATGGCGGCGAGCACGGTCCTGGCAAGACGCGCGCCCCGTCTGCGATCGGTAAAGATGGTTTGGCCGAGGTATTCGATGGCGGCTGTGCGCCGCTCCGCCATGGGGCCCGGTTCCAGCGGGTCAGAGGACGTGACCAGGCGGACCATAGGCGCGCTGAGGAAATAGAAAACATTCGCACCGAGGGCTGCGTACATCATCTGCATGGGGTCCACGTTGCAGAGCTCGCCGGAACCGATGCCCTCGTGCACCAGACCGAGCGCGCGGTCCCACATCGGCTCAAAGGCGTTCTTCGCGATGATACGCATGGCATGCGACTGGCCGGTGCGGAAGCGAACCATCTCCTGTTGCATAAGGGACTGAAATCCATGGTGGGAGAGGTTGCGGTCGAAATGCTGCAGGGCAAAGCGCAGCACGCGTTCGCCGGGGGAGCAGCCGAGATCGAGCACAGCGATCGCGTCTCCGGCAACTTTGCCGGCAACTTCTTCCAGCGCGGCAGTGTACAGGGCTTCCTTGTCGCGGAAATAGTAGTAGAGCAGAGCCTTGTTGACCCGGGCCGCGGAGGCAATGGCGCTGGTGCGCGCTCCGGCGAGGCCGTGCTCGCTGAATTCGCGAATGGCGGCGCGCAGGATGCGGTCGCGGGTCTGGTCGGCGCGGGTGTGCTGGTTTTTGCGCATTCATTAACCGTTTAGTTAGATTAACCGGTTAGTTAAAATGTAGCCGAAGAATCTGTGCTTGGCAAGAGGCCGGCGAAAATTTTTGGTCGACAGCGATTACCCAGGTTTCGGGGCCCGCCTCAGATCCTGCTCAGTGGCCGTGGCCGAGCGGCCGTGTAGTGCCTTCGACGGGCGGAGTTTTGGGCTGCTTGTCGGCGTAGCGGCCGAGCAGGAACATGGCCAGGCCGAAGACGAGCATCACCACACCCCAGATGAGGTTGATATCCATGCCCGCCGAACGGGCGTAGATTTCGCTCCCGCGCGTCACCAGCCCGTAAATGGAGAGCATGGCGCCGACGATCAGAAACATCAGGCCCAGAGGGATGCGGAGGTCGAGGCTCATGGCGTTCCTTTCATTCTTCCGATTCAATCCTGCCGAAGAGCTTTATCTGAAGATGATGTTGACGGCGACCAGCAGCACCAGCAGGCCGATGGCGATGTTGCCGGGCCGCGCGTACCAGGCCATGTGGTGCTCGACCGGCTTGGGCGTGAGCGAGTAGACCAGACCAACGAGTTCGCTTTCAGGTCGCGGCTTGGTCATGAGGCTGATGATGACCGTGAGGACGAAGTTGACCGTGAAGGCGATGATCGCTTGGTAGAAATTGAGAGCCATGGCGCTGGGATAGACGTGGACCACGTGGAGCCAGCCGCCGTGGATCCCGGTCGCGGTGGCAGCGGGGACGGTGAGCCCATGATGCAGCACTGCGGCCAGGGTACCGCTGACCAGGCCGGTGAAGGCCGCGTGGCCGGTCGAGCGCTTCCAGAACATGCCCAGCAGGAACGTCGCGAACAGCGGCGCGTTCACGATGGAAAACACCAGCTGCAGCGTATCCATGATGTTGTTGAAGCCCAGCACCACATAGGCAGTCGCCATCGAGATCAGAATTCCCACGACCGTGGTCCATCGGCCCATCTTCAGATAATGCGCGTCGCTGGCCCCTTTGTGGATGTAGGACTGGTAGAGATCGAAGGTCCACACCGTATTAAAAGCAGTGACGTTGCCGGCCATGCCGGACATGAAGCTCGCCAGCAGCGCCGTGAGCCCGAGGCCGAGGATGCCGGTGGGGAAGTAATGCAGCAGCATGTTGGGAATGGCGAGGTCGTAGTCGAGCACCGGCTGACCCTGCGTATCGAGCATGATCTTGCCGGTGACCGGATCGACCTTCGCCGGAATCAGGCCGCGGCCGGCGCTGAGGTTCTCCGAGCCGCTGGTGGTCGCGGTCATGCCCACCGGAGCGGCCTGGCTCATGGCGTGGCGCGTCACCATGGGCGTGCCGATGGCGATAAGCCCGGGGAGAATCACGAGGAACGGGAAGAACATCTTCGGAACGGCAGCGATGAGTGGCACGCGCCGCGCCGATTCTTCTGAGTTGGCGGCCATCGCGGTCTGAATGACGAGGAAGTCGGTACACCAGTAGCCGAAGGAGAGAACAAAGCCGAGACCGGCCACGAGGCCGAACGAATCCACGCCAAGGGGATTGGTGTGCGCGCTGCCCATGCCCTGCCAGGAATGCGTGTACGCCGAAGGCAGCGCAGCCTTCAACCCGTCCCAGCCGCCGACGTTTTTCAGCCCAACCCAGACGAGGGGCAGGAATCCAGCGACGATCAGAAAAAACTGGAGGACCTCGTTGTAAATGGCGCTGGTAAGTCCGCCGAGAAAGATGTAGCAGAGCACAATGACGGCGGAGAGGATGATGGCGAAGTGGAAAATCCACGCGACGGGCATGCCGAGGTGGATGAACATCTTGTCGAAGACGTGAAGGGTCTGAATGAGCCGCGCCATCGCGTACATGGAGATGCCGGAGGAGAAGACAGTCATGGCGGCGAAACTGCACGCATTCCAGGCGCGGGTCTTCTCGTCGAAGCGCATGCGGAGGAACTCCGGCACAGAGCGGGCTTTGGAGCCGTAGTAGAACGGCATCATGAAGACGCCGACAAAGATCATGGCGGGGATGGCGCCGATCCAGTAAAAGTGGCTGGTAACGATGCCATACTTTGCGCCGGAAGCGCCCATCCCGATGACTTCCTGGGCGCCAAGGTTGGCGGAGATGAACGCGAGGCCGCAGATCCAGGCGGGCAGCGAGCGGCCGGCCTGGAGAAAGTCCTTGCTGGTTTTCATGAAGCGTTTCAGTGCGAAGCCAATGCCCAGCACAAAAACGAAATACAGCAGCATGATGAGCCAGTCGATGGTGGTCAGGTTCACGCTTTGCTTTCCTCAGTGGAGGATTTGGATGCCGTCGCCGCAGGCCACTGTACACGGTTGCATAGGGCAAGTCCAGATGACTTGATCTGAAGTGAATCGATTTAGAGAGACTGGACTGGAATCAGGGTCAGATCGTCAACGAGCCCGACTTCCTTCTGGACAAACGGCTCGGCATAGCGCACACCCGCAAGGGCCCCATAGTGGCGCGCTTCGGCGAAGGTGCGCTCGCGAATCTCCTCTTCGGGCACAAAAAGAGCGCTGCCGGCCGACTGATTGGCGTACTGCGAGTGGTAAGCCGTCAGCGCGCGATGACGGTCCTCGATGAACGGCGTGATGTCGACGACGAAGCTGGGACGAACGTCGGCGTAAAGGCTGGCATACACAATCTTGAACGGCCGATGCGGCGCAGTTCCTGTTTCAACCTTCGCGAGGCCGGAGAGGAAACACGCTTCATAGCCCAACGTCGAGGCGGTGGCATGGTCGGGATGTCGAGCTGTCCAGTAGGGAAGTATCACCACGCGCGGCCGCACCCGCCGCAGAACCTCAACCACCTTCAGCTTGTTTTCCCAGGTATTTTCCACGCGGCCGTCCGGGATATCCAGCGCCTCACGCCAGCCGACGCCCAGGATGCGCGCCGCTTCGGCGGCTTCTGCAGCGCGTTCGCTCGCGGAGCCGCGCGTGCCCGCCTCGCCCTGGGTCAGATCCAAAATCCCAGTCGAGGCGCCAATAGAGTGCATGCGGAGCAGAGTGCCGCCGCAGGTTTGTTCCACGTCGTCGCGGTGCGCGGCGATGGCGAGAACCTCGGCGATCGATTGTTCCGCCATGCCAGATTCCCGCGCCAAAAGTCCCTTAGTAGATGGTATTGTCGTCGTCGGTTGTGGCGTCCATATACGCGCAGTCGATCGCCGTCCCGGCAATCGTCACGTTGGAATTATCGAGTTGGGCCATGTTGGTGGTGCTGTAGATATAAATCTGCCCGCCCTCGGTGGTATAGACCTTGTGCAGACCTTCGATTCCGGCGATGCCGGTGCCGTCACCCTGATAGGAATCGATGGTCACGGCGCCGGTCGCGGTGTCGAACATAGTGATGCAACCGAACTGAACACTCGCGCCGGATTGCGACTGCTGATAGCGGATGCCCTGGTTGCACTGCGAGGAACCGATCCAAAGCGTATTGTCGTCGGCGAAGACCATGCGATTATGCATGCCGTCGCTGATGGAGTACGTTCCGGCAATCGTATTGGCAGGTGTGTTGAGCACGGTCAGATAGCCGGCAAAGAGGCTGCTGGATGTCTGGTATTGTTGGCCGGCAATGTAAAGCGTGTTGCCGCTGAAGATCGCGTTGGTAGCCCCGTCGGGGACAGCGATATTGCTCTGCGCCACCAGCGCGATGCCACTCGCTCCGGTGCTGCCGGAATTGATGGAGGCCGCGGTGATGGGGATGGTGGTCAGCCCCGCGGTGGTGCCGCCGCACTCGGGACCACAATCGATGACGTACGCGGTCGAGCCATCCGGCGAGAAAACCGCCTTGACGGGATGATCGAAGGTGGCCGAAGCTCCTGTGCTCACGGGAAACACGCACCAGGTGGGCAGCTTCTGCGGCTCACAGTCCTGGGCGCCCAGATAATTCGGATTATTGATGGCCGCGGTCTGCTGCGCCTGGGTCAGCTGCACCACGCTGTAGACTGCGAAGCTTTGCGGGGGCGCAACGTTGACGGTTTGGCCCGCGGCCTGGGTGGCGTTCTGGATGAACACCAGAGCGACCGTGCCGCCGGGATTGACCGAGATGCCGTAGGCATTGGGCAGGTTCAGCGTCACACCGCTGCCGTTGTTCCGGTTGGCCACGCTGATGACGTGGCTGGACGGATTGGCCGCGTAGACGTAGGTCAGATCGCGACTGATGAATATGCCGTTGTATGGGACCCCTTCCGTGCTGCTGGAGAGGCTGCCGGGGATGGAGACCGACCCGCTGACTTTTTCCTGCGCGTAGCTGATCAGCGTCAGGCTGCCGTCGCCTTCGCCATACACTGCGCCCGTTTGTTGCTCCGGCATGTTTTGAATCGTCAGCGGCAGTTTGCCGGAGTAGCCGTTGATCAGCAGTTGCCCGGAGGAGGTGTTATACGGGTGGCGAATGTCGTAGTACGCATCCATGAAAGGCAGCGCACCGGTCGCGAACGCACTGGGATTCTGTTCGGCAATCAACACCCGATTGAGCACGCCGCTGGGTGGCAGCGTGCGTCCGGCGAAATAGAAATTCTGGCCGCATGAACTGATGACGCTGCAGACCAGGAAAACCGAGCTGAGGACGGCAACGAAGTACAGGGAACTTCTCTTCTTCAAAACCTTAAAACCTCACCATGCGCGTCGCTGATAACGATCCTGCGGGAAAGCCCAAGTATAACAGGGCGATGGACCTCAGTTCGTTGGACGCTGAGCCCGGCCCCAGGTGAGAGGCGCTTCGCGAAAAGCCCCCTGCGACACCGGACTCCGGGCTCCCAAACTGAGCGGGCGAGCGGCTCTGCGTTTGCCTTTCTTTGCCTGATACCATGAAGCAGGATATCCCCGCATGACCAGCCGTCTTGAACAGGTCTTTGGCAGGCGCACCGTTCTCTGCGATGGCGCAATGGGCACGTCTCTCTATGCGCGCGGCGTCTTTATCAACCGCTGCTTCGACGAACTGAACCTGTCGCAGCCGGAACTGGTGCGCAGCGTGCACGAGGATTACCTGCAGTCGGGCGCGGAGATTATCGAGACCAATACCTTTGGCGCGAATGCGCTCCGGCTGCAACGATACGGACTGCGCGACAAGGTTGGCGAGATCAACCAGGCCGGCGTCAGGATCGCGCGCCAGGCGGTTCGCCAGCTGGCCGACAAGCAGGCGGGTACGGCGTACGTGGCGGGCTCGGTGGGGCCGCTGGGCGTGCATCTGGAGCCGCTCGGCAAGACCGGCCTCGAGGAGGCCCGGGAAGCTTTCGCGGAACAGATTCGTGCGCTGGTGAGCGGGGGACCAGGCGAGGGCGTCGACCTGCTGATTATCGAAACCATGCCCGCACTCAATGAAGCGGAGCAGGCGGTCCTGGCGGCGCGCGCGGCTGCACCGGATGTCCCTGTGGTTGTGATGGTCACCGTCGATGAGGAAGCCAACTGCCTCGATGGGGCGTCGCCGGAATCTGCGGCCGCTCGTATTGACTCCTGGGGCGTGGATGGGATTGGCTGCAACTGCAGCGTTGGCCCCGCGACCGTTCTGACCGCCATTGAGCGCATGGCAGCGGTGACAACCCTGCCGCTGATGGCGATGCCCAACGCCGGCATGCCCCGCTCCGTGGACGGCCGAAACATCTACCTGTGCTCCCCCGAGTACATGGCGAGCTTCGCCCGCAAATTCACCAAAGCCGGCGTGCAGTTCATCGGCGGCTGTTGCGGAACCACGCCGCAGCACATTCGGGCCATGAAATCGGCGCTGCGTGCAACCGAAGCCCAGGCCGCCGCCCAGCGAGCCACCAAAAAGGAACCCATCGTCACCGAGACCCCGCCTGTGGCGATTCAGGAACGCTCCCGGCTCGGCCGCCTGGTGCACGAAGGTACGTTCATCACCATGGTGGAGATTGTGCCGCCGCGCGGGATCGACTGCGGCAAGGAACTCAAGGGCGCGCAGGAGATGGCGGATCTGGGTGTACACGCCATTAATGTTCCCGATTCGCCCCGTGCCTCAGCCCGCATGAGCGCCCAGAGCCTGTGTATCCAGATTCAGCAGAAGACCGGCATCGAGACGTTGCTGCACTACACCTGCCGCGATCGCAACGTGCTGAGCATCCAGAGCGACCTGCTGGGCGCATCCTCGATCGGACTGAAGAACATTCTCTGCCTCACCGGCGATCCGCCGAAGCTTGGGAATTATCCGGATGCAACCGCGGTCTACGACGTCGACGCGATCGGGTTGGTCAACATCGTGCATCGCCTCAATCACGGGCTCGATATTGGCGGCAATCCCATCGGCGCATCGACCGGGTTCACGATTGCCGTGGCAGCAAATCCTGGCGTGCCGGACCTGGATAACGAAGTGCGGCGCTTTGCCTGGAAAGTCGAGGGCGGAGCGGAGTATGGCATCACCCAGCCGGTTTTCGATATGCGCGTTCTCGAAACGTTTCTCAAGCGCATCGAGGGTTTTCGCATCCCCATCGTCGCGGGCATCTGGCCGCTCACCAGCCTGCGCAACGCTGAGTTCATGAAGAACGACCTGCGAGTCAGCGTTCCGGACGAGATTCTGCTTCGGATGCAGCGGGCGGCGAATCCGGAGGCAGCCCGCGCCGAAGGAATTTGCATCGCGCAGGAAATGCTGGCCGCGGCTNNTGTCCATGGTGCAGGGTGTGCAGGTGAGCGCTCCGTTCGGCCGCTACAGCGCGGCGGCGGAGGTGCTTCGCGAGGTGTTGCCTCCGCGCCCGTCGGTGAACAATCCGGCTAATGTTCCTGCCGTCGCGCCGGAGGAGGCCAAAGTTGGCCAGCTTTGAGGAGTCGCTGACNNTGGAAGAAGCCGAAGGCAAAGTGGAGCTGCTGGTCAAGCAGCGCGACGGTTCGATGAAACGCGAACCCTTCGGGTCCTAGCAGGCTAGTCGAGCAAATCCTGAATCGCGCGCATTTCGAAGCGGATTCCCCGTGCCGGTTCCTCGAACACATCGCTCCCACTGAGGTGGCCATCCTGATAGCGCTGGATGGAAGGCCCTTCCGGATCGACTACCCAGATTTGTGGAATTCCCATCGCCTCGTAATCGTGCAGCTTGCGCGTGAATCGGGCATGTCTGTCCTCGGGTGAGAGAACTTCGAAGACTGCGATGGGAGGGTGAGTGATGATCTGCTCGACCGGC
This sequence comes from Acidobacterium sp., assembly GCA_003152415.1. Lineage (GTDB taxonomy): Bacteria > Acidobacteriota > Terriglobia > Terriglobales > Acidobacteriaceae > Palsa-343. Next base: position 29,897 of record PMAD01000136.1, read on the forward strand.
TGGCTGCGATCGAGGACGGTGACATCGGGTACGCGAAAGCGAGTCGCAGCTACCTGTATGCGCAACTCTGGCCGGACGCGGATGTTCCATTCTTTGGTGTGTTCCTGGAACCACGTCTGAATCGCATGCTGCCACGACGAGTGATCGTATTCGCCCATCGGTCTTTCCTCGATCTCGCCGTCCACGTATTCGGCGTCCGGTTCCCAGTCGGAGCAACGCAGATACACCTCCACTGGAACATGGCGTGGCCTTTTGTCCGGAATCTGAGCGGGTAATGCCATAAGAATTCCCTGGATCAAGGATAATCCCGTTCACCATCTGCGGAATACAACGTTCTGGTGCCCGAAAGGAACCCTGCTCTTCGGCGTGACGCTCCCAAACCCCTGACCGTTCCCCCGCGCAATCCAGTTCGGATCGCCACCCTCGCGAAACGCCGGCGATCCGTTGTTCTTCTGAACGCTGTACCCTGAACGCTGAACGCTGGTTTTTTGTCAAGTATCCACCACTTACCCAAAGTAACTTTTGGTGACAACACGCCACTTAGACAGAAACATATTTGGCGCGTTTACCCCCTCCAGTGTGATATTCTGAACTTAGAGTAGAAAAAGGAAAAAAGCCGCCAGCGCAGGCGGCTTTTCTGTTTTGCGGAGGATCTATGTTCGCGGGCAATCCAATGCGGGTGCCCCACATCTGCCCGAATTTGGCAGATGTGGGAAAGGCCGAAGGCCCCGTTTCTGATCTCCCGTCTTCGGCCTCGTTCTTCTCCGCCAACTCGGCCGTGTTTGTTACTTACTCGGCCGAGCTTGTTACCAACACGGCCGTTTGTGTAACAAACACGGTTGTCTGTGTAACACACACGACCGAGTCACAACTGACCCATTTTCAATCACTTAATCCCGGAGGCAATCCCAAACGCGCTTGGTTTCACACACTTAGCAAGAACAGGGGGTAGGGGGTGGGCTTTTCCCGAATGCTGCTCCGCTGCTGGCGCTTCGCTACCGGCTACAGGCTACCGGCTGCTTTTGGGGGCTACCGGATCGCAGCCGCCGAAACCCGCGTGCGCACAAACTCGACCAGCGCGTCGCTCATGTACGACGGTGCGGCGATCGGGAATTGCGGAACTTCTGACACGAGACCGGGTGGGTCGACGCTGGAGGAAGGAACACGGGGTGTGAGAAGGAGGATCGCATCGGCAAGAGGAAGAAAACGCCGCGCGGAATCCTTGAAGTCCGCAACGGCGGGATCCAGCACTGTGAGGTAGAGATCGGGCCGCAAAAACTCCAGAATGCTGTTCGATTCGAGGATTGCGTTTTCTGAAGCGGCGAGTTCCTTTTCGATGCGCGGTATGGCCTCAGCCAGCATGCCGATGCGGGTTCGCACCCAAACAGAGCGCGCAGCGCCAGCGGCGAGGAAACGCGAAGTATCGGTTCCACTGGTTAGGTCATGCTCGAAATTGACGGCTACGCACGAGTCGGCAGTCTGACACTGGCATGGCTTGCCGTCGGCCGTGCAAAAGCCATGACCGTACTGCGTGATCTTGAAGGCGGTCCAGTGGAATTCGGGCAGGCGTGCGATGAGCCCAGCCACGACCGAGGTTTTGCCGATGTTGCGCGAATGTCCACCGACCACGATGACCGCCACTATGGTTTCTCCTCATCATCCGACGCGCGAGCGAGCCTGGCGAGCGCAGCTAGTTCTTTAAGGTATTGACGAAGCGGACGTGCGGGTCGCCCCCAAAAAACGATGCCGGGACCTTTGACCTTCTTGTGCGTGAGCACACCGGAGCCAGAGCCAAGGATCACCTGTTCGCCAATGTGGGCGTGGTCGCCAATGCCAACTTGGCCTCCGACAACCGCGTTGGCGTCGATGCTGCTCGAGCCTGAAACGCCGGTTTGCGCCGCGATGACGACATTGCGTCCCACACGCACGTTATGGCCGAGGTGGACCAGGTTATCGATTTTCACTCCGCGCTCGATGCGGGTTTCCTCGAGCGCGCCGCGATCGATGGTGGAGTTGGCGCCGACCTCGACATCGTCTTCGATGATGAGCCGGCCTTGCTGCGGGAACTGGAGATACTCGCCGCTCTCGGTGTCGCGCACATAGCCAAAGCCGTCGGATCCGAGGACCACGCCGGCGTGAAGGACGACGTTGTTGCCCAGTTCAGTGCCTGGATAGAGGACGACGCGTGGGTAGATGCGGCAATTGGCGCCGATTTTGACGCCAGCTCCGATCACCGCACCTGCGCCAATGCGTGTACCGGAGCCAATCTGCGCGCGCGATTCGATGACGGCGCACGGACCGACCGAAACATGCTCGCCGAGCGTCGCTGACGGATCGATGACAGCAGTGGTATGCAGGCCGTCGTCAGGTTCCGCAGGCATGAGCAGGCGCGCCGCACGCGCAAAGGCAAGTCGCGGCTGTCCGACGACCAGCAGCGATTTGGTCGGCGACGAAGAGACCGGCAGCTTCGGCGAAACGAAGACGGCGGCTGCCCGAGAAGCGAGCGCGGCAGCGAGGCTTTGAGCATCTTCGCCGAAGATCAGAGATTGTGGCGTGGCCGCTGTCGCGCTGGAGACGCCGTAAACGTCGGCGTCGTCGCCAACCAGACGCAACTCGGCGCCCAAAGCCTTCGCTAGCTGGGACAATTTCATTGGAATACAGGGTACAGCCGTGACGCCTGCAAGCAGAAGCCCTTGTTCGTCAGGAGCAGCGGTGAAGATTGAGAGACGTTATTTTTCGCGGGCGACGACGAACTCGGGCATCCACTGCAGAGCGCGCTTGTATTCAGAGTCGGGCACGCCAGCAAGCGCGGCTTGCGCTGCTGCGGAGTATCCGAAGGCGGACTGCATGGCATAGTTGACCGACTGGTTGCGGTTGAGGATGTGCAGGATTTCTGACGGCGAGACGCGGTCGAAGTTGCCGTCGCGCAATACGGTCTGAATCGACAAACGTTCCGCAGGCGTGCTGCCGTTTTCGAGGGTGTGAATGACGGCCAGCGTGGCCTTGCCTTCACGGAGGTCGCTGGCCACTGGCTTTCCCAGCACTTCTTCGGTCGCGGTGAGGTCGAGGACGTCATCGACAATCTGAAACGCGAGACCCAGGTTGCGGCCGTAATCGCCCATAGCGTCTTCCACGGCTCGATCTGCGCCAGCCAGCACCGCACCAAGTCGCATGGAGACTTCAAAGAGACATGCGGTCTTGCGATAGATGAGGTCGTGGTACTCGCCTTCGGAAATGGGCTTGCCGAGCCGTTCCATTTGCAGCAGCTCGCCTTCGACCATTTGCTGGGTGAGCCCGATGAGCAGTTCGAGGACGCGGAAATTGCGCTCTTCCAGCGCCACGCGAAACGCCTGCATGTAGAGCCAGTCGCCAACCAGCACACATTTGCCGTTGCCCCACGCTCGGTTCGTCGAAGGTCTTCCACGGCGTGTGTCGGCCGCGTCGATGATGTCGTCGTGAACCAGCGTAGCGGTGTGGACCATCTCGACCACGGCACCCAGGCGAATCATGCCGCGATCCGAATAACCGAGGCTGCGAGCCGCCAGCAACAGCAAAGAGGGGCGAATACGCTTGCCGCCTCCTTCACGCAGGTAGTCGGAGATTTCCGTGATAGCCGCGACGGACGAAACGGCGTCAGCGCCGAATTCGCGCTCGATGGCCACGAGATCGTCATGGAGCAGATCGAAGACTTCTTTCGCCGTCGCTGTCGCTACTGTGCTCACTTGCGGTCTCCAGCCTGCGCAACCGTTCAGCCTGAACGGTAATTCGTGAACTGCATATCGATGCCGAGATCGCGCCCCTTCAGCAGCGCGATGACTTCCTGCAGCGCATCGCGGTCCCTGCCTGAAACCCGGACGCTGTCGCCCTGGATCGAGGCCTGAACCTTCTTTTTGGAGTCTTTGATGATTCTAACGATCTCTTTGGCCTTCTCTCCGGCAATTCCCTGCTGCAGGTCGATCTTCTGGCGAACGCTCGATCCAGCCGCTGGCTCCACTTTACCGAAGGTGAGCGCCTTGAGCGAAACGCCGCGTTTGACCAGCTTCAGCCGCAGGATCTCGGCAACCGCCTGCAGCTTGTATTCGTCCACGGAAGCGAGCTGGATGGCGTCCTCGCCTTCGAGGTTGATTTCGGATTTCGAGTCCTTCAGATCGAAGCGCGTGCGCACTTCCTTGGTCGCCTGATCGATGGCGTTCCGTACTTCCTGCAGATCCACTTTGCTGACGATATCGAAGGAGTTCTCCGCTGCCATTCTCCATGCCTCTGTTCTTTTACATTATCTGCTACCGGCCCAAAACGCGGGTTCAGGCGGGAATTTCGGTCCTGAAAAACGCGTGGAAGTTTTCCGTTGTGCGCGCGGCGACGGCATCCGGGTCCAGGTTTCGAATCTCGGCGATTTTCGCCGCGACTTCTTTCACCCAGGCCGGCTCATTGCGCTTGCCGCGGTTGGGCAGAGGCGCGAGGAACGGAGCATCGGTTTCGATGAGCATGCGGTCGAGCGGAACGGCCGCAGCCACGTCGCGGATCGGCTGGGCTTTTGGGAAGGTCACATTCCCAGCGAAGGAGATCAGAAATCCCAGGTTCATGGCTTCTTCGGCGTGCTGAGCTTCGCCGGTAAAACAATGCAAAACTCCACCCAGCCCGGTCTGCGACCACTCCGTTCGCAGCATTGCGAGCGTATCGTCCCAGGCATCGCTGCTGTTATCGGAAGGCCGGCAATGAATAATGATGGGCTTCTTTCGTCCTGCCGCGATTTCCATCTGGCGGCTGAAAACGGACTTCTGGATGTCGCGCGGCGAGTTGTCGTAGAAGTAGTCGAGACCGATCTCGCCGCAGGCCAGGACTTCNNTACTCGCGGCTGATTTCGAGAGCGCGATGCATCGTGTCAGGACCTTCGCCGATGCCGATGGACAGAATCTGACGGACGCCCGCTGCAAAGGCCCGTTCGAGCAGGGCGTCGCGGTCCTCGTCGTAGCGAGGACTGTCGAGGTGGGCGTGGGAGTCGATCATGACGGCTATTTGAGGCGTGCGCCGATCTCCACGTCCTCGAGGAAACCGGCGAGGACTGGTTTGCCGCCTTCAACGGACGCCGCGACGATCATGCCGTTTGACTCGTATCCGCGCAGCTTGCGAGGGGCAAGGTTGGCGACGATGACGACTTTGCGGCCAATGAGGGATTCGGGCGTGTAGGCCTCGGCGATTCCGGCGAGAATCTGGCGGGTTTCGTAGCCGAGGTCGACTTCGAGACGCAGCAGCTTGTCGGCCTTCGGGATGCGTTCGGCGACTTTGACCAGGGCAACGCGGAGTTCGACTTTGGAGAAGTCGTCGATGGAGATTTTGTCGCCTGCAGCAGCGGCGGGCGCGGCAGCAGGAGCGACGACTGTGCCCGTGACGGGAGCAGGTGGAAGAGTTGGCGTACCCGGGAGCTTCGTGGCGTCTTCCGATGCGCGGGGCGTCGCTCGCGGTGCGGAGTCGGCTGGCGAAGATATCTTTCCACCGAGACTTTCGCGCAGTGTGGTCTCGAGGGCGACGACGGCCGCGGTTTCGTTGGTGGATTCGGCGATGGCGACGGCCAGGCCGTCGGCGAGGGAGTGGAGCCTGGAGATGTGCGGTTCGGGCTTCGGTGCGGGCGCGAGCGGCGTGGCGAGCTTCGGAGCCGGGTCGGTTGCTGCGGCTGGCGGAGTGTTTTTCTGCTCGAGTTCGTTCATACGGGTGATGGTCTCCTTGTCAGCGCGGGGGAAGAGGGGCGACAGCTCGCCGAGTTTGGTTCCGG
>PMAD01000009.1 GCA_003152415.1 Acidobacterium sp.
GATGGAGATGGAAACCGAACATGGGTTGGGCTCTTCCTGGGATTTTTTGATTTTATGCGAGGGAAGGCGGGGGGCGGTCGCGTCGGCGCCGAAAACGCATCGCGAACGCGGGATTCGCTCCCGAGGACGGTGGGGGGTACCCCCCCTCCCCCAGGGGGGTGTGGCAAGTGAGTCATTTCATTGGTATCCCCTGGTACCGTAAAACAGGTATTACCCTCCGGGCCCGAGGTTACGGGTTACAGGTAACAGGTTGCAGTTCGAGGCCGACTCGAGCGACGAGCCGGTGGCTGGTGCGAAGGGCGCGCGCGGAAATCTCAAAGAGCGGAGTCCGCGGCCTGGGCCGAGGACGGAATGCCGTGAAAGAGAAAAGCTCTGCTCGCGTTTGGCGCGGACAGAGCTTTCCCTATTGTTAGGGTAGGTTTTTTGCGATTTGGAGGCAAGGAGATTCGGAGGGGCTGGCGGTACGAAGGTACCGCGTGCGATCGAACGTTGGAGGGCTTGGGGTTCAGAGGTGGGTCGGAGCGGTCGTGATCAGGGCGGTGATGATGGTTGGGAAGGAAGCTCCAACCCAGATGGCTTTGAAGGGGCTATCCGCTTCCCACGCCAGGGTGAAGGCACCGGCGGCCAGGACAAAGAGCGCAAGGACGACGGCGTAGAGGGGCCAGTTCAGGTTCGGCAACGGCTGGCCCGCAGCGACGAGGCGAAAGAAGCGCAACAGCTCCGGCAGGACGGCGCCGAGACAGCCCCAAAGGAAGAGGTGGAGCTTTTTCATGGGGCGAGCTCAGCGTCCGAAGAGGTGACCGGGAGCCATGAAGTCGATCACGCGCTGCAACTGGGGGCCGCAAAGGACGTAAAGGGCGCCAAAGAAGAGGGCGAGAAGAAGTGGGCTGGCCAGAACGGCTTTGCGGTTGTGTTCAATCGTATTGGCGATACCATGAGCGACCCGCATGATTCCGCTCCCTGACNNTGGGGTAAAGGCAGGTTCTCCAGCCGTACTCCCTGAGCCATGATTCTAACCGAGCCTCAAGACGATTGTAGCCTGGGGCGCTGGCGTCTTCGGGGTGAGTTGTGCGGTTTGGTGAGGGAGGCCGAAGGAGCGGGGGTACGGAGGTACCGTGTTTGAGGTGCGACCGAACCACGGAGGGCGCTGCGTGCCGGCCCTCTTACGGCACGACTTGAAGTCGTGCCTTGATACTAAGCACAACGCGGTCAGATATAAATATGTTTGAATATCTCTATTTCTTGAGCAGATCCTTAGGAGGCCGCTGTGGCTCACAGCTCCGTCGTCCCATCCGTGTTTATTGGATCGTCCACCGAGTCCATAACAGTCGCGCAGTCGTTGCAGCGCTTCCTACGCAGGGCCGCGAAATCGACTGTCTGGAATTTGGCGTTTTCGCCGGGAGAATGGACTTTACAGGGCATTCTCGACCACGCACAGGATGCAGATTTTGGTGCGTTTGTCTTTGCGCCTGATGACAAATCAGTGATCCGTCACAAGGGGTACTCGACTGTCCGGGATAATGTCTTGTTTGAGGTCGGCGTCTTCATGGGAGCGATCGGCCCTAAAAGGACGTTTTTGCTTTGGCCTTCTGGTCTTTCGAAGCTTCGCCATCCATCAGATCTGCTTGGGATAACGACTATCTCGTACGACCCACCGAAGCTGGGCACCGTACCGCAATTTCCGAGGGTGCTTGCGGCAGTAAAGACGTTAGGGCCGGCTCTTCGGAGCGGCTACAACGAGATTCAATCGCTCGATCGTCTTCTTGATCAGCGAGAGCAGATCGTCGACGGCAGAATATCCAAGTCCCACAAGGAAATCATTGCAACGGTAGCCGCACAACGAAACAGGCCGTGGTTTCCGGAGACTCCGGTGAAGCTTTTGATGCGTGGTATCCGGGAGGATTACAGAGACAAGATAGTAGATAACATTTATTGGTGGCTCATTGTCGATGGCATTGTAACTTTTGACAACATCGATGTTTGGACCAAGGGGGACTTCCATTGGAAGAAATCGGTCGACCTCGCCGTTTTTACTGCTCGGGGAGCTGTGTGGCTTAACCAGCTCAGAAGCGGAAGGCTGTCCAAACCAGCCGCTGAGCGGCGCACAGAGCCCAAGTCGCGAAGGAAGACGTGACGGCGGTAACTGGAAGCCTGAAGGCCCATTCAAAGCGCGCCTCGCTGCGCGAGGCCTTATGCGCGGCTGGTCAGCGTGAAAGAGATGATTGGAGCGGGGATCATTCGGAGAAATGCGGCCCCGAAAAATGCAGTGGAATTCCGAAGGGGCCCGGGGCTTTGAAGCCCTCCCTCCCTTGGGCCCTTTATTCCACGGCCTGAAGGCCGTGGCTTTCTCCGCGGCCTCGCAGCGCGAGGCCTTATGCGCGGCGATCTCAGGGAGCCGAGTCTCAGCGTCGGGTCCATGGGGATCGATCTCGGAATGGGGTCGCCGAGGGAGGGGAGACTTCTCCCTTTCTCGCGCGTTCCATTAGGTCCATGAACTGCAGCAGGCATTTGTCTGCGAGAGTCTTGGTCGGAGTGAATTCCTCACGGCCGCTTTCAAGCCTCCACCCATAGTCGCGAGCGTGTGATAGCTCTGGCTTGTAGACGTATTGGTTGATTCTGTCTGGAGGGATGTTTTGCGCTTGCCTCTGCGGATCCCTTCTGAGCCACAAGCGGCCGCTATATTCTTCGACCTCCAGCGCGCTCCTGTCCAGGGAGTTGCCATATGGCTGGTTCCAACGCACAATCAGGCCGATTTGGTCGCCTCTGATGACGCAAGAGTCTTGGGTTGCTTCACATTCGAAGTCTTCATGGCCGTGAGCGTTGATATCGTTGATTTGCCTTTCCATCTCCCGCATCAGCTTCTCCACTTCCGCCGTGATCGCCCTGATTCCATCTTGCGAGTTCATGCCGGATCTATCCCATTGGTATTCCTGTTCAGCACTTAATAGCTCGGCTTTGCGAAGCGGTGTAAGCGGTTGGAACTCGCCGCCGCGCTCTTGCACGCGGGCTTTGATTGCGCCGATCGCCTGCTCGAGGCCGTAGTCTTCGTAGTTGAAGCGGACGTGATTATGGGGGACCCAGTTCGGGAAATCGTGCGTCGGTTCAACCGCAAGAATGAACAGATTTCGATACTGGTTCTCAAGACATGCGTCTTTGATCGCTTCTGCTTCGACGCCTGTCCACGGAGTGTGACCCCACCTAGGCCGATAGAGCACCACATTTAGCCTTGACGCAAGAAACGGCTCGCGCATGGACTCCATTCCGTCCGTGCCAGCCAGTTCTTCTTGCTTGCGGGGAAAGAAAAAGACCCTTATTCCTTCGCTGAGCTTGTCGTTGATCGCAGATGCGAGACCAACATCCCGCATGAGGAAGGAGATCGCGACATCGCATTCGACTTTACGGCGATTGTCGGACGCAGGTTCACTATTCGGCGTCTCCTGAACTATTGTTGGCATCTTTCGCCTTCTAGTGCGAAAGCCCGGCGCAAGGCCGGGCTTAGTTTGTTCTTCGTTGCTACGGACTTATCGCTTAGCTGCAGCCGCTGGTAGAGCCGCAGGACATGCACCGGTAGCAGCTTCCGTTGCGGACCATGATGGCTCCGCAGGTGTGGCAGCTGGGGGCGTCGCCCATGTCGTACATGCCGCGCATGGCGTCGGAGGGGTGGTAGAGGCCTCGATCTTCGATCGAGCCAGCCGGGAGCCGGGAGCCGGGAGCCGGGAGCGAACCCTGCTCCGGGGCGATGCCTCCTTGCGGAGCGTCGTGGGATCCCATGCCTCTTGTGGGGTTGTGCTGTTCCGGAGAAAACGCGCGGTCCCTCGCTTCGCTCGGGAGGACACCTTCATTGATGCCGTCTTCATTTTCGCCGGAAGGAAGCGCCGGCGCTGAGGGCGTCATGCCTGCGAAAAGCGTGAGCTGCTGGCCGGAGAGGAAGCGGAGCTGGATCCAGCGGAAGATGTAATCCAT
>PMAD01000309.1:0-2504 GCA_003152415.1 Acidobacterium sp.
AGCCTCCGCGGCTGGGCCTTTTACTTTGTTCTCTGCACACCATCATCCACCGGAGGAAGGAAAAGGCCCGATGAAGCTGTCACCCGCACCCGCCACGAACTGTTGTTGCTGCTCCCGGCTCCCAGCTCCAGGCTCCCAGCTACTTAAGAATCAAATGCGTACACGACTTGCACCCTGTTTTCAAATACATGCGTGACACCGCTGGGGCAGCCCGTAGCCACGCATCACAAAACAAAATAGATGCCCACAAGTATTGAGGAATGAAATGCGTAACGCTCACTCGAAATCGCGCGCTGCCGTAGAATCAAATACTTGCGCGTCGCTACCCCCAAACAGGGGGGTGGGGAGGTGGGCTGCACGGTACTTTCGTCCTCTGCCGTGCCCGTGGCTACCGGCTACTGGCTACCGGCTACAACCTCCTGTCTTCCGTCTCCTTTACCATGTTCAGGCTGAGCCATGAAAACCATTCTGATGGCCGATCCGGTCCGCTACCCGCGCATGACCACCGAGGAACTGCGCTCGACCTTCCTCCTCGACGGCCTCTGCGCACCCGGCGAGCTGCATCTGGCCTATGTCGATCTTGACCGCGCCGTCGTCGGCCATGCCGCTCCCACCGGCAAACCCATTCCGTTGCCCACCTTTCCCGAGCTGCGCGCCAGCTCCTTTACCGAGCGCCGTGAGCTCGGCGTGCTGAACATCGGCGGACCCGGCGCCGTCCACGTCGGCCAACAGACCTTCGCCCTCGACAACCTCGACGTCCTCTACATCGGCCGAGGAAATCCGGAAGTTCGCTTTGAATCGAAGTCGCAGGATCAGCCCGCCATCTTCTATCTCCTCAGCTATCCCGCCCATGCCAGCCACCCGGTCACCCTGGTGAAGAAGGCCGACGCCAACCCCACCACGATCGGCTCACCGGAAACCTGCAACCTGCGGACGATCTGCAAATACATCCATCTCGACGGAGCAAAAAGCTGCCAGCTGGTCATGGGAGTCACGCATCTGCACAGCGGCAGCGCCTGGAACACCATGCCTCCCCACACCCACATGCGCCGCTCGGAGATTTACATGTACTTCAACCTCGCGCCCGAAGCCCGGGTCTTCCACCTCATGGGCCCGCCCAACGAGACCCGCCATCTGGTGATGGCCAACCGCGACATCGTGGTCTCGCCCGGCTGGTCCATCCACGCCGGCATGGGCACACGCGCTTATAGTTTCTGCTGGGGCATGGGTGGAGAGAATCAGGACTACGCCGACATGGACCCCGCACCGCTCGATTCCCTGCTCTGACGTCAGAAAGGATCACCGATGAAAGCAGCCATCGTTCTCGCCGCCGGCTTTTTCGCCATTGCACTCACGGCAGCAGCGCAGACCACGCCGCACGATCCCGTCATCGTGGTCTCAACGGCGGATCTTCACGCCCAGCTCGACAAGCTCGCCGCCGACGCAAAGACCAAAGGCTCGAGCGGCGCCAACCTGGAAGACTACGGCAGTTACAAAATAGGGCTCTCCGTCCGCACCGTCAGCGGCGGCGCTGAAGTCCACGCCCACTGGGATGANNGAATCGACGGAGGCCAGTCGCAGAAGATCGGACCCGGCGACGTCCTCACCATCCGAGCCGGAACGCCGCACCAGCTCATCCTCGAACCCGGAACGATCTACGGCGCAGTAGTCGTCAAAGTCCACGAACCGTGATCGGCTGCAAGCTCCTGGCTCCAAGCTCCCAGCTCCCGGCTGTTTTCGCTACCGGCTACAGGCTACCGGCTGTAATGCTGCGCAAACGGCGACGGCGCATGAACCCGCTTCCGCTCCCGCACCCCCAGCGACGCCGAAATTTCCCGGCAGCACCGCACCAGATGTTCTGCAATGCCTGGCACACTTTGCTGGGTGATCCTCGAAGTCGGCCCGGAAACGCTGACCGCAGCCATCGGGTGCCCGCTCTCGCTCAGGATCGGCGCCCCGATACAGCGCACCCCATCCTCCACTTCCTGATCGTCGATGGCATACCCGCGCCGGCGCACACGGTCCAGCGACCGCAGCAGCGCTTCGGGAGTCATCAGCGTCCGGTGCGTGAAGCGCACGAACCGAATCTTGCCGATGATGTCCGCTGCCTCTTCATCGGGTAGAAACGCCAGCATCGCCTTGCCCATCGCCGTGCAGTACACCGGGTTTGACGCACCGACCCGCGACGCCAGCCATGTGCGGCGGTTGTTGGGCTCGACCTTGTCCAGGTAAACCACCGACGTTTTCTGCAGGACGCCCAGATGAATCGTCTCGCCCACCTGCGCCGAGAGCCGGCGAAACCACGGATGCACCCGCGCCCGCAGGTCGATCTGCTCCACAGCGCGGCTGCCCAACTCGTACAGCTTGAGCCCCAGACGAAACCGGTTCTCCGGCGTGCGCTCGATCAGCCCACAGCGCTCCAGAACCATGAGCGCCCGATGCGCTGTGCTTTTGTGCAGGGCCATGCGCTCGCAGACGTCCGCCAGCCCCAGCGGCCCTTCGCT
>PMAD01000309.1:2525-16739 GCA_003152415.1 Acidobacterium sp.
GGCTTTCGCTCGCTCTTGTGTCGAGGCTTTCATCGCGCCAACCACCCACCGTCAACTACCAGAACCGTGCCGGTTACATAATCGCTCGCCGGCGACGCCAGAAACACCGCGGCCCCGGTCAGATCTTCCGGCTCGCCCCAGCGCCCAGCAGGAATCCGCTCGAGGATTTGCCGGTTGCGGGTCTCGTCCTGCTGCAGCGCCGAAGTATTTTCAGTGCGGAAATATCCCGGCGCGATGGCGTTCACCTGCACATTGCGCGGCGCCCATTCGTTGGCCAGCGCTTTGGTCATCTGCGCGATGCCACCCTTCGAGGCGACGTAAGCCGCGATGCGAATCCCTCCCTGGAACGACATCATGGAGGCGATGTTGATGATCTTTCCCTGGCGTCGCTTCAGCATCTCTCGCCCGGCGAGCTGACAAAGCTGGAACGCGCTGGTCAGATTCACCTGCAGCACACGCTTCCAGGCCTCCAGCTCGTGCTCCTCGGCGGCTGCGCGATGGATCGTTCCCGCATTGTTGACCAGGATGTCCGGAGCGCCCATGGCGACGACCACATCGGAGAAGAGCCGCTCCGCGCCGTCCTCGGCGCTCAAATCGGCCGAGAAGCTTCGCCCCTCGTGCCCCTGCATTCGAATCTGATTTGCCGTCTCTTCCGCCGGCCGACGATTCCCGTGGCAGGCGACCGCCGCACCCGCCTGCGCCAGGGCCAGGGCAATGGCAGCGCCCAGACCGCTGGCCGCGCCCGTCACCAGCGCGGTCTTTCCATCCAGTCGAAAGCGATCCGCCACCTGTCCCCCGCGGCTGCCATTCCGCAACAAGGTACGCTGTACCTCATCGCGAATCGCACAAACATGCCATTCTCCGAACGCCCGGAAGCTATTGTCAAGCGGCCGTGCCCGAATCACCGCAGAACGCAGAAAGGGCCGGGGAAGGATGCCCCGGCCCGATCGCGCGGCTTGTAACCGGCGTGGCTTTGTTTATGTAGTGCCGTTTGGAATTAATCTGGCCCCCATCAACTTGGTTGCGATGGCCGCGTAGATATCGCTGATTGCTGTGATCCCGGAATTATCGGTGTTGGCCGTGCAACCACTGTCTCCACCCGTGACTTTGTAGTCGCTGTAGAAATAGGGCGAAATAGCATCACCGGAAACCTGGGAGGCCATTTTCTGCAGAGCCTGACACGGGGTAATGTTCGGATTCGATCCAGCTCCGACGTCGCTGCCGCAGTCGCCGGAGTTCGATTCCGCCGGTGAGCCATACGCGATGGTGAAGACCAGCGTATTGTTGGCGTTGCCGCCGGAGGCGTAGGTTGCCGCATACTGCGCTGCAGTCACTTCCTGTCCGCATTCGCCAACCCATGACGGGTAGCTTCCGCCGCTGGTCGCTGTTTTCCAGCCGGTCGGGTACGTGTAAGCAGAGGTGTTGAGCGATTGTGATGCGGTCGGCGAACCACTCGAAGTTTTGGGCAGATAGGTCGTTGTCGCCGCTGAGGCGGAGCTGGGCATCGCAAACTCCGGACCCGAGGAGTTGGGCCAGTACTGCGGCGCCGTTGCATTACCGTCACCCAGGATGATCATCACGTTGGCGGAGTTGGCGTGACTCGCCTGCTCCTTCAGCAGAGCAGCCTGCGCTGCATAAAGTGCGCCCGGATAATACGTGCCGAAGTCGCCGTCGTAGCTGGAAGGCGCCAGACCACCACATCCACTGACTGCGCCGACCGCCTTGACCAGGTTCGAGCTGCTGTTCAGGCTCGTCGTTCCGCTTGATGAAACCGTGTTGTAGTCCTCAAGAAACGGCGTGATCTGGTAGGTAGGCGAATAACTGCCGGTGGGGATCGTGTATCCCGCTGTGCTGGTCGGCGGAGGAGGAAATGTGTACGGCATGGCCCACGCAATGCCCGTCCACGGTGGCTGGTAGTCCTTCTGGTTATCACTATTGCCGCTGCTGTTGTTGCCGCCGCTCGTGTTGATCGGCCAGAGGATCGGTGTATAGATCCCGCTGCCGAAATTGTAGTAGGAGACGGTCAGGTAGCTGGACGGGGTTGTCGTTGTGCAGCCGAAAGTCTGCGCAGCGCCAGTGTTGGTGATGGCCACACCCGCAGGTGCATTGCTACCCGCCACCACATTGGGGAAAGTGAACAGCGCCACGTGATCGTAGGTGGTGTTCAGACCCGACAGCAGCTGCTGCACGCCGTTCAGCGCACATTGTTCCTGGGTGATACCGCCGCAGTTGCTGTCGGCGTCGTCCATCGACAGGGTGGAGTCGACGATCAGAGCGATGTTGTAGGGCATGGGCCGAGCGTTGGTTGCCGTCGAGGTGGCGCTCAGAGTGATGGTCGGCTTGCCGAAGATACCGGCGAATAATGTGGGAACGGTAGCTGTTTCGGTAACCGACACGGCGTTGGGAACGGTCACCGAGCCGCTGGACGTTGTGCAGGGAATTCCCCAGCCCGACACCGTTGTCAGGCACAGAGGGGTCACGGTGGGCGTACCGACGGAGACTCCGGAATAAGCATTGTCATCGCCGGTGCCGGCGCTGTAGGTTGCCCCGACCGTCGTGTACTTCGTGCTGGTTCCGGAAAACGACTCCGCGGCCGCCAGCGCCGCCGCATCGGCAGATGCCTGCAGCTCGCGCTGGATGACCATGGCGTGGCCGAGGTCAACCACCAGAGCCGCGGTCGCAAGAACCGCGAACAACATCACCACAACCCACGGAATCACCTGGCCGCTCTCGTCGGCAAGTATCAGGCGTGCGATCGAACGACAGTTCCGGCGCTGGCGGGCGTTCCCCGCCCCTCGCGTTTCCTGGCTTTTACCCTGGTCTGTTCTGGTTTTCCGCATAGCCTTTCCCCGCCCTCGATCCTGTGTTCCGGCCTTTTTGTTCCGGCCTTTGTTCTGTCCAGTCTCACGCAATATCGCGGCCTTCTGCCCTGCCGCTCATTGCACCAGTTCGGCACTTTGTGCCGTTAACGAAAATGTCTTGCTCGACCACCCAAACATAACCGGGGTAACCGGATACACCGCCTTTATCACCACCGAGTCGCCCTGACTCATTGGCAGGTCGGAACACGAGGGGCTCGAAGAGCCGGTCCCGTTGTAGGTCGTAACCGCTGCGGTCTTGGCCGTCGTATAGGTGATCGTGTAAGTCAGATTTGAGGCTGTGAGGTTCGACGCCGAATTTTGAATCGTCGTCGCCGCGTATTCGCAGGGGTCGCCGCTATCCATTATCGAATAACCACCATCCGAGCCGGGCGCGCTCGCCGCAAACCCTCGCGCTCCCCCATTCACTGCGTTGGTCAGAACCAGATACTGGTTGAGGATGATTCCGAAGGAAAAGATTCCGGTGAGGACAACCAGCAGCACCGGGAGAACGAGGGCCGTTTCGGCCACGGTCGAGCCCGCTTCACCGCGACTCAAGCGTCCGAATCGAGGCCTCAACCCGCCTCCCTGAGCAACTGCGCCAGGAATTGTGTGTGAACTGATGAGCGCAAATGCGCTCCGGATTGCCTTACCTTTTGTCATCGCTGCTCTACCCACCTCAAAATCAAACGTATGCGGAACGGCCGGGCAGGTATGCCTGGCAGCTCCCACGGCGCACGCCATCTGCATGCCATTCCGCGCCATTCCGGTCCGGGAAACGTTAACTACAGATTAGTGCAGCCTTTGCAGGGCACAATGCCCACTTCGTGGTAGCAATTTGCCGCCAGTAACGGGGTCGCTTGTTCAATTAGATACGGGCTCCATTTGTTCCCGAACTTCGGCGTTCCCTCGTCCTTCCGGTTGCCACCTTTGCCGGAGAGCGCCCTCCCGTCAACTGGTCCCGTTCGGAATCAGCCGTCCGACGCTCAGATCTCCTGCAATGGCCGAGAAAATCTGCGTAAGACTCGTGAAACTGGCCTGCCCTCCCGTGGGCGGAGTGCAGCCATTCGCGATGCTCGATCCGTCGGCAAAGAAGTACTCCGACGCCCCGCTGGACATCGTCTGCAGAACCGTGCAGGGATTCTGCGCCGGACTGTCGGTCATGCAGTAGCCCGACGAGGTATCAGCTGCGCCGTAGGCCACCACGTAGATCTTCGTCCCCGCGCTTTTGGCCGCCGCGGCTTCAGCGATCCCCTGCTGGCACATGTCTTTATAGGACGGAAAATTTCCGTTCGAATTTAGGTACTTGCTCGTATTGCTGGTACCCCAGCTCACACTGTCCGCCTGGCCGTTCACCGTCACCGCCCCGGACGCGTCGCCGTCGCTCAGGATAATCATCACGTTATCCGCGCCGGTCCGCGTGTTCTGTGACAAATATTGCTGCGCGGCATTGATGGCGCCCGCATAATACGTGCCCATCCCGCCCTGGGCAGCCATTCCGCAGCTGCTGCTGGTGGCGCCCGACGCAACCACCAGGCTGGAGCTGCCGCTCAGCGTCGTGGTCCCGTCCGATGTCCGGAAATTGTTCGAGAGCGGCACAATCTGGTAATCGGAGATCTCCGTTGCCGTGGTTGCGTTCGTCGCATCCGGGTAAGGGATGGGCGTGAAAGATCCGCTGTGCGGGCACGAGGTGTCATACGAGGGAGTCGACGTCGGAGGGAAGGTGAAGAGCGATACCTCGTCCACCGCGGGCTGCCCGCTGCAGCTGCTCAGCCCGGTGTAGCAGGGTGAGAAATCCGTCAGCAGATCCTGAATACCCTCGAGCGCGCAGTAAACCCGGGTCCCGGTGCAATTCAGCCCGCCATCCGGATCGGTCATCGACTGGGTCGTGTCCACCACGATCGCCACGTTGAAGGGGGCCCTCGGCGCGCCGTGCGCGGCAGCCGTCGCGGTCGCGGAGATATGCACAGTGTTGATGCCGATCGCCCGCGCAAAGGTGGTGGGGATCGACGAGGTTTGCGTGACGACCACCGCGTTATCGGCGGCCGGTTGCAGGCACTCGATGCCCCAGCCTTTCACCGTTGTCGAGCAGTAAGCGCTCACCGTCATGGCCACACCCGGCAGGTTCCCGGATGCGTTGGCCTCTCCCGTTTCCGAGCCGTATTGGTGTGCCACGTTGGCATAGGTCGAATTGGGCAGCTGCAGGGCGCCCGCCATCGCCGCCGCGTTGCTCGAGGACTGCAGTTGCCGCTCGCACACCATGGCGTGGCCGAGATCGATCACGAATCCCGCGATTCCCATGATCACCGTCAGCATCACCGCCAGCCACGGCAGCGCCTGCCCTTGTTCATCGCGGATCAGATTCGATACTGTTTTTCTTCCCAGATTCATTGGCATTTCTCCTGCATGGCTACTGGATCAGTTCCGTCGTCGTAGCGCTCATCGTGTACGTGTGAGAACCGAATGCAAAAACATTGACGGTCACCGGGTAGGTCGCCGTTAGCACTGCAACCTCGCCGGTGGTCATGGTCACACCGGCGCATGAAGGGGTCGTCGTCCCTGAGCTCGAATACGAGGTTCCGCCCAGCGTGACCGTATAACGAAGGCTGCTGGTTGCCAGTCCGGGCGCGGCGTTTTGCACATCCGTCACCGTCGATGCGCACGGGTCGGCCACATTCCCGCGCAGCAGAGCCAGCTGCTCTGCGCCCGCCTGCACCGCATTGTTCAGCGCCAGATCGTTATTCAGCGCGATACCGAAAAACGCCATGCCCGTGATCATCAGGACCATCAGCGGCACCACGACAAAAGCCATCTCCGCGACGGCCGATCCACTTTCATCGCCCAGCGCCAGATCGCGCAGGCGCGCGGTCATGGACGGACCGCCTGGTGTTGGCTCCGCCGGCCTCTTCTCGCGGGGGTCTGCAATCTTCATATTCGTTTCTCCCTGCACCGCTGTCTCCTGTTCGTGCACGTTCATGGCAGCTGCCTCGGAGAACCGGCCGCGCTGCCGGCTCGATTGAGCTCGGCCACGCTGTTCTCCTCGTTTTTCAAATCCTTGCGGGCGACGAACACCGCGGCTACCTTGTCCTCGTACGTAAGCTCGAAGCGCGCGTCGGTGCGCAGCAGCTGGGTCAGCGCCGCTCCGTCCGGAGCGATGACCACGCCCGCCGACTGCAGATCGGGATCCGCGGCCCACTTCGCCCCGCCGCTCCACGTCTCGCGCGAACGGTCGATCGCCTTGTCCCCGTAGAGCGCCGCGCGCCCGTCGATGCTCACCGGTTCGCGCAGATTCCAGATCAGGAACCCGCCCCAGTCGTAATCGTTGAACAGCGGCCCGGTGTAGTGCCGCTCTTTCACCACGTCCACCGCCCTTACCGGCATCTTCTCCGCCAGCATGGCCTGGAGCCGCCCGTTGTTCAGGTGCAGCAGCGCCACGCTCGCCACAAACGCCAGAGCCGCACTGGCCGCGCTCAGGGCCAGCGCCCATGCCGGCAGGTTCTTCTTGTCTTCGCGCTCTGCGCGCGTTGGCAAACCCGCCGCCAGAATCGCCCCCGCCGTAATCGCCATCACCCACAGATCGCGCCGCGAGCGGAACGAAAGCACCGCCGCCATGGCCAGCATCAGGGTCTCGAACGGCGCCAGCCGCCGGTACTTGAACAACACGCCGGCCGCGGCCAGAGCCATAAACAGCAGGGCAAAATCGCCCGTCGTCCGGAACGGC
This sequence comes from Acidobacterium sp., assembly GCA_003152415.1. Classification (GTDB taxonomy): domain Bacteria; phylum Acidobacteriota; class Terriglobia; order Terriglobales; family Acidobacteriaceae; genus Palsa-343. The sequence goes on from PMAD01000309.1 coordinate 9,105, forward strand.
AGCGCCAGCATCTCTGCAATACTGTCCAGCACGCCGGGCTGCGAGCCCAGCTGCCACGCCACTTTGTAGATTCCCGGTCCGTAGGGATTCAGGCATGCCGCGGCAACGCACGCTGCCAGCGCCAGCCAAAGATTCCGCGCCGGCACGCCTTTGGTTCCCGATTTCCACCAACGCTCCAGCAGCGGCTCCGTCGCCGCAATTCCCAGCACCAGCAGGCCGTCGACAAACTGAATATGCAGGTTGGCCCACAGCGCGAAGATCAACGGCAGCCACAACAGCTCGCGGCTCTTGCCGGTCTGCCGCACGTGCATCAGGATGTCCATCTCCAGCGCAAAAAACAAAATCGTGAAGAGCCACGGCCGCGGCGTGCTCATGCGCGAAAGGCAGAACATCACGGTGATGGTCAGCACCGCGCGCTGCGTGAAATCCGCCTGCAGCCGGCTCATCATGTGATAAACCGCCGCGGCGATCAGCGCCATCATGGCCGCCGTGAAAACCATCAGCCCCTGCAGATTCATCCACCCGTAGAGCTTGAGCAGAATCAGCTCGAACAGCCAGCTATACGCCTGCCACGGGGTCGCGCCGCTTACCCGCGAGAACGGATCGGTATGAGGAAAGCCGTGGTGCTGCAGGATCCACTGGCCCGTGCGCAGGTGCCACCCGACGTCTGGGTCGGCGACCGCTCCGGTGGCGCCGCGCAGGCATACGAACGCCGCAACCGCACAGAGTAACCCGATCACCAGGGCCCGTGCGGCCTGGTCGGTGCGCGTTGGATTGGTTCGGGATTCCTGCAACCTGATGCTCCTCTGCCCCTTAGGCCGCCGGATGCGCGAGCACCGGACGCCTGTTCTGCGCGGTGACAGATCGACCCTCAACTCGCACCGTGAGTGGAAGTTATCGGGGGAAATGTCCTTCATTATGATCAAGGCGGGCCATTTTCTCGTCGATCACCCGCATCACGCGCCGGATAACACCCTGGTGCACGCATCCCCCGAACGGGGAATTAACGGCACCGCCAACTTTGTCCGCCGGGGCTATCTTCGACGTCATCGTTTGCGCCTCGCAGGGACTCATCCTCCCAGGTTACCTGCACCGAATGGGGTACGACTTTAGTACCGATGAGGCATGGCTTCCGGACACTCCCTCGGTTACTTCTGTTCCTCAGGACAACGCGCTGCCTCCGCCGGCAGGCCAAGTGCAGCAGCGTTGCCGTCATCCCTGAACGAATGGGCATGAAAGTTACTCGAAATCCCCTGCAGGATCTTCTGCGCGGCGAATCCGCTGCCGGCACGCTCGAGTATGTTTTGCTCGCCGCATTGCTGGTTCTCGCGGCTTACTTCGCGCTGTATCGCCTGGATCGACGCATCGCACGAACCTACAAGCAAACCGGCCGCACATTTTGATCGGAAGCGATCGCCGCCTGCGGTTCAAGCTCGGCGAACTTCTGTTCATCGCGACTGCCGGATCGATCGGACTTCGCATTTTCCGCCGCTGCGGCCGATGGGATCAACGAAAGTGGCAAGCGGTAACACCTAGTGAGGATGGCGGTACAACCCAGGGCACCTCAGAATCACAACAACGATTGAAAGCGTGCTGCATTCGTCGGAACACGACAGAACGGCAACGCGGCAACCAACAGGGAGGAACAGAATGAACCGACCATCGCGGCTCCTGTCCAGTTTACTGAACGATGAATCGGGCCAGGATCTGATCGAGTACGCCTTGATCGCGGCTTTGATCGCTGTAGCTGCAATCACCGCTATGAAGGGGCTCGGCAACAAAATTTCGAACGAGTTTAACGACATCGGCAATAGCCTCTGATGGATTTCCTGAGGGCTCTCGTCTTCGTCGCACAGGCGGCCAGGTAACGGAAGTTGAATACCGCCGGTAACGACAGATGCTAGTGACCTCAATTGCTTCGATTGCTTCGATTTAGCACCAGAGTTTTAGACAAAAGTAGCAAAGGGTAACACTTAAATGGCATTGTGGCGGAGCACTCCTCCAGCGCAATGTAAACAACAATCACCACCAACGCCAGCGCGATCAAACGATGTCACCAAGGATGGCCGTGCGGCTATTTACAAGGAGAACGGTAATGAAACTGCTTTTCAAGAACCTGATGAACGATGAGTCTGGCCAGGACCTGATCGAGTATGCTCTGATCGCTGCCCTCATCGCCCTGGGCGCCATCGTCGCGATGGGCTCGCTGAGCAACAAAATCTCCAACGAATTCAACTCGGTCGGCAACAGCCTGTAACCTTCACTGACGTTCTGATGGTTTCTGTTTTTGCCGGTCTCTGGTTGGGTGGTACGGGTTTCGGCCTCTCTCTTTTGCGACGAGATGTGCCGGATCCGAACAAACAAGCTGAGGTCGCGGCCAATGTTGTCTGGGCCCCGGTCGCGACCCTCCAACCCTCCCCTCCGGCTTCTTCCGAACCGTTGGTCCTCAGCAGGCGTTCAGGCTTCGACCTTTTCCCGGTGTCCGGCACTTCGTACCTGGCTTGCCGGCCTGGCTCATGTACCGAAGGACGACGCAGCATCGTGCGGATTTCCTGGCTCCTCCCGCAAGGGAGAGTTCCAGGCCGGGATGCCGCGGCGTGATGTGCTGGCAGCCTCCTCGGAGCAGTTTCGTGCCCCCCGGAAGTTTCCCTCTCATCGCTCTGTCCTTCCCGTTCCATAAATTGTCCTGGCTCTGACCGACCATTGGCCCGGGCGAAAATTGGGGATCTTCGATGTCGAACCTTCATTCCGAGTGGCTGTACCCGGTAATTGCGCTGGTTTGCGCCATCACCGGCTCAGTTTTCGACGTACGCAGCCGCCGGATCCCAAACTTCATTACTCTGCCCGGCATTCTGCTCGGGCTGCTCCTGCACTTCGCTTTCGGCGGCTGGAAGCAGCTGGGTCTGGCTGCTCTCGCCGGTCTGATCTGCGGTGTCTTATTCCTTATCTTCTGGCTGGCAGGCGGCATGGGTGCCGGTGACGTCAAACTGATGACCGCCGTCGCTGCTATCGCCGGTATGCCTTTGGTTCCCTACCTTCTCATCCTCACCGCCCTTGCCGGCGGTGTCATGGCCCTGGGTCTCGCGCTCTGGCGCGGCAAGCTCAAGGAGACCATCCTTAACGTTGGCGCCCTCGCCGTGCATCATCGCATCGAGGGTCTTGCCCCCCATCCACATCTTAATCTCGCGAATGCGAGGACACTGCGCCTTCCCTATGCCCTGGCTGTTGCTGCCGGCACCGCGACGACGCTGTTCCTCACGGCGTTCCAAAGGTGATCTGATTATGGCTCGCCGCTTGATGCTTGCTCTCGTCGCTGCTTTGGTGATCTCCGGCCTCTTTACGTTCTGGCTCAGCCGCCGCGTCGCCCACGCTTCTCACGTCCCCGTTCAGCCGCCCAACCAGTATGTCGCGGCTGCCCGCTCCCTCGATCCCGGCGAAACCATCCGCCGTGAAGATCTCTCCATGATCGACTGGCCCAAGTCCCATCCGCTGGCCGGAAGCTTCATGAAGATCGACGACGTTGTCGGACGCTCGGTGCTCTATCCGCTGGCGTCTGGACAGCCCATCCTCGATCGCCAGCTGGCTGCCGCCGGCTCCGGAATCGGCCTCACCGGCAGAATTCCCACCGGCATGCGCGCCATCGCCCTCAAGTCCGATGAGGTCGTCGGCGTCGCCGGCTTCCTCATGCCCGGCACCCATGTCGATGTGCTCGTCACCTATACCGACAACAACCATCCGGAACCGGTGACCGCGACCGTCCTCCAGGACGCCGAGGTTCTCGCCGCCGGCCATCAGGTTCAGCCTGATCCCTCCGGCAAGCCCGTTTCCGTGGATGTCGTCACCCTCCTGCTCTCTCCCGAAGAGGCCGAAAAGGCCGTTCTCGCCAGCGAGAAAGGAACGATCCACTTTGTCCTGCGCAATGGCGGCGATCATGGCGCGGCGGGTGCTACCCCGGTCGCGCTCGCGCAACTGGCCGGCCTGCCTTCCACCCCTAAGGGTGCCCCGCCGGCGCCCGAAGTCCAAAAACCCCACGCCCCCAAACCCTGGGTCGTGGAAACCATGATGGGCGATAAGCGCTCCGCCGTGAGTTTCTACTGAGGCATTGCATGATAACCAGACAGCGCACAACTCGAAGGCTTTCACCCGCCCTGCTGGCGGCGGCGTTTACGGTGGCCGCATCTTCGGCCGCATACGCGCAGGAGAAGCCCGTCACCGCCGCAACGCCTACCACTTTCGTCGGTAGCATGGGCACCAGCGCGCAGGCCGTCGGCGAGCCTCTTCACCTCCTCGTCGGCCGCTCCATGTTCGTCAACACCGAGAATCGCATCAAGCGCGTCTACGTCAGCAACCCCGACGTCCTGGATTCCTTTACCTCCAGCCCTCACCAGATTGTCATCACCTCCAAAGCTCCCGGCCTCTCCAGCCTCGTGCTCTGGGACGAAACCGGACAATCCCGGGCCTATCTCATCAACTCCGACATCGATGTCTCTGGTCTGCACCATGCCCTGAATGACGCGTTCCCCAACGAGAACATCCGCGTCGAAGGTCGCGGCGACCAGGTCGCTCTAGCCGGCACTGTCTCCAGCCCCGAAACCGCCGACGCCGCCGCCAAACTGGCCGGCCTCTTCTCCAAGGATGTCGCCAATTCCCTGCAGGTGACCACCAGGCACACCCCTCAGGTCCGCCTTAAGGTGCGCATCATCGAGATCGACCGCTCCCGGGCCCAACAGCTGGGCTTCAACTTCTTCGGACCCGGCGTGAATACCTTTAACTCGAGCACCGGGCAGTTTGGCGCCGTCACCGTGGGCGCCAATCCTCCCTCTTCCACCTCCGCTCCTACGTCAAGCAATTCTCTGCTCTCGCTGAGCAGTCTGCTCGGTCTGTTCTATTACAACCAGGATTTGCAGCTGGGCGCCGCCATTCAGGCCCTTCAATCGAACCAGATCGCGCAGATTCTCGCTGAGCCCACCATCACCGCGCTGAGCGGAGAAAAAGCCTCCTTCCTTTCCGGCGGCGAGTTCCCCTACCCGGTGGTGCAGGGCGGCACTGGCGGATTCACCTCCGTCACCATTCAGTTTCGCCCCTACGGCGTCAAGCTGGACTTCACTCCGACCGTCCTGGCCGATGGCACCATCGAGCTGAAAGTTGCGCCTGAAGTCAGCGCGCTGGACTACTCCAATGAAGTCAACATCTCCGGCTACACCATTCCGGCCATCTCCACGCGCCGCGCCGAAACCCTCGTCGAGCTCAAAAGCGGCCAGAGCTTCGCTATTTCCGGGCTGCTCGACAACCGCACCACCGATCAGCTCTCGAAAATTCCCGGGATCGGCGACATACCCATCCTCGGCAAGCTGTTCCAGTCGAAGAACACGACCAAGAGCGTCGCCGAGCTGGCGGTCATCGTGACCCCCACCCTGGTGGATCCGCTCACCGATAATCCCACGCCGACCCAGCCGAAGACGGCCATCCCGTTTATCGAAAATCAGACGTTCGACAAGACCATCGCACCCAAGACGCCGCCGCCTCAGCCGCAGCCTCAGCCGGTGCCCCCGCAGGTTCCGATTCAGTGAAAAGGATAAGGATGCAGATATGAGCCAGCAGGCCTCCAATTCGCAGACTCTCACGGTTGCGCTGCTGACCGTCGGTCTCGACCATGAACTGACGGACAAAATCGTCCAGGCCGCCTCCGAGCACCACTGGACGGTCACCCACGACGACTTTGACGAGTACGTCTCGGCCGTCCGCCGTCCCGCCGTCTCTGCGGAGACCAAAGCCGCCGACCTCGTCATCGCCATCATCGACTTCGATCGCGATCCCGCGGGCGCCGCCGAAACCGCCACCTACCTGCAGCAGCTCTTTTTCGGCAGGTTCTTTGCCGCCGCTCTTTCCGGCCGCAACGATCCCGATCTCCTGCTGTCTGCTATGCGCGCCGGCTGCAACGAGGTCCTCAAGAACCCCCTCGATCCCCGCCAGCTCGCCGACACCTTCGATCGCCAGGAAAGACAGTGGGCCACCAATACCGGTCGCGCCCGCAACACCGGGCACATTATTTCCTTCTTCGGCGCCAAGGGCGGAGTGGGCACCACCACCGTCGCCGTCACCCTGGCCTATTACCTCGTCCGCCAGAAGAACAAGCGCGTCCTGCTCATCGACAACCATCCCGAGTTCGGCCATGTCTGCCTGTACCTCGGGCTCGACGGCAGCCGTTACCACTTCGATGAACTCATTCGCAACGTCAATCGCCTCGATTCCACCCTGCTGCGCGGCTTCATCGCCAAGCATGGTTCGGGACTCGAAGTCCTGTCTTCCCCTGAATCCCACGATCTGACCCGCACCGTCGATCCCGACGCCCTCGAACGCACCCTCGAGTTCCTGCGCGGCGAGTACGACTACATCATTCTCGACTGCCAAACCTCCCTCGAGGAAGTTTCCCTCGCCGTCATGGACCGCTCCGACCAGATCTACCTGGTCGCTACCCCCGACATCGGCGCCATTCGCGACCTCTCCCGTTACATCGACGGTCTCAGCCGCAACGAGTCCACCTCCGCGCGCCTGCACGTCATCATCAACCGCTATTCCTCCCACGGCGCCATCGCCATCGAGCAGATCGAGAAAGCCATTCGCGTCCCGGTGGAAGTCCGCCTCTGCAACGCCTATACCGAATGCCAGCGAGCCATCAACGTCGGTGAGCCGATCGGGCCCGACAAGAAGTCCGAGATTTCCGGCCAGTTCACCCGCTGGACCTCCATGCTTACCGGTGAGGAAGCTGCTGTCAAAACTCAGCCGGCCCGCAAAGGCTTCTCTTTGTTTGGCCAGAAAAGGACTGAATAGCGATGAGCGATCTTACCCTCAACCTCACGCAGACACGTCCCGACGGCAGCAATCTTCGCGCCACCAGTCCGGGGTTGCGCACCGCCGCGCCCAATGCCCGCCCCCTGCGCGAAAAGGAACAGCAGGAACTCAAGTCTGCTGTCCACGCCGAACTCATCAATCGTCTCGACCTCGAGAAGCTCGGCGAGGCCCAGGAAACCCGCGCCGGCCAGCTCCAGCTTCTCGCCCTCATTCAGCAGATCATCGCCGAACAGGGCGTCCCGCTCAGCTCCGTGGAGCGCGACCGCGTCGCCCAGGAAGTCCTCGACGAGGTCTTCGGCCTCGGCCCTCTCGAACAGCTCCTCAAAGACGACACCATCAACGACATCCTGGTCAACACCGCCACCCACGTCTACGTGGAGCGCCGCGGCGTTCTCAGCCGCACCAGCGTCACCTTCCGCGACAACCGCCACCTCCTGCAGGTCATCGACAAGATCGTTTCCGCCGTCGGCCGCCGCGTCGACGAGTCGACGCCCATGGTCGATGCCCGCCTCAAGGACGGTTCCCGCGTCAACGCCATCATTCCACCGCTGGCCATCGATGGCCCCATTCTCTCCATTCGCCGTTTCGGCTCCTCGCCGCTCACCGCCGAGAAGCTGATTCAGAACAAGGCCCTCACCGGTCCCATGCTCGACATGCTCCGCGCCGCGGTGCAGGCTCGCCTCAACATCGTCATCTCCGGCGGCACCGGCGCCGGCAAAACCACCCTGCTCAACGCACTCTCCAGCTTCATCTCCGAGAAAGAACGCATCGTCACCATCGAAG